>JBJEFE010000019.1:0-15924 GCA_051873755.1 Bulleidia sp. | reverse complement strand
ATCACCAGAACATACTGCGCTTTATGGATGTGCTGAATGAAAACTACGATGAATACCTTACTCATCTGTTCAATACAGGTAACAGCGTGATCAGAAGAAACACAAGTGTCTGTTACTTTGACTGCACCAGCTTTTACTTTGAGAAGGAAACAGAAGACGAGGATGTCATTGATGAAGTAACTGATGAATTTATTAAGGGATTACTGAAGTATGGTCCATCCAGGGAACACCGACCTGATCCGATTGTTCAGATGGAACTGTTTATGGATGGAGATGGTATTCCTCTGAGCATGTGCATCAATTCAGGAAGGGACAACGAGTCAATATGTGCTGTCCCTGCTGAGAAGAAGATGCCTGAGATGTTTAAAGACAAGGACATCATCTGCTGTTCTGACGGAGGACATGGATATACAGACACACGGTTGTTCAATGACTTTGGTGGAAGGAAATCTGTCGTAACACAATCCATCAGAAAGCTGAATGATGTACTCAAGCAGGCAGTATTCAATGATTGTGATTACCGTTTCTCAGGCAATGACCAAAAAGCCTCACTTGAATTCATGAAGACTTTTACGAAAGACGACGAAAACAACAGAGAATACTATGACGGATACATCTATAAGACCGTTCCTGTTGATCAGCTGGTGGATCCTGGATTATCTGAAACAAAGACATACAGGAATGGAAAAACAAAACAGGTAAAGTCAAAAGCAGTTCTGAAACAGACAGATTGAGCGTGGCAAAAACATTCTGAGTCATATGGATCCTGAAAAATTCAGGAAGAAGAGAAGTACGATGGATTCTATGCAATAGCGACAGACATCTTTGATATGAATGAGAAAGAGATCATTGAGATCCAGTCAAGAAGATATACGGTTGAGGACTGCTTCAGAGTACTGAAGACAGACTTCAGTTCAAGACCTGTATATCACTGCAAGGCAGACAGGATCAAGGCTCACTGTACAACATCACAGATGATCGAAACTCTGCAGAACATGAACGCAGCTGAATGTACGAATCTGTTCTATCATGCATGTTATACAGAATCAGATACACTGGATGCCCTGGAGCAGGTATTCAGGCTGGACCTGGATAAAAAGTACTACGAACCAGCCAGGTTGAATAAACTGCAGAAAAATCAGAGGGCTGAATGGCCCATACTGCATTTTTCGAAAGCAAAGAATGCGCGCAAACCCTTTATTTATGGGCTCTGCGCGCATTTCAGCTTTCCACAGGTGTTGAAGATGAGAGTATGCTCATCGGTTAGCACACTGTCAATAAAAGTGCTAATGCTTTTCAGAAAAAAAGAACAGCTTTACGCTGTCTCCTCCTGCAGGACCCTGCAGAAACCATCCAGTGAGAACAGTTTCCATTCCAGGAGTTTCGCCTCCTCTTCAACGGAACTGTCATCCAGATCCGGACGTGCCTTTTTCAAAGCCTTTGCATATTCCATATAGCGGAACTTTGCGGCCGCATCATGAATGGCCAGTGAACACTGCAATACCCAGTCCTCATCATTTTCAGTGTGGTCAAATCCAAGCAAAAATGCCCTGTCATAACGCAGAACCGTATGATGCGGTTCACGGTAAACCGACAGGCGTGACACGTGAAGTCTGGAAGTCAGAAGCTGTGTTCTGTCATACTGCATCAGGATCAACCCTCCAATATTTGTTACTCATATTAGCAACTCTTTCAATGACAATTTACCATAAAATGAAATGTTTTCAAGTTTTCTGAAGAAATTTTCATTTTCAGGGATATGACAAAAAAAAGACCTGATCAGTCCGATCAGATCTCAATCATTCAAAACGTGATTATTCAGCGTTCAGGAATGGTGTAGCGCCGCCTTCAACGTCAGCGACAGGCTTCAGATACATATCTGCTTCTTCGAGATGCAGGTTGTCGAATGCAACTGCAGTTGCGCCGCTTTCTGTTTCGAATTCAACAGTCATTGCATAACCGGCAATCGCAGCTTCCTTGTCAACTTCGATGTCAACAGTAACGGAAGCGTCTACGTCCAGTCCGTCTGCAGCGTAGTTTTCGCCCTTGTCTTCAGAACCTGTCTGATAGAAGTACAGGCCTGTAACCTTTTCGCCGGATACGTTTGTAACGTTGTATGTACCTGTAGTAACGATGGAGAATGGTGTAGCACCACCTGTAACATCCTTAGCCTTCTTCAGATACATGTCTGCTTCTTCAAGGTGCAGTTTGTCGAATACAACAACAGGTTCGCCGCCTTCAGCTGTATATTCAACTGTCATGGCATAGCCTGCAGCTGCAGTTTCTTCATCAACAGTGATGTCAACTGTCACAGTCTTACCGGATTCGAGTCCGCCTTCTGCGTAGTTTTCACCCTTGTCTTCAGAACCTGTCTGGTAGAAGTACAGTTCAGTAACTGTGCTGCCTGTAATGTTGGCTACGTTGTAGTGTCCTTCTGTAACGACTTCGTCTTCGCCGGAGGAAGATGCTGCAGAAGAAGCTGCGCTAGGTGTGTTGGAGCTGCAAGCACCCAGAGAGAGTGCAAGAGCACCTGCAAATAAAACATTCTGTAATTTCATGGTCATAAAATCCTTTCTGAAATGTTCTTTTTTATTATACCAATAAAAGAAACCGTTTCAACTGAATTCTGTTCATATTCGTGAACAATTGAGTTAGTATGTATAAACTTTGTTTGCGATTTGTGAACAACAATCTGACAGAACGTTCACCGTTTTCAACAAAAACCGTATACCCTTTCAGATATACGGTAATCATGCATCAGCCGCGCAGTTCTGCGTTTACGCGCTTCTTGAGATTATCAAGAATTCTCTGATGTGCTGCTGTGATCTCATCTTCCTTCAGAGTATGGTCACTCTGGTAGGTCAGAGATACCGCAACAGACTTCTTTCCTTCTTCCACGTGTTCGCCTTCATACACATCGAATACTTCCGCTTTGATCAGAATCCTGGCGCCGGAGCTCTTCGCTGTCTTCAGAATCTCACCGGCTGTGACCGTACGGTCGACAACAAGTGCGATGTCACGGGAAACGGACGGATACTTCGGCAATTCACTGAAGCGGATTCTGCCTGTCTTTGCGGCAAGCAGCGGTTCAATGGAAAGTTCGGCATAACATGCGTCCTTACAGTCATACTTTGCGGCATATTCCGGATGCAGCTGACCGAACACACCGACCATCTTTCGATCCATCAGCACTTCCGCACTTCTGTATGGATGGAAGTGAACGGTATCCATTGTATTCTCACGGACAACGATTCTGCTTTCGGCAATACCGAATCTTGAGAACCATGTCATGATCATGCCCTTGAGAGCGTAGAAATCACCATGGATTGCATATTTGTGCAGTCTGTCCGCCTGCATGTCGCCGTTGATGACAATCGCAAGACGTTCATCTTCTTTCCCCTGGGCATACACCTTGGAGATTTCAAAGAATGCAATATCGCTGTTCTGGCGGGCACGGTTGTACTGCACAACCTCCATGACGGAATCAATCAGATTGGTACGGACAACCTTTCTTGCCTCACTCATCGGCATGGCAAGAGCCACCGGCTCTCCAAGCGGGTTGAACCCGTTTCTTGCATAGTCCTCATTGACCAGTGTGTAGGTCATGATTTCATTGAATCCGAATGCCTTCATCATTTCTCTTGTTGTACGGCGGAACTGCTGAACAGGTGTCAGCTGACCGACCGTTGCGCTGACCTGCGGCAGTGTGGACCCAAGGGAATCAAAGCCAAGCAGTCTGACAACTTCCTCGTCAATGTCCGCTTTTCCATCGATATCAATACGGTAGGAAGGAATATGACATGTGATCTCATCCCCATTGACTTCCGGTCTGAAGTCAAGCCACTGCAGTGTCTCCACAACCTGTTCCATTGTGAAGTCTGTTCCAAGCAGACCGTTGCAGTGGGACAGTGTTTCTGTCACAACCTGCGGTACATAGCCTGTTTCACCGGCAATGACTGTCTTTTCAAATCCGTCCGCTTCCGCATATTCCTTCAACAGCTGTACGGATCTGTCAACTGCCTTTGCCATGGCAGGTGTTTCAATGCCCTTTGTAAATCTCTGGGCAGCTTCCGTAATCAGGTTGAGACGGATGGATGTGCGGCGGATGCTGGCCTGATCAAAGTGTGCGGCTTCGATGAAGATCCCGGTTGTATTCTCGTCGATCATGGATTCCTCACCACCCATGATGCCGGCAATACCGGTTGCCTCACCGTCAGTTGTGATCAGAATATCGCCCTTCTGAATATCAAATTCAACACCGTCCAGTGCTGTCATCTTCAGCTGCCTGTCATCCACAACCGTGATTTCGTGTTTCTTCAGCTTGGCAAGATCGTAATAGTGCAGAGGCTGTCCTGTTTCCAGCATGACATAGTTGGAAATATCAACGACGTTGTTGATGGAGTTCATGCCTGCCGCATTCAGATATTCACGCAGCCACTTCGGAGACGGTCCGACCTTGACATGGTTGACAACCTTTCCGTAATAGCAGGAGCACTTTTCCGTTTCCAGGCGGATTTCAAAATCCCCGTCTGTACCGATATCAGCCTGACCTTCACAGTCCGGCCACTTTACTTCACGGTGCAGGATCGCACCGACTTCCTTTGCCATATTCCACATGGCGGAACAGTCCGCACGGTTTGGTGTCAGGGATACATCCAGGATGGTATCATCCAGACCCAGGTATCCAAGCACGTCCGTTTCTCCAACCGGCGCATCGGCAGGCAGTTCCTCAATGCCGTCAATCTGATCCTGACGGAGGGACTTTCTGTCAACACCCAGTTCAAACAGAGCACATAACATACCGTTGGATTCCATGCCGTGCAGCGGCTTTGCCTCAATTGTACCGCCAGGCAGTTTCGCACCAGGAAGTGCCACGATGACCTTCAGTCCCTGACGGCAGTTTGGAGCACCGCAGATAATCTGATATGTGCGCTCACCGACATTTGTCTGTGTCTTATGTAAATGCGTTCCTTCGACATCCTCACACTCCAGAACCTCACCGATTACAAGACCGCTGGCCTGTGCCATCGGTTCAATGCCTTCGACTTCCAGTCCTGCCGTTGTCATTCTGTCCGCCAGTTCTTCCGGAGAAATACCGGAAAGATCAACGTATTTACCTAACCAT
Source organism: Bulleidia sp. (assembly GCA_051873755.1). Lineage (GTDB taxonomy): Bacteria > Bacillota_I > Bacilli_A > Erysipelotrichales > Erysipelotrichaceae > Bulleidia. The sequence goes on along the minus strand of JBJEFE010000019.1, from coordinate 10,799 downwards.
TTATAACTTAATTTCATCTTCTCTTCCTCCCTCAGTCAAAACGATCGAATGTCTTCAGGAATCTGACATCGTTGAGATAGAAGTTGCGGATATCGTTGATGCCGTACTTCAGCATCGCAACTCTTTCCAGACCTACCCCGAAGGCAAAACCGGATGTTGTTTCCGGATCAAAGCCGTTCATGCGGAATACATTCGGATGTACCATGCCGGCACCCAGAATTTCAATCCAGCCGGAACCCTTACATACGGAACATCCCTTGCCGTTGCAGAAAGGACAGGAGACATCGACTTCAACGGAAGGTTCCGTGAATGGGAAATAGGATGGTCTGAAACGGATCTGACGGCCGTTTCCGAACAGTCTGTTTGCCATGTATTCCAGTGTTCCCTTGAGGTCTGTCAGTGTCACATGATCACCGACAACCAGTCCCTCACTCTGCATGAACTGGTGGGAATGGGTCGCATCGTCATCATCTCTGCGGTATACCTTACCAGGGCAGATCAGCTTGATCGGCTTCTGTCCGTGTGCCTTTTCCAGCTCCCTCATCTGCATGGCGGTTGTATGTGTTCTCAACAGTGTGTTTGGATCAATATAGAAAGTATCCTGCATGTCTCTTGCCGGATGATCCTTCGGAATATTGGCAAGCTCAAAGTTGTAGTAATCCTGTTCCACTTCCGGACCTTCCGCAACCTTGTATCCCATGCCGATGAACAGATCCTCGATCTCCTGCTGGATCATGACAAGCGGATGGGTTGTGCCAAGACGGATGGAATCACCCGCAAGGGTAATGTCGATCTTTTCCTTTTCCAGCTTCCGGGCTGTCGCAATTTTTGCAAGCTCCGCCTGTCTGGCTTCCAAAGCTGCAGTCACTTCACTCTTTGTGCTATTGACCTTCTGTCCAAATGCCGGTTTTTCCTCTTTTGGAAGATCCTTCATTTCCTTCATCATATCCTGGATCAGTCCCTTCTTGCCAAGGTACTGAACACGGATCTGATTCAGTTCATCCAGGTTCTTCGCATCCGCAACTGCCTGCAGTGCCGCACTGCGGACTTCTTCAATTCGATCACTCATTTTCTGATTTCCTCCTGAAAAAAAAGTTCCTGTCGTCAAACAGGAACGTAATATACGCGGTACCATCCTGATTCGCATGACTTTGTGTCATACGCACCTTGATTCTGTTCGTAACGTGAACACACGTGGGTGATTAACCCCGCTGGAAAAGTGAATTCATCGACGATCTCACAGGACCGTTTCAGCCTGCGGGTCCCTCTCTTTGTGATTTCCTTTCGATTACTGGTCTTTTCTTTTAAACGCTTTAACCATCACATTATAGTCAAAGTCCACCCTTTTTGCAATGAACGATTTTCAGTCTTTCACAAACGTATACACTTCCTCATCCGAAGCCTTTTTCAGGAATGTAAAGCCCTCATGGAATGCCTTCAGATCCTGCACGTCCGTGATTTCCTTTTCCGCCATGTACCGTACAAACCGTCCTCTTGCCTGTTTGGCAAGGGTGCTTGCGGACACCAGGTTCCCGTTTCTGTTCTGTACAAAACGGATGGTGATCATCTGCCCGGGCATGACATACGGTGTAATCATCTTTGCATATTCATCGGAAGCCAGGCAGATCAGCTTTTCATTCCATACCTGTGCATACGCCCTGTCCTTCCAGAAATCATAGAGATTCCGGTATCCTGCCACTTCCAGATGTGTATTGAAATCCAGCCGGTATGTCACAATACCGTCCGTCGGTCGTAAGATCCCGTAAAATGCGGAAAGAATCAGAAGATTGTGTTTCAGATATTCCCTTGCCTGTAAAGACAGTGTTTCCACATCCAGGTTCTTATACTGCATGCCGGTATAACGCTGCCAGGCAGGCATCAGGTTTTCATGCAGGTTCATTTTCTGATACCGTGTCTGGTTGACTGCCGCAATTTTCACGGAACACGAAAACATGTCCTGCAGTTGAGACAATGACTTTGTCTTCATGACATCCAGCAGTTTTTGGGTTTCAGACAGAAAGACGGGAAGGGTTTCATATTCACCCGTTCCCTCATGCATTGTCTTGGCGGGAGAGATGAGAATCTTCATACCAGCTCCAGCATGTCCTGCGCATTGGTATCCGGCCTGACGTTGGCCTTTACCGCAATGATCATGCCGTTTTCATCAATCAGATAACTGGAGCGAACCGTACCCATGACCTTTTTGCCGTACATCGTCTTTTCCTTCAGCACATCATATGCCTGCAGCACCGTTTTGTCCGGATCCGCAAGAATCGTGAACTTCAGATCGTATTTTGTACTGAATTTCTGATGTGAGGAAACGGAGTCCTTTGAGATACCGATCACCTCGACACCCTTCATGGCAAATTCGTCCACAAGGCTGTTGTATGCGCATGTCTGTTTTGTGCAGCCGGACGTGTTGTCCTTTGAATAGAAGTAAAGAATGACCTTTTTACCAAGGTAATCATGCAGGGATACGGCATTGCCGTTCTGGTCCTGCAGTGTGAAGTCCGGTGCCTTTGTATTGATTTCAAGCATGTTTTATTCCTCCCAGAGGCCGTTGCCTCCATAATATTCCAGTCTGCTTCGCGCATCCGCAAGTGCCTGGTAGATGTTTTCAAGATCGTATGCACTGCATGTAAATGCATTGCCGAGCATCTCATAATGCCCGTTACTGATGATCAGACCGCCGTCTTTCCCGAATCCAAACACCGCTTTGCCATGCATTTCAATGTCCCGGATCAGTCTTTCGAGATGCCTGACATCCTCAACATAACCCGGTTCAACCGCAAACCCGCGGTACAGGCCGATTCCGTTGCACATCTGATCCTCCCACTCATAGGCAGAATCAAAGCGGTCCATGATAATGAAGGAGGCACAGGCATCCGTGATCATCGTCCCCTCAAACTCCAGGAATGTTCTCTGCAGGTCAAGGGTTGTGATCGTGCGCATCATCGCATCCGGATGATCCCCGCACATGTAGATGATATCCGCCTGTGCAATCCTTCTGACAGCTGTTTCATGGTCTGTCGTATTCGGGTTGAGCCAGGTGATCTGTTCATCTTTGATCTGATGATTGCGGAAGGGTGTCATGATCCTTTCATATTCCCTTGATTCCTTCCGGTATCGGAATTCCCATTCCCTGTCATCCTCACTCCACTCGTCGCTGTACAGAAACGGCAGAATCAGCACACTGCCGTCCTTTTTCAGATATGGTGATACAGAGGCATATGCCCACTTTGTATCAAAATCCGGTCCACTGAATAATAAACTGTTCATACATTCTGTATTATAATGGAAAACAGGAAAGAGAGAATCAGAAATGATCAGAAGATATTTGGTGATTGTGGAAGGCAGAGTGCAGGGCGTGGGAATGCGCAGCTACTGCATGATGCAGGCACAGATGCGGAACCTCACGGGCAGTGTGAAGAATCTGAACAACGGCATGGTGGAAATCCAGGTTCAGGGAGAGGAAGCCGTCATCGATGATTTCCTTGTCAGAGTCAGACAGGGCAACCGGTTTATCCGGGTGGATGACATGAGTGTCAAATCCATTCCGGTTGTGGAAAATGAAACACGGTTTGGATACGGGTATTAGACAATGAGTGAAACAATATATGTACCACCCAAGCCATTGACATGGAAAAACTGGGTGATGATTGCGGCAGGTTCCATTCTGTATGCATTGTCGGTCCTGCTGTTTCTGAATCCGCTGAATCTGTTTGCTGGAGGTATTGTCGGTACTGCACAGCTGATCCGCAATGTATTCTTTGCGCATATATCGGGACTGGATGTGACGGGTATCATCAACCTGGCATTCAATATTCCGCTTTTCATCATGGCATACCGCTTTATGGCAAGGCGTACCCTGTACGGCACCGTGGTATCCCTGATGGTACAGACAATGATTCTGTCATTCGTCCCATCCCCTGCAGTTCCTTTAATCAATGACACGCTTGCGGGCATCATGATTTCAGGAATTCTGGGCGGGATCGGATGCGGCATCATCCTGAGCAACGGCGGTACGGCAGGCGGATTGGATCTGCTGGGACTGTTTCTGACGTCGAGGCTGAAAAATTTCTCGGTCGGAAAACTCTCCATATTCTATAACGCATGTCTGTATTCGATCTGCGGGATTCTGTTCAGTGTTTCCACAGCCATCTATTCGGTACTGTGGATCGTGTTCTTCTCCTTTGCGGTAGACCGTTACCATACACAGAACATTGAAGTGGAGCTGATGATCTTCACCCACCATCCGGAAGTGGCAGACATGATCATGAAGCGCTATGTCAGAGGTGTAACGGAATGGTCAGGCGAAGGGGCCTATACAAACAGAAAGACTTCCGTGCTTGTCTCCATCGTAGCCAAGAAGGAGGAAGCCGAAGTCCGTAGAGATATTCTTGAAATCGATCCGAAGGCATTCATCATCACCCATGACCCGATCCGGGTAACGGGCGGTTATCAGAAGCGCATGGATATCTAGTCCTGGCGGTATGTGTACATCACAATTCCGCCGGCGACCGCCACATTCAGTGATTCAAAGCCGTGCATTTCAATGCGAAGCCTTTCATCACACAGGTCCATGACCTGTCGGGATACCCCCTGTCCCTCATTGCCAAGCACAAAGGCCATCTGCTTTACGGCAGGGATTTCCCGCATTGTCTTTGACTGTTCCAGGCTTGTGGCGATACACTGTACCCCCTCCTGTTTCAGTTCTGCAATCTTTTGACGGATGTCTGTAGAGATCACGGGAATGTGAAACAGAGCTCCCTGGGTGGAGCGGATTGTCTTGTCGTTGTACAGATCACATGTCTGTTTTGAGACATAGATGACATCGAAACTGAATGAACATGCGGTACGGATCAGGGTACCAAGGTTTCCCGGATCCTGTATCCCATCGAGAATCAGAACACGGTTGTGCTGTTTTGGCACATCCGTTTTTTTACGGCATACGCCGATCCAGTGCACCGCCGATACATTTTCGGACAGTTTATTCATGACCGCCGGGGTTACCACAACCATGGAGTCATCTGCCTGATCCGCCAGATCGGTAATCACGGTCTCCAGAATCCCGGCTGTTCCTGCCTCCTGAATCAGGTGTTCCCCCTCAACCAGGAATCTGCCGTCTTTATCTCTGTCCTTCTTCTTATGATAGGACGTCCATCGTTTTACTTTTGCATTCTGCAGCGAAGTTATCATTTCCATGCCATAATCGTACACCAGAAACGGAAATTTACGCAAAACTTTGTATAATTTACATGTATTTTACATTGTGCTCTTTTACGATTTAACAAAGTCTTTCTAAAATAGGAACTGTCAGAAGAGTATGTAAAATGTATTCAAAGACTCTGGAGGTAATGACAATGGGACTGATCTATTGTGTGGAAGATGATACAAGCATACGTGAGATTGAGATTTACACGCTCAATTCCACAGGCTATGAAGCAATCGGCTTTGAAAACGGAAAGGATTTCTTTGAGGCTTTACGAAAACGCATGCCGGATCTTGTGCTGCTGGATATCATGTTACCGGATATCAGCGGAATGGATATTCTGCAGAAGATGAAAAAGGATCCGAAGCTGATGGATATCCCGGTGATCCTGGCAAGTGCCAAGGGAACCGAGTTCGACAAGATTTCCGGACTGGATACCGGTGCGGATGACTACCTTGCCAAACCGTTTGGAATGATGGAAATGGTATCGAGAGTCAGAGCGGTACTGCGCCGTTCCCAGAAGAAGGCACCGTCGGTTATCACAACCGACCGGATCAGCCTGAATGATGATACCCATGAGGTCAGGGTTGAAGGTGAACCGGTTGAACTGACACTCAAGGAATACTCGGTGCTCAAGCTTCTGATGAGCCATCCGAATATCGTATTTACAAGAGACAGACTGTTAAATGAGATCTGGGGTCTGGACTATGACGGAGAAACACGTACCGTTGATGTTCATATCCGTACACTGCGAACAAAACTGAAAGAAGCCGGTTCCTGCATCGAAACGATCCGTGGTGTGGGTTACCGCTATAAAGACAACCATGAAAAAGAAACTGTTTAAGAATATTCTGATTGCGATGACAGGCACGCTGTGCGTCTCGCTTGTTCTGATCATACTTGTGCTGAATCAGAACTTCTCATCCATTGAGATGTCAAGACTGTCCTCGGAGGCGGAACTGGCTGCGGCGGGTATCGAAAGCTCAGGCAGTCGGTATCTGGATTCCCTGGATGTGCAGGACTACCGCATCACCTGGATTGATGATGACGGAACGGTGCTGTATGACAACCAGACAGATCCGTCAAAGCTGGAAAATCACGCAACACGTGAGGAATTCATTGAGGCAAAGCTGTACGGAGAAGGAAGCGTACACCGCTACTCCTCCACCATTGCCAAGGAAACCTACTACTATGCCAGAAGTCTGAATGACGGAACGGTACTGCGTGTTTCGCAGACAAACGATTCCGTGCTGGCCCTGACACTGAAACTGGCAACACCGATTCTGTGGATCTATATTCTTGCCATTGCGGTATCCGGCTTTGCGGCAAACTATCTTTCCTCAAAGATTGCGGATCCGATCAATAAAATTGACCTGGATCACCCTCTGGAAAACAACAGCTATGAGGAAATCCGTCCGCTGCTGACAAAGATTCACAACCAGAACCAGCAGATTGAACGTCAGATTGAAACAATGCATCAGAAGAAAAAGGAATTCACAACCATCACGGACAATATTTCCGAGTCCCTGATTCTGTGTAATTCCGACGGACATGTCATCGCATGTAATCACGCTGCCATATCACTGTTCCATATCGATGAGGCGCATATGGATGACCTTCTCCATGAGGAACAGATTCTGCATACACTGGAGCTGACACTGCAGGGAAAGGATACCGAGGGTGTCATGCAGAAGGATGATATGACATTACGGGTGGTGGGAAGACCGATCTTTTCAAGAGGTGTACTGACCGGTTCCTCCATCCTGATCTACGATATTACCGAAACATACAGTGCCGAGGTACAGAGACGGGAATTCAGTGCCAATGTATCCCACGAGCTGAAAACACCGCTGCAGTCCATTATGGGCAGCACCGAACTGCTTCAGAACGGACTTGTCAAAAAAGGTGATGAGAAGCTGTTCTATGACCGCATTCACAAGGAAAGTGCACGGATGCTGACGCTGATTGATGATATCATCCGTCTTTCCCAGCTGGATGAGGATGCACCGGTTGAGGAAACCGATATTGATCTCAAGGATCTTGCCTGTGAGACAATTGAGGCTCTGACACCGTCCGCATACAGTAAAAACATCACCATCGAACAGAAGCTTGAAAAAGCACCGGTTCATGCCAATAACAGAATGATCTATGAGATCTTCTACAACCTGATTGACAATGCCATCCGGTATTCCAATGAAGGTACCACCATCACGGTTTCCACAAAGGCGGACAAGAATCACAGCATTCTCTCCGTATCGGATCAGGGCAGAGGTATTCCAAAGGAAGCACAGACCAGAATCTTTGAGCGCTTCTACAGAGTGGACAAATCCCACTCCAGGGCAACGGGTGGTACAGGCCTTGGCCTTTCCATCGTCAAGCATTCGGTACAGAGATGCCATGGTTCCATCACCCTTGACAGCCGCGTCAATGAGGGAAGCACATTCACGGTAACCCTTCCGAAAATCAAATGAAAACAGAACAGTTCCCGCAGTTGATCAGGGAACTGTTTTTTATACAGAACCACGGATGTGTCTGAAACATACAGTCGTTACAGGTGCGATAATATGTCCTGTTTTCAAAAGAGGTGATGCAAAATGGAATGGATGAAAATCATTCTGGTAACGTTATTTGCAGGTATGGGAGCGGGCCTTGGAACAGGCTTTGCGGGGATGAGTGCAGCGGCAGTCATCACCCCTGTACTGACGGCATTTCTGGGCATGGATCCATACCTTGCGGTCGGAATTGCCCTGGCTTCCGATGTTCTTGCCAGCGGCGTATCCGCATGGACATACGGAAAAAACGGAAATCTGGATATCCGCAACGGCCTGATCATGATGGTCAGTGTCCTTGTCTTTACGGTTGCCGGCAGCTGGCTGGCATCGTTACTTCCATCGGCGACGATGGGAAACCTGTCACGGTTCATGACTCTTCTTCTCGGTGTCAAGTTCATTGTCAGGCCTGTCATGACTTCCAGGGAGTCCATGCAGGAAGTATCCAGGGAAAAACGTGCTGTACAGTCTCTGATCTGCGGTGCCGTAATCGGTCTGATCTGCGGCTTTGTCGGTGCCGGCGGCGGTATGATGATGCTGTTGATATTGACGTCCGTGCTTGGATATGAGCTGAAAACAGCAGTCGGAACAAGTGTGTTCATCATGACATTCACGGCATTAACCGGTGCCGTATCCCACTTTATGATCGGCGGTATGCCGGATCTTACAATCATGGTATTATGTATTGTATTCACACTGTTATGGGCAAGAATCGCTGCTGTATTTGCAAACAAAGCAGATTCGAAGGTACTCAACAGAGTCACCGGTGTTGTCCTAGTTCTGATCGGTATTGCGGTCATCATCGTATCCTGAAAAAAAAGACCCGAGCGGGTCTTTTTCCATTCCCGGATCAGGTCTTACCCTCAATCAGAACCATTTACCTTCTTCATCATCGAAATCAACCCTGCATATGTACCGTTACGGTAACGGAAGGCATCCGGCATTGTACCGGTTCTGACAAATCCGCATTTTTCGTACATGGTAATGGCTTTTGTGTTGGTTTCGACAACTTCCAGTTCCATCTGTTCATATCCCATGGTTTTCGCTGCAGTCTCCATCATTTCCATCATCTTTGTACCGATTCCCGCACCCTGGTATTCGTCAATCAGTGCACAGGCAAGTTCACAGCGGTGGCGGATTCTTGACAACATGCCCTTCTGCGATACCGAACAGCATCCAACCGTTTTTCCATCCACAATTGCGACAATCATCACATCTCTTGAGGATGTCAGATTGGCTTCAATAAACCGGCATTCCATCGCCTCATCCAGTCTGATCTCATCAATTTCACGCAGCAGAAAATCCGATTCCGCTGCGGTCTGTTTCATATAGGCAATCAGATCATTGGCATCTTTCTTTTCCGCACTGCGGAAGATCACAGTTCTTCCCTTACGATCGATCCATTCCCGTTGTTCAGATTTCATGTGTTTACCTCGTTTTTAACTCATTGTACTCCTGCATGACTGTTTTGCAAAGTCAAAAGGACCTTCCGGTCCTTTCGCTTTGCGCCATACAACATTCCAGATTGGTGAAAGACATTCAGATTCCGCAAATTCATGCTTTATTCATCCGTTCGTATTCGATACAACTGTCGAACAGTCAGGCCTGTGGATCCTCCTTCACATACTCCAGAATATCTCCGGGCTGACAATCCAGTGCCGCACAGATCGCCTCCAGTGTGGAAAAACGGATGGCGGAGATCTTCCCTGTTTTCATCTTTGACAGGTTGACATTGGTGACACCGACCTTTTCAGACAGTTCCTTTAACGACATCTTACGGTCCGCCATCACACGATCCAGTCGTAATATGATTTTTCCCATTGTTATAACGTCTCATCACTCAGCTGCTGCAGCTGTGCACCATAGGCAAATACCCTGGATAACAGAAACAGAACAAATGCGACAGCCAGGAATCCCAGATCATATGTATACTGCATCTGTATCCCTGAAACAAGTGATGGATTGAACAGTGCCGCAAGGTTCATGCCGTTCATACGGATCACAGACATCATCACCGCAATGATATTGATTACGCCGCCGGCAATCACATACCATGCAAGATGGTTGAGTCCTGTTGAAATCTGCTTTTCAAATACCGAGGACTGCAGTGCCAGATCAACAATCTTTCCAAGCTCCCGCAGTGCAAGATAGAAAATCACACAGTATCCCGCAATTACCGCAACAGACCATGGCATGACAGTTGTATTGATAACAGCTTCCGTCATACCAGCCTGTGTCAGATTCACGCGGAGCACGCCAAGCTGAACATATGCTGTAGTATCTCCAAATGGAACATTTCCGTAATAAAGGATCAGAATGGAACATACGACGAGCACGCCGATCACAACCGTGCATACTCTTGCGATTTTCAGAAGTTTTTCTGATAACTGAAGTGTTTTTTCAAGTGTCATATCAATGACCTCCTTACACTACCATTATACACATTAATTATCGTTTGTCGATAAATTTATAATGTTTTCTGATAATTACCAGATGATGCCGTGCTCCGCTTTCCATCTGACGATACGATCCGCATGTCTGCCTGTCATGACTGCACCGACAGATACCATACCGCAGGAAATGCCAGGTGAAACGCCTTTGACAAAATCATACGGCGGCGTGGATTCCTCCGGTCCGAAAAACAGGTGCGATACAGCCGATCAGAAACAGAATGTGCAGACGGTGTATGATCTTTGCCTTGAGGTGATCGGTATACGCAGCTGCCTGTTTTAATGTGTCTTTTTTCTCATCATTCATCATGTTCTCTTTTCTTTCCCCCCCTCAAAGATTTCACGGATATCCACTTCATGGAAATCAGCCAGTTCCACAAGCAGTGCCAGATCCGGCAGATTACTTCCTGTTTCCCATCTGGAAACAGTACGTCTGGATAGGTCTGTTTTCTCTGCCAGCTGTTCCTGGGTCAATCCCTTTTCCATGCGGAGCTCTTTCAGAAATCTTCCGATTTTTTCCTGATTCATGGGTTTCCTCCTTTCCGCCTCTGATTATCATCGAAAACCGTCAATGATAACAGGACACAA
>JBJEFE010000018.1:0-15925 GCA_051873755.1 Bulleidia sp. | reverse complement strand
CACACCAACAGATACGACAAAAGCGAGTCAGTTCATTGAAACCGGCTCGTTTATTATTTTATTGTGATAATTGTTTAATATGTCAGGTATCTGTCTGATCTGGCAGGTGCCTTTTCTTACGGATGAAGAAACAGTTGTTTTCACTCATTCTCATTTATGAAATCATGGGGACAACATGTTTTTCGGATTTGATTACTGCTTTTCCTGCAGTATCAGACATACTGTCCTGAAGAAGCAGCAAGGCATATGTTTCTGCATTTGCAAGGCGTACACCGTTGTTGTCATAAACGATGAAAATGGTCATGAATCTTTCATATATAAAATATTCAATAATTCATTCATATTGGGTTTAAATACGTCACGATACTTTTGAACAGCATCGGTATCATCATCCTTGAATGGTAATGCTGTTTCTTTTGTATCAACTGCCTTCAGAGAATCAGGGTTTACAACCTGTTCTCCGTTATACATGTAAAAATGAAATGCATCCGCAAATACCGAATTCTCACTCATGTACTCGGCAGTTACAATATCAGCCGCACCTCCACTTTCTATTTATAGAATACCATTCGGAAGAGCTCAGTTCAACGAGACAATTATATACAAACTGTTAAGCTTTTATGCCTTCTGGTTCTGTTGTTTTTTTTACATCTGTTGTAAGTGTAAAAATCGCTTTCTTGATATAGTGTGTATATGCGCTATAATATAAATGAACATTTACATTACCTGTAACAGGACAAATGGATGTACCTGTAGAGGTCATACGCTGGCGATTCATACATATTCGAAAATCATACACAAATCATCACAATCATTTTTGATATGACATGTATGAATCCATCGGATACATGATCGGGTAACTGACCCGTATATCATCGGTTTCTATCATCAGAAAGCAGTAAAGGAGGTAAACAGATATGACGAAAATGAAGAAACCTGTACTGATCGCTTTACTTGCGATCCCGGCAGTGATTGTATTCGCCGTGCTTGTGTTTTTGGGAATGTATTTTACAAGAATTCAGACAATGAACAGTATTGAACAGTTAACGGATTATGAGGATGGATATAATCTCTACCGTATGGATGTCAGATATGACTACAGCCTTGATGACATCATTGATTATGGTATTCAGGATGATCAGACAATGATCAATGCCATTCTGAAAGAAGCACTGCCGTTCTTACCGGTATCGATCAAAGCCCCAGACTTCGGATGTACAGTACTCAGTCTTACGGATACGGATGGAGATGTACTGATGGGACGGAATTACGATTTCAGTAAGAATACATCATCCATGCTTGTTTACACTGCACCAGAGGAAGGATACAGATCCATTGCTTTTGCGGCAATGGATAATGTCGGTGCCAATGTTCCTGATGAGAGTATCAGAAAGAAACTGGCAGCCCTGACAGCACCGTTTATCTGCCTGGATGGCATGAATGAAAAGGGTGTATCGATTGCCGTACTGACACTTGACAGTGAACCTGTTCATCAGAAAACAGGCAAACCTGTCATCTCTACAACTCTTGCAATCCGTCTGGTTCTCGATAGAGCTGCCACAACAGAAGAGGCAGTGGAACTGCTGAGAAGCTATGATATGTTTGCCTCATCCGGCAGAGATTATCATTTCTACATCAATGATGCTTCAGGTGACGGCAGAGTCATAGAATATGACATTGAGGGAGAAACAAGAGAACTCATTGATACACCATCACCGGCAGTTACCAATTTCTTCATCCGTCATCCGGATCGGGTACTTCCAGATCAGAAAAACGGAATCTATGGTCATGGCAAAGAACGCTATGATGCAGTCATGGAAGTACTGAATGAGGAAAAAGGCAGCTACACAGACAACACGATCTGGACCGCACTGCAGTCTGCAGCACAGGATCCAAACCCGGAAGAAGTCACCAGCAATACCCAATGGTCGATTTCCTACAATAATACGGATCTGACAGCGGATATTGCCATCCGCCGTCACTGGAATGACATCATACATTGTGAACTGTTAACCGGAGTCACAACACCAATGCAATAACGGATGGATGACATAATCAGAATGAGGGCACCTGCATCATTGGCGGGTGCTTTTAAACACAGGTTGACTGAAAATGAAACGAAGCATGCCTGTATTTGCCAGACTGCTTCTGACTCATCTGTACTCTGGATTCTGATCAGATTGTGTCATCAATCAAAGTGATAACAGATTATCAATTTCATTTCCTTATGTAAAACCCGAAAATCAGATATACTGATACATAAGAAATCAGTGAGGAACAATGTATGACAAAACTCAAGGCACCATTCCGTTATGATATTATGGGCAGTATGCTGAGGCCGGAATATCTGAAACAGGCAAGAAATGATTACCGCGAAGGAAAAATCAGGAAAGAGGAATTAACCGAAACCGAAGACAGGGCAATCCGTGAACTGATTGGGAAACTGGCTGCGCATGGATATCCTGTGATTACCGATGGGGAGTACAGAAGAGGCTGGTACCATTCTGATTTCCTGGCAGCGCTTGGTGGTGTGAAATTCACGACGTACACCATGAACCTGTTTGGACAGGATACCCTTGTGGGATCCACTGAAATTGTGGATCATATTACATGGAATGACAGTCATCCGTTTATTGACCATTTCATTTTTGCTGACAATGTTGCCAAAGAATACGGTGTGACATGTAAACTGGATATACCTGGTCCTAACATGGTATTCCTGGACACGATTACCACCGATCAGGCCAACTTCTACGGTAAGGATATTGATGCCCTGGCAAAAGATTTTGTAGAGGTATACAGGAAGGCAATTGCCTCATTCTACAATGCCGGATGCCGTTATCTGCAGCTGGACGATCCGGTATGGGTTGCACTGTGTGATGATGGATTCAAGGCAAAAATTGTCAATGCCGGCTTTGAAATCGAAAAGGTCAAACAGGTATTCTACGATACCGCAAAACAGATCCTTGAGACAAAACCGGATGATCTGGCAGTGACACTGCATATGTGTCAGGGAAACCTGCGTTCAAGAAAGTTCTACAATGCGACATACCATGAGATTGCGGATACCATTTTCTCACTTCCGTTTGATGGATTCTTCATGGAATTCGATGATGACCGTTACTGTGACTTCAGACTGCTGAAGAAACTGAGAGGACAGAAAGTCGTACTTGGACTTGTCTCCACACGAAGTGATGAACTGGAAGACCGTGAAAAACTTGTACGCAAAGTGAAAAATGCGGCAGAATATGTGGATATCAATCAGCTGTGTGTATCGACGCAATGCGGTTTTGCCTCCACAGCAGAAGGCAACCTGATCAGTGAAGAAGCACAGTGGAAGAAGATAGATCTGGTCAAAGATGTCGCGACAGAAGCATTTGAACTGTAAAACAAAGGATCATCGGAATGTCCATGATGATCCTTTTTTACGCACATACCCGCATTCCCAATGCAATTGTCAGTACAATCCAATATCCGATTTACCTGTATGGCGTTCGATTTCCTGTTGACTCAAAGGGATTTCCCTTGGGTTGGTAATCGTAATATGATCGTTTTTGTGGAATGCACCTATGGCGGATGATCAGTTTCCGTTTCAGATGTATCTGCAGGGCAAACGTATCGTAAAATGTCACAACAGTTTTCTTCTTACCGCTGTGCTGATCCTTCTGAATACAGGAAGTCTGACAAAGGCGATTTCTTTATACGGAATACATAACGGGTCAGAAATCTGATACCGTTTTGTCATTGAGTCCAAATACTTTGTGCTTGTCAGTCCTTCCTCATTGACTTCAATGATATTGAAGTATGGATTCCATGTCTGTGGGACAGCGTTTTCGCATGTCTTTGTATCATACCGGATGAAACTGTATCAAAGATCCATTCTTTTGTGTTCCCGTCTGTTTTTCGCTTTGTACGAGTTGATCGATTGTGATTTCATACAGTTGTGAAAGACGGATCAGACAGACTCCTGTCATTTTCCCATGCACTGAGTGTCTGACAGAAGATCCCAGACTGATGTATGATTTCCTGGTGGCTGTATCCGTGTTCTGTTCTGTATTTTCTGAGTTGTGTTCCGATTGTCATGTTGCTCTGGTTTCCTTCCATGACTGTATCATGACAGAATGCGCTGAAATAAGATGTCTGAATGTCTTTCCATGCTATACAAAACGCAGGAATGCGGTATACTTCTGTCCTTGGATGGGGGGAATTGTACATGTCTGTATTGAAAAAAGGTCCGACAATCCGGTATTCCATATTACAGGCCGGATACTTCATGGACTGCCTTGTAATTACCAACTTTGCTGCTCTGTTCTTATCCGGCAGAGGCTTTACAACCGGTCAGATCGGTATCGCCACTTCACTGTCCGCTCTGATCAGCTGTGTGTTTGCCCAGCTGTTCAGTATCATGGCAGATAAAAGTGAACATATTCCACTGAAGTATTACCTGATTGTCATCATGAGTGTATGTGTGGCCGCGTTTGCCGGTCTTGCATTTCTGCCGCATACATTCCTGCCGACAATGATGTTCTTTCTGACTGCCATGTCACTGCAGTCTGCACTGTCTCCGTTTATCACATCTCTTTGTCTGCAGTTTACCAACAACGGCTATCACCTGAACTTCGGGTTTGCCAGATCCATCGGTTCCCTTGGTTATGCAATGATGGCACTGGTTATGGGCAATGTGACTGAGATGTTTGGAAGTGAAGTCATCATACCGGTATTTGCGGTGATCTATGCATGCCTGATCGCATTTCTGATCTTTTTCCCGGTACCGGTGAAAGACAATCACGCAAAGGCGGTTGCGGGCAATGCGATTGTGGAGGGACAGCCTTCCACAATGAAGCAGTTTGTACACAGGTATCACCGTTTCTTTGTGTTGAATGCCGGTTTTATTCTGTTCTGGTTCATGAATAACCTGCTTGGTACATACATGATCTATTTCATCAAAGACCTTGGCGGTACAACAGCCGATGTCGGCACAACCCTGTTTGTGATGGCGTTTTCTGAAATCCCGGCAGTGATGTTCGGATCCAATATCATGGCAAGGATCGGTGCGGGAAAGATGCTGATGATTGCGATGGCGGGCGGTGTGCTCAAATCGATTCTGTTTTTTATCGCCCATGACATCACATTCTGGATTTTCCTGAATATCACCCATATTCTGATGTCCGGTTTCTACCAGGTATCCGCAGTCTATTATGTGTATTCGATCATCGGAAAGAAGGATATTGTCAAAGGGCAGTCATTGATGGGCATTGCCACGGCAGGAATCTGTCCGATGTTATCGAATTTCCTTGGCGGTTTCATGATGGAAACGATGCCGCATCGCATGATTCTGTTTGTCGGCATTCTCATCAATATCGCAGCCATGGTTATTGTCATGATCGCCCTGGATCCCAACCGTTTTCAGAATGATTACAGAGATTGAAACATCTGAAAATGATTTCCGGAAAGAGTATGAGAAAACACATGATTTCCCGTATTCCGACTGGAAATTGTTTTATGATACGGATATGCTGTAAAGGAAACAGGGAAATGATATGAAATCAGGGATTACGGTTGTCAAAGCGGATATTACAACACTGCATACAGATTGTATTTCTGCCATGATGATCGGATTCAACAGATCGAAGAGGAAATACGTAAGCAGGAGGAACATATATGGAACTGATGGAAGTCATACGAAACCGACATTCCGTACGTCAGTATGACGGAAGGGTTCTGACACAGCAGGATCAACAGAAGATGCAGGCATGCATTGATCAGATCAATGCCCAATCCGGACTTCAGATCCAGCTTCTGATGGACGACAGTATGAACGGAATATTTGCCAGAGCCGGCGGGTTTCACGGCTGTCGGAATGTATTGGCTGCAGTTGGTCCAAAAGGCAAAACAGGGGAACTGCTTTGCGGGTATTATGGCCAGCAGGCGGTATTGAAAGCACAGGAAATCGGACTGCATACATGCTGGGTGGCTTTGACAAAGGGAAAGACAACCGCACTCATCCCGGAAGGAAAAACATGTATTGCCCTGATTGCGATCGGTTATGGACTGAACGAAGGGAAACCACACAGGTCAAAACCGATGGAACAGCTGTATGAAAGCAGTGGACCGGTTCCGCAGTGGTTTCTTGATGGTGTGGAAGCTGCCATGTATGCACCGACTGCCAACAACCAGCAGAAGTTCAGGTTTGTGTATCAGGAAGATCAGGCATACCTGAAAATCCTGAAAGGACCGTATTCCAACATTGATGCGGGCATTGTCAGATATCACTTTGAAGCAGTCAGCGGACATGAGGTGACAGTACTATGATCCGGATGATTGCGGCGGTATCGAAAAACAATGTCATCGGGAAAAACGGATCGATGCCCTGGATGATCAAACAGGAGCTTGCACAGTTTCGCAGACTGACCAGTGGCAGTACCGTGATCATGGGCAGAAAAACATATCAGAGTATCGGAAAACCATTGCCTGAAAGGATGAACATTGTCATATCCAATACCGTGGAAATCAGGGAACACAACTGCATAACGGTGCACACCCTGAGTGAAGCCCTGGCGTGCTGCGATCCCGACAGGGACATCTGGATCATCGGCGGAAGTACGCTGTACCACAGTGCGATGGACCTTTGTGATGAGATCTTCATCAGTGAAATCGATGTGATTGTGGAAGACGGGGATACATGGTTTCCACTGATTGATGAAAACAGATTTACGGTTGAAACAGGACCGTGGCAGAATGCGTCCATTCCGTTTCGACTGAAGCGATACACACGAAAGAAATAAGAGGGGAAATGTATGGAATTTCAGAAAGTATTGAACAGACGCAGAAGCGTCAGACAGTTTACACAGGAAGCCGTCAGTGAGGCAGATATTGATATCCTGCTTCATGCGGCGATGTCAGGCCCTTCCGCCTGCAACTTTCAGCCATGGGAGTTCTACGTTGTCACAAATCCGACAATCCTGGAACAGCTGAAACAGGCAACACCGTATTCCGGGATCAGCGCACCGCTTGCCATTACGGTATGCGGGAAGAAAACAGAAAACGCACCGGAGACAGCCAGTGCGTACTGGATTCAGGACTGCAGTGCAGCCACGGAGAACATTCTGCTGTCGGCAGTGGATCAGGGACTTGGCGCAGTATGGTGCGGTGTATGGCCGCAGAGTGAGCCGGTAAACAATGTACGTCGTTTACTGGGAATTTCAGAATCCCTGTTTCCGCTGAACATCATCTACATCGGTCATCCGGTTCATACCATGGATGGAAACAGTCATTACAGGGAAGATCATATTCACCGTATCGACTGATCTTACAGGCATTCAACTGCCTGTTTTTTCGTATTCCTGCATCAGCGGGGGCAAAGTACTTTGTGCCGGTACATGGAAATCCGGATTTCCGGGATGTCAAAGGTCAAAAATGTACCGTTGTGCATCTGTGTTTCACCACATCATCCATCAGAGTGGAAATACAGTGTGTATTCTGTGTTTCAATCATCGGCTGTACATGAATGTCATATACGGCAGGGATTTCATCCGGATTCTCCCTGTATGAGGCATTTGCCTCGGTCAGAATCAGAGGCAGCTGTACAAGTGTTTGGCTTTGGGATACATGGCATGGCTTAGTCCTTATGATGTACAAAATGAACCTGTTCCTCACGAAGGAATACTGTTTTCATTCTATGATCATGAATCGGTGGATCCACGAGTATCGCAGGATCAATATCGTGTGTTTCCAGTTTATGAATCAAAGGATTAAAAGAAAACAATCACCTGAAGTGGTATATCAGCTGATATGGAAAATATACTGAATGGCAGTAGAACTGTCCGCGTCGTGATACAACGGCGTAACAGGATATCCGCAAATGCACATCAGGGCGTAACCAAAGTCACAAAACTGTGGATCTGATCTGAGTGAACCAGGCCAGCAGTGACTCCTTGTAGAGAATCAGAACCCTTGTGATTTCAGCCATGGGGAGTATCAGATAGTGTTTCCTGCTGTGAATAAGCTGAACATGGCTGTATGGCAGGGGTCTGCCCTTTTTATACGTTTTTTCACTTTTCGCTGTCAGTACAACAGTTCTGCCGTTTCGTATTAACAACATATATCCGGGTTCCTGTTAGAGGTTATGAATGTGCACCGATACCGTCGCTCTGACATGCCAGGCCCCACTGCCGCTGCCGTAAGGCTTTTCTGTTCCACCACTGTGATTTATGTTCTGAGTTCATGCATTTCCATTCATTCACAATGATTCGATATTCCGAAACAATTGTATCATGTACAATACAGGTATAGTCGAGGAAAACAATATGAAAAAGGATGATCTGAAATATACGCAATACCTTTCCATTCTCAAAGAGGAACTTGTTCCGGCTATGGGATGCACGGAACCGATTGCCATTGCCTATGCATCAAGCAAAGCCGCACAGCTGCTGGGACAGTTACCGGATACCGTTGTGATTCAGGCCAGCGGCAGTATCATCAAAAACGTCAAAAGCGTCATTGTACCGAATACCCATCATCTTAAAGGCATGTCCGCAGCCGCAGCCAGCGGTATCATTGCCGGTGATCCGGATCGACAGCTGGAAGTGATCAGTGATGTGTGTGAAACACAGAAGTGTGCTATTGAACAGTTTCTCAAAACAGCGGTATTCAAAGAGGAATTTCTGAATGAAGGACATGTATTTGATCTGATAGTCACACTGTACAGAGAAGAACACAGTGCATCGGTACGGATTACTGACACCCATACCAATATTGTCACAATGTGTGTGGATGACAGAGTGGTGTATGAAAACAGAGCTGAAGTGAAAACAGAACAGAAAACCGATCACTCAGTTCTGAACATGAAGGACATTTATGACTTTGCGATGTGTGTGGACATTGACGATGTCAGGGAAGTACTGCACAGACAGATTGTATACAACATGGCAATTGCACAGGAAGGACTGGAAAAGAACTACGGTGCCAATATCGGAAAGGTGCTGTTGAAGCACAACGAAAACAGTGTGCAGACAAAGGCAAAGGCCTATGCGGCAGCCGCCAGTGATGCACGGATGAACGGATGTGAACTTCCGGTCATCATCAATTCCGGAAGCGGAAACCAGGGAATTACATGCAGTGTGCCGGTGTATGTGTATGCAAGGGAGTACAATGTTTCAGAAGAAACACTGTACCGTGCCCTGGTGTTATCCAATCTTGCGGCGATCCACGAAAAGACCGGTATCGGTACACTGTCTGCCTTCTGCGGTGCGGTATCGGCAGGTGCGGGAGCCGGTGCGGGCATTGCCTATGTGCTTGGAAGCGATTATGAGGGCATTGTGCATACGATGGTTAACGCCCTGGCTGTGACTTCCGGTATGATCTGTGATGGTGCAAAGGCAAGCTGTGCAGCCAAGATCGCACAGAGTGTGGATGCCGGAATCTTCGGGTATCAGATGTACATGGAGGGACAGCAGTTTTATGGAGGCGACGGCATCATTGTCAAAGGCATTGAAAATACCATTTCCAATATCGGCAGACTTGGGAAAAAAGGCATGGAATCCACCAACCAGGAAATCATTGCGATGATGATCGAATGATCCGGATCTGTTTCATTTCATGAAACACTAACATTTTTTTAACATGAATCATGGATTTCATTCGGACAGAAGAATATAATACGCACATGGACAAGAAAAAAGAACTGTTTGAAACAATGCCTTTGAACAAGGCCATTATCCAGCTGGTTATTCCGAATATTGTCGGATCACTGGTCATGATTATCTACAACCTTGCGGATACCTTCTTTGTCGGACTTCTGAATGATCCGGTACAGACTTCCGCTGTCACACTGATTTCAGTGCTGTTACTTCTGTTTAACGCCATTAACAACCTTTTTGGGGTCGGTACCTCTTCTCTGATGTCAAGATGTCTTGGGGCCAAACGTGAGGAGGATGCCAGAAAAGCAAGTGCCACCGGCTTTTACCTTGGTGTGATTTCCGCCATCTGCTTTACCATTCTGTGTTTTGTATTCAAGACACAGATCCTGCATATTCTTGGTGCGGACGAAACAACCTTTGACGCAAGTTACCGCTACATGTTCTGGGCGGTTAATGTCGGTGCCCTGCCTTCGATCATGAATGTTGTCATGGGATATATGATCAAAAGTGAAGGGGATGCCCTGCGTGCTTCCATCGGAACCATTTCCGGATGTGTACTCAATATTATCCTTGACCCGTTCTTCGTACTGCCGCAGTTTCTCGGCATGGGTGTTGAGGGGGCAGGACTTGCGACATTCATTTCCAACTGTGTTGCCTTTGCGTACTTCCTGTACCTTGTGCTGATCCGCAAAAGAGGCAGAACAATTGTTTCCCTTAATCCAAAACGGATTACCTTCAACTCCTACATCCTTGGCGGGATTGCGGGTGTTGGTGTGCCTGCCTCCATTCAGAATATGTTAAATGTGGTGGGACAGACCATTCTGAACAATTTTGCGGCCGCCTTTGGGGCTACTGCCGTCGCAGCTATCGGTATTTCGTACCGCTTAAGCAATATCTGTTTCGGACTTGTGATGGGTATGAGTCAGGGTGTCATGCCGCTGGTATCGTACAACTATGCCTCCGGCAATATCAGTCGTATGAAGGAGGCGGTATTCAAGACACTGAAGCTGACAGGCGGTGCTCTGTTTGCGGTCATGATCTTCTATGTGACCCAGTCCCGTTTCCTTGTATCCCTGTTTATTGAAAACAGTGAAGTCGTCGCCATCGGTTCGGTTTTACTGCGCGGGTTTGCCCTGGCAATGCCGTTTCTTGGTATGGATTTTGTCGGTGTCGGTGTATTCCAGGCAACCGGCTATGGCAGAATGTCACTGCTGTTTGCGATTGCCAGAAAGATCATTCTGGAAATCCCGTTCCTGTTTATTCTCAATGCCGTATGGCCGTTATACGGACTTGGTTATGCCCAGTTCTGTGCGGAATTCATTCTTTCCATTGTATCCCTGATGGTGCTGCGGCATCTGTTCAAAGGCTGGGAAAGAAGATCCAATCCTGCTGTTTGAGGCGTATGCGTATGCATACACCTTTTTATCTTCTCTGAATCATGGATTGTATTTTCCGGTTTTCTTCTGTTTTCTGATAAGATGAGGCCAGGAGGTAAAAACGATTGGATATCATTCTTCTTTTCAGCAGTGTGGTACTGCTTGTCTGTATTGCGGTATCGAAAGCAGCGAAACGTCTGCCTGTACCGTCATTACTTCTGTTTCTGTTTGTCGGTATGCTGTTTGGAGAAAACGGGATTTTCAGGATACCGTTTGACAATTATGCATTCACGGATATCGTCTGTTCTGTTTCTCTGATTTTCATCATGTTTTACGGCGGGTTTGACACGAATCTGAAATCCGCCCGGCCTGTCATTGTTCAGGCTGGAATTCTTGCGTGTTTTGGAACACTGTTCACAGCTTTGATCACAGGGGCTGTTCTGCATCTTGTGGTTGGACTGCCGTTTCAGGAAAGTATCCTGATTGGGGCGGTGCTGTCATCCACGGATGCGGCGAGTGTTTTCGGTATTCTCAAACGTGAAAAACTGAATCTGAAAAACAATACCGGAAGTCTTCTTGAAATCGAATCCGGTGCCAATGATCCGATGTCATATATGATGACGATGTTCCTGTGTACATGGATGATGGGAGGTCAGATCAATGCCGTTTCAATGATTTTCAGTCAGTTTGTATCCGCTGCTGTTGTAAGCCTGTCAGTTTCAATACTGACGATCAGGCTGATGAAGCAGGACATGATTCCAAAGGATGGACAGATCATATTCATGCTTGCGGAGGTTCTGCTTGTCTTTGCATTCACCAGGGTGCTGCAGGGAAACGGATATCTTGCGGTTTATCTGTTCGGAATCACCATCGGGAATGCCGGACTTTCCAATCTGCGCTATCATATCAGTTTCTTTGATACGCTTTCATCCATTGCACAGATGGTGATTTTCTTCCTGCTTGGCCTGTTATGTACACCTTCACAGCTTCCACACAGCCTCCCTATGGCACTTGCGGTCATGGCTGTACTGACCCTGATTGCCAGACCTCTTTCCACAATCCTCTGTCTGTTTCCATTCCGTGTATCACTGCCGCAGATCGGTCTGATCAGTTTTGCGGGACTGCGCGGTGCCGCATCCATTGTTTTTTCCATCATGGCTGTTCTTTACGATGTGCCGCTTTCCTTCAATCTGTTCAATGTTGTTTTCTGTGTTGTACTGATTTCCATTGCCTTACAGGGAACATTTCTTCCGAAAGCCGCACAGAGACTTGGTATGATTGATCATGGAAATCCGGTTTACAGTTTCAATGAACTCCGTGAAAATGACATGATTTCGTTTATCAAAACACATATTCATGAAACACACCCATGGAATCATCATATGATCCGTGAACTGAAACTGCCGGATGATTTCCTGATTGTCCTGATCATACGCGGCAGAAAAACGATTTCCTGTCATGGCGATACGGAACTTGAAACAGGAGATCTGGTTGTACTGTCAGGACGTCAGTTTGTCGAAAACGCTGATCTGCGCATCCGTGAGATCACTGTTCTGCATCATGATGCCTGGGCACAGTGTGCATTGAAGAACATCCGCTTTCCCGATCATACTCTGATCATGATGATCCATCGTGATGAGAATATGATCATACCGGATGGAAATACCGTGATCATGGAAGGTGATGTTCTGATGCTTGCGGAATATGATTGACGCTTGTGTTCACCCCTCAGAGTGTATATCATAAAACCATGAGAAAACCCTGGTTGTACATATCGGCATCTGCCATCCTCTGTCTGAATCTGTCAGGCTGTATGAAACAGAAAACTCTGAAAGTGATGGTTGCCACAGATCTGCATTACATTTCCGATTCCATCAATGACAAAGGTCCTGCCTTTGAAAAGGTGAATACCGGCTCGGATGGTAAATACATGAAGTACGGTACACAGATTGTCAATGCCTTCATCGAAGAAGTGATCGATACGAAACCGGATGTGCTTGTATTAACAGGGGATCTGACATTCAATGGCGAACGGGCCTCACACAATGATCTTATAAACATGTTTGAAACGGTAGAAAGTCATGGAATTACCGTAAACATCATTCCCGGCAACCATGACATTGAAAACATGTATGCAAGAGCCTATGTCGATGATCATCAGGAGTTTACATCCTCGATCTCAAAAGATGATTTCAGACAGATGTACAGTCCGTTTGGATATGAGCAGGCACTGTACAAAGACACGGAATCCTTCAGTTATATCAGTAAGGTGAATTCCGATACATGGTTTCTGTTTCTTGATGTCAATGCCACAGATGAGGTTAACCATGTATCAGACACCACTCTGCAATGGCTGAATGATGTCCTGAAACAGGCACAGGAACACAGGATCCATGTCATTTCCTTTACCCATCAGAATCTGTTGCAGCAGAGTAATTTCAAAACCGGATTTGTGATTGAACAGCGGGATGCCGTAACGGATTTATATGAGAAATTCAATGTACAGCTGAATCTGGCAGGACACCTACATTTCCAGCATCAGACACAGGAAGGGAATCTGCTGGAATGTGACACGTCTTCTCTTGTTGTTGCCCCGATTCAGTACGGCGTCATGGAAGTGACAGACAAAGGTGTGTCATACCATACACAAAGTGTGGATATGCAGGCATACAGTCAAAGACACAGTCTCAACGATCCTGTTTACGATGATTTCATAACATATGCACAGGAATTCTTTCTGGACAGTAATCGAAACAGAAAACTGAATACAGGCAGTGATGAACCGATGATGGAGTGGTACAGAAATATCTATCTGGCGTATTTCAGCGGGAATCTGACGTTGATCCAGAATGATGAAACACTGCTTGCACAATGGAAGGAAACGGATGAGGCAACCTGTTCATACTTACGCAATGTGCTGAAACAGGCCGGCAATGATTACAGAAGTTTTACGATTGATTTTCAGTCTGAGTAATTCCCGTTTCGAATTGATGTGGTTTGTTGTACAATGTTAACCATGATTTCAAATGCATTCCATAAAAGATTTACATTACTGTTGATTGTCATTGCGATTGTCATTTCCGGTGTGTTGAGCTGGTATTACATGTTTGATGGCTGGAAGTGGATTGCCTATGACTTCCATGATACCCATGAACCGCTGACCTTTGAAACAGATACGACCCAGACCGCAATCTATACCGACCAACAGATCAGAGAAGTACTGGAAAAGTATACATACCTTTCCGATCATTATGATCTGGACCAGGTGGTCAAAGACAGCATTGTCATACCGGGGCTGAAGGCAGCGCTGTCACTGCGTGATTATGAAAACGACAGTGCCGGACCGGATGTATGCACAAGCATGACACCCCAGGGCATTACCCTCAATGACAGATATATTCTCATTTCCGCCTTCTGTAATACCGGCAGACATCACTCCGTGATCTTTGTGGTGGATCGAAACAGCGGCGAATACCTGAAGACCATTGTACTGTTTGACAAATCGCATGTCGGTTCGGTTGCCATCGATGACAACCATGACATGGTATGGGTGTGTTGCCATGATGATGCGTCAGGCTATGCCTATGTCAGAGGCTTTACACTGCAGGCGATGGAGGAATATGACTTCAGCAGCGGACAGCCGATTGTGTTTACCGCAAATTATCCGGTTAAGACACAGAAACGTGCTTCGTTTATGACATGTTATGACAACTGTCTGTACATCGGGTATTTCAACAGGGATATCCGTTCTGAATTTACCGTGCAGAGATTTGATATTTCGGATGATGGAAGTCTGATCGTATATCCGAATGTGGACAAACAGAAAGACAGTGAGCCGGATACGGTAATCATGCCGGTGATGAAGGAAGTCATTAACGGAGGGATGCAGGGCTATGCACGCAATGACACACATACGGTGATCCTGCGCTCCTATGGCTCCTCCAATCCAAGCAGACTGCTGATGTTTGATCAGACATCCGATGATATCGGTACACTGGATCTGACAGATAACAATGCTGTGATCAATGCCAAACTGCCGCCAATGGCAGAGGAAGCCAGTCTGGACGGCAATGACCTGTATATCTGTTTTGAATCCGCTGCCTATGCATACCGGGCACGAAAGTGTGATCATATTGACAGGATTCTTGTTTTCAAACAGAGCGCGATGAAATAAAATAAAGAACTGAGGGAAACTGTATGGCAAAACTGTATTATTACTACGGAGCGATGGGAAGCTCCAAATCCGCCAATGCACTGATGGCGGAATACAATTATCGGGAAAGAGGACAGAAGGTTCTTCTTGCCAAAACAAATATCGATACAAGAGACGGAGCGAATATCATCCGTTCCCGTATCGGGTTAAGCAGGGAATGTGTGCTGTTGTCGGATGTCTGTGGCATGGATGATGCGGCACTGATGGGATATGATGCCGTGATTGTGGATGAGATCCAGTTTGCGAAAAAGGAACAGGTTGACTTTCTTGCGCATATCGTGGATGACCTGAATGTACCGGTGATGTGCTACGGACTGCGTTCCGACTTCCAGTTACACCTGTTTGAGGGCAGTCAGAGAATTCTGGAGATCTGTGATGAGATCAGGGAAATCAAGACGGTATGCTGGTGCGGGAAAAAGGCCACATGCAATGCACGATATAATGAACACGGAATTGTCAGAGTTGGAGCACAGGTCATGCTTGGCGCAAACGATGATTATATTGCCCTTTGTCGAAAACATTTCCTGCAGGGCAGACTGCGCAAAGAGGATGATGAGGAACCTGTTGGCCTGACAGACTGACACAAAGCATCTGTATATTTCTGAAACCGACAGAACATGGGCTGACCATGTTCTGTTTTTTTCGTCAGAAAATCACGTTTTGTGATCTTTTTCAGGTACAATTCAAAACAAACGGTA
>JBJEFE010000017.1:0-16033 GCA_051873755.1 Bulleidia sp. | reverse complement strand
GCCTGTAATCCTTTTTTCCGTGCTTCCTCTTTTTCCATGAATTCATGCTAGAATGGAAGTAACGGAAATGCAATAAGGAGTTTTTTAAGATGAAAATGAATCATGACTGGCTGAAAGACCCGGAAGTCTTTCAGGTAAACCGCCTCCCTGCCCATTCCTCACATCCGTATTACCGCAGTGTAGAGGAAATGAAGGCCGGGGTATCATCCTTTGTGACAGTACTGAATGGACAATGGAAATTCAGATATGTCGAACATGTCGAAGATGTGGACATGAAGGCAGTCGAAAAGGACTTTGACTGTACACAGTGGGAAACCATTCCGGTACCTGCCCATATGCAGTTATGCGGCTATGGGACACCGATGTATGTCAATCAGATCTATCCATGGTCGGGAAGAGAACAGATTCTTCCTGGCGATCTGCCGCACTTCAATCCGGTCGGTACATATATCCGGGATGTGGAATTGGAAAAGAAGGAAGGATCGTCATACCGCATTGTCTTTGACGGTGTGGAATCCGGTGCTGCCCTGTGGGTGAACGGTACATTCATCGGTTACAGTGAAGACAGCTTTACCCCTTCCGCCTTTGATGTCAGTGAAGCACTGGTGAACGGCACAAACAGAATTGCGGTCAATGTATACCGCTTTACGTCAGGCAGCTGGCTGGAGGATCAGGATTTCTGGCGTTTCTCCGGTATTTTCAGGGATGTGAAACTGGAGGAAATTCCTTCCGTTCATATCAACGATATTCAGATCACAGGTACACTGAATGAGGATCTCAGTGTCGGCACAATCCATGTCAGAACAGAACTGATCGGAAACGGTGAGCTGGAATACACACTTGTGCGCAGTGGCAGAGTGATTGAAACAGAGGTCGGAAATGGTGAGGATATCACCTTTACCGTTGATCATCCGGATCTCTGGTCTGCGGAACATCCAAACTTGTATGAAGTGAAGGTTGTGGTGCGCCGCAATGCGGAAATCATGGAGGCAGTCGTAGTGAAAACCGGTTTGCGGAAAGTGGAAATCAGGGATGGAATCCTGTATTTCAACAACCGCAGACTGATCATTCACGGTGTCAACCGGCATGAGTTCTGTGCTGAACACGGCAGAGTCATGACAGAACAGATGACACGATCGGATCTGTTGATCATGAAGGAAAACAACATCAATGCGGTACGTACCAGCCATTATCCAAACAGTACATATCTGTATGATCTGTGCGATGAGATCGGTCTGTATGTCATTGATGAAACAGACATGGAAACACATGGTACATGGAGTGAACAGTTTGATCCGGATCATATCATTCCAGATGACTTCCCGCAATGGAAGGCAAATGTACTGGATCGTGTCAATTCCATGGTCATGCGTGATTACAACCACCCTTCCATCTTCATGTGGTCCTGTGGAAATGAAAGCTGGGGCGGATCGAATATTCTTGCCATGTCACAGCTGATGCATAAGATGGATCCATACCGTCCTGTACACTATGAGGGCGTCTGGTGGGATCCAAGATATCCTGAAACAACCGATGTGACTTCCAGTATGTATACGCCGGCAAAGGAGATTGCGGAATATCTGGAAACACATACCGATAAGCCGTATGTACTGTGTGAATATGCCCATGCGATGGGAAATTCCAACGGTGCTCTGAAAGACTATACCGATCTGATTGAACGGTATCCGAACTTCATGGGCGGCTTTATCTGGGACTTTGTGGATCAGGCTTTATGGCATGATGGAAAACTGTGTTACGGCGGTGATTTCCATGAACGTCCAAGTGACTATGATTTCTGCGGCAACGGACTTCTGTTTGCGGACCGCACAATCACACCGAAGATGCAGGAGGTCCGATACTGTTATCAGAATGTACGGATTGAGATTACCTCTGACACCATTACCTTTACCAACCGTTACCGGTTTACGGATCTGAACGCATTCAGGGTTGTCATTGAATATGCATGTGACGGAGATACCCTCAGGAAAACAGGCACGGTGGTTCAATGTGCACCGGATGAATCTGTTTCCATTGCCAATCCGTTTGGACATGAAACACATAATGGTCACTGCTGTGTAAATGTACGCATGTATGAAGGCGATCTTGAAATCGCACATGAACAGTATATGTATGCATCTGTACCAGAGGAAACGGTACATACAGGCGTGCTTTCATACAGCGAGGATTTTCTGAATGTCGGTATGGGCAATGAGGCATTCCGGATCATCTTCTCCAAACAGAAAGGTCCTGTCAGCTATACCGTCAACGGGCATGAATTCATCCGTGTTCCACTGCGTCCGAACTTCTTCCGTGCAGCGGTAAACAACGATGTGGAAAACGGATATGGATTCCGTTATGGCAGCTGGCTTGTCAATTCCCTGTACGCAAAGTGCACATACAGAGGATATGAGAAGAATGAAGATCACGGCATCATCCGTTATGACTTCATCCTGCCTTCATTGCCTGACAATCCATTACATGTGACATATACGGTATATGGGGATGGATGTGTCAATGTGGATCTGTTGTTGGAGGCATTTGACGGTCATATTGCCATGCCGTGTTTTGGTGCGCTGCTGCGGACATATGATGATCTGAACCATGTGGATTATCTTGGTCAGGGACCTGAGGAAAACACGCTGGACAGACATGAAGGTGCAGTGTATGGACATTACAGCTATGAAGTCAAAGATAATGTGACGCCGTATCTGTACCCGCAGGAATGCGGCACAAGAACCGGTACGACCTGCTTTACGGTATCGGGCGGTGATCACAGTCTTACCTTCACATCACAATGTTGTGAATTCTCCGTTCTTCCATATACACCGTATGAGCTGGAAAACGCAGCCCACCATGATGAACTGCCTGTACCATATCAGACCGTCATCATGATCAATGAGAAACAGATGGGTGTCGGCGGAGACAATACATGGGGTGCACGCACCCATGATGAACATCTGCTTGATACGGATCAGCACCATTTCTCCTTTACCTTCATCGGAAAATAACACAAAGGGATCCGCGGGGATCCCTTTTGTATTGCGTAAGTATTACAGATTTGCGGCACCGATGATCGGAGCACCCTTACCAAGGCGTGCACAGGCGATTTCCGGAATCATACCGTATTTACCGCCGAAACACTGGTCCTTCATGATCATGGTCAGCTGTTCAATCAGTTCTTCCGCATAGTCGGACATCTGTCCTCCCAGCAGGATGATCTGCGGCCGGAACATGTTTACGATATTCACGATGCCTGTCCCAAGGATTTCCGTATAGTCATGCAGGACCTTGCGGATTTCCGGTGTATCCTTCAGGGCAAAGATCTCATCAAGTGTAACATCTCTGTTGAGTGCTTCGGATGCGTCCTGAATCAGCGCATGTACCGAAACATAGGATTCCAGGCAGCCTTTTCTGCCGCATGTGCATGGTCTGCCGTTGGATCTGACAACCATGTGTCCGACTTCACTGCCGCCCATGATGCCGCCCTCAAAGATTTCACCGTTGATGACAATACCGCCGCCGACACCGTTTCCAAGTGTAAACATGACAAGGTCACTGTAATCCCTGCCTGCCCCTGCGGCTGTCTCACCAAGGGCTGCACAGTCCGCATTGTTTGCGATGCGTACAGGACATGGAATCACCCTGCCAAGGATTTCTGTTAACGGTACATTTTCCCAGTGAATGTTGTTGGAATACAGCACCTTTCCCTCTCTGCGGTCAATCGTGCCCGGTACGGCAACGCCGACACCGATGCACTGATCCAACGGAACATCGTTTTCATTGAGCAGGGAAAGAATCTCATCAGCGACACGTTCAATGATCTTCTGTGCACCTTCATAGATGACCGTCGGATATTCCTTCAGCGCAAAGATTCTGTTTCGATCATCCACCAGGCCGATCTGGGTCTGACCGCTTCCGATGTTCACGCCAACCCGTACCGGTGACGCCTTGTCACGGATGGTTGTCAGTAAGGCATCACAGGAGCCTTCAATCTGCCAGTCCCCGCTGCCTGCGGTAATCAGAATACTGTCACCCTTGCGGTATGTGACCTTTTCACCATGGGAGGAAATCGTTCCTTCACCATCGAGAATCAGGATGGACAGGAAGGATTCCTGCAGGACACTTCCCTGCATGCGGTTGAGGAGTCTGCCGTCAAGATTCAGTTTATCTACCGTAAAGTAGTCGCAGTCTGCAATGTGCGGATAGCTTTTTCCACTCCGCATCAATGGCACACGGCTTGTGACAGCCAGTGCCTTTTCAATATGCAGGTCACGCTTTTTGCCGTCTTTTCCGACACGGCCGTAGTCATAGATCCGGTATGTCACGTTGGAGTTCTGCTGGATTTCCGCAATCAACAGGCCCTTTCCGATGGCGTGCAGAGTTCCGGATTCAATAAACAGCACATCCCCCTTGTGCACCTCCACGGCATTGAGCACTTCAAGAATCGTATTGTCACGGATTCTCTGCGCAAACTCCTCCCTGGATATTTCCTTTTTGAAGCCATAGTACAGGAATGCGCCTTCTTCCGCATCCATTACATACCACATTTCGGTTTTGCCGTACTGGCCTTCATTTTTCAGTGCATAGCTGTTGCCCGGGTGTACCTGGATGGACAGATTGTCACGGGCATCGATGAACTTGGTCAGAATCGGGAATTCCCGGAATCTGCGGCAGTGCAGTCCAAGCACTTCCATGCCCTTTTCATCAATGTATTCCTTCAGTGTTTTTCCGGCATATTCCCCGTTTGTAATGATGCTTGGTCCATCGGGATGACAGGAGAGTTCCCAGGCTTCCGCAAGTACATCCCCGTCATATTCAATGCCGTATTCCTCCACAAGGCGGTGTCCGCCCCACAGATAATCCTTGCATGCCGGTTTCAGTTTCAGTATTGTCATGTTGTTTTCCTCTTTTACTTCATGAAGTCTTCAATCAGATCCATGACGGTGTCACTCCAGAATTCAGGTCCGCCATGGTCAGCGCCTTCCAGCATATACAGCTTCGCGTCTTTTCCACAGGCAGTCAGTTTCTGATAAATGACGACCGATACCTTTGGATTGATGGTACGGTCCTTTGTCCCATGGAACATGAGTACCTTTGGCAAATCGGTATTCTCATCCACATTGCATTCCACTGACATGGCTCTGCACAGCTCCGGGTGTTCCCGCAGGTTGACGCCGCCCATCTGTTTTCCTTCCGGGGAATCCGGCAGGTGGTGGTTTAGGGTGGATGGCATGCCGTCTTCAAGCATCATGCTGGAAGCACCGTAGAATGAGATGATGCCTTTCACCTTTGCGCTGATGCCCTGAAACAGGTTTGTGTCTTTGTCGTCGTCATCGATGATCTGGGAAAACATCGCCGCATGGCCTCCGGAAGAGTCACCGCCGACATACATGTTTTCAATGTCCGCTTTGTATTCCGCACCATGTACCTTCATAAAGCGGATGGCGTTACGGGTGTCTGTTGCGACAGCCGGGAAGGAGGCGATGGAGGAATCACGGTATTCCACAACCGCAATCACATATCCTCTTTCACTGTACCTTGCCAGCAGGCCGAGTTTGGCATTGATGTTCTGTCTGAACCAGGCGGAACCCTGAACATACACAAGGCATGGATACCGTGTCATATCCTCGTTTGTGTTTCTTGAGGCAGGTGTGATGATCTGCAGGTGCAGCGGATGACCGTCAATCACCGCATATTCCACATTGGAACAGATGTATGTGCCTTTCTCATCACCGGTCGTCGGAAGGAACACAACCCCTTCCGGTTGTTCGCTGTATGCCGGATATTCCGCATACGTCCAGTCTTTGATCTCCATCATTGTATCCCCCATGTACGGCGGAAATGATGCAGACAATCAGATCCGCTTTCTTTTCCGTGCGAGCTTGCATTCATACAACGAGGCATCCGCAGCCGCAAGGAAGTCAGGAATATTATAAATCATACCGGTGTATTCTGCACACCCGATGGAGACATCCAGGCTGAATTTCATATCCACGATGTCCGGATCCCTGAGGCATTCCTTCAGATTTGATATGAACATGTCCTTTTCATCCGGATCCGATACCTGAAGCAGAACACAGAACTCATCTCCGCCATACCTTGCGATCAGGGATTTGTATCTGTCAGCGGTTTTCTTCAGCACTTCCGCCAGCTGGATCAGTGCCCGGTCCCCTTCCAGGTGTCCCATGGTGTCATTGATCATTTTGAAGTCATCGATGTCCATCATCAGAAGATAGATGTGTCCGTCCGTTTCCGGATTGAAATGGGAAAGCAGACGATCCATGTACTGTACAAGGGTGGTACGGTTGTTGAGGCGGGTCAGACTGTCGGTTGTGATCAGGGAGTCCTGATGGGAAAGGGATTCCTGCAGTACGGCGATCGTGGCGCCAAGGCAGATGATGGAAATACCGGTGTACATTGCCTGCAATGCACCGGCAATCAGAGGGCAGATGACAAAGGTGGAAAGAGATGTGATACGGTCATGCAGGACATAGTTTTTCTTCTGAATGCCTTTGAACAGGGCGCGGATTCCCATGATCACAAGATATCCGTACGCTCCAAGAAGCAGAAGCGGGTAATACGTACCCTTGATATAGTTGCCGCCGTGATCGATGTAGAAAAAGAAATGATACCGCAGAGTCAGAGGTGTCATGAAAAGCAGTACCAGAAACGGAATCGATACAAGCACCATCGCATGACGGTGATGAAAGATGCCGCTGCCGATCCGGTACTCGCCATACAGGAAGGCAAGATAGGACACAAGGTAGCTGGAATCGAAGAACAGAATATTGAGCAGTCCCGCCTGGGATCTGGACATCACAAACAGATCATTTTCCTGCAGTCCCGTCACAAGGTCAATGAACACATATGCCATCACCGCAATCATGACGGACTGAAAAAGTCTGGCTTCGGTACTCTGATCCAGGGATTTGAGATTCCGTCTCAGAAGAATTGCCAGAATAATCAGACAGGCGGTGTTATTGATGAGATAGGTTATACCGTACATGAGCAGCCTTTCTGTATGTCATTATATCGGATAGAGGTATATATGTCATTAAATAGAAATGTGAAAAATGTAAAAAGAAAGTTTCCTGTTTAAAAAAAGAGAAGAATACTCAAAGTACTCTTCTCATCCGATTGCATCTGACATGTCAATTTTCAGAAGCTGATTGAGTTCGACCGCATATTCCATCGGCAGTTCTCTTGTGAACGGTTCAAGGAAACCCATGATGATCATTTCGGTTGCCTGCTGTTCACTCAGGCCCCTGCTCATCAGGTAGAACAGTTGTTCTTCTGAAATCCTGGATACCTTGGCCTCATGTTCAATGATGGCCGTATCACAGCTGTTTTTATTCAGCGGGATCGTATCACTGCGGGAACGGTTGTCAAGAATCAGGGTATCACACTCGATCCTGGCACGGGATCCGTCTGCTTTGGAGCCCATCTGAATCCAGTCACGGAAGTTGGTCACACCGCCGTTTCTGGAAATGGATTTGGATACGATGGAGGAGCTTGTATGCGGGGCCAGATGAATCATCTTGGCACCGGTATCCTGGTACTGGTTCTTTGAACCGACCGCAATGGATACACACAGTCCTTTTGCGTATTCACCGGCAAGGATACATGCCGGATATTTCATTGAAATACGGGAACCGATGTTTCCGTCAATCCATTCCATCGTTCCGCCGGCTTCGACTTTTGCGCGCTTTGTGACAAGGTTGAGAATATTGCCGGACCAGTTCTGTACCGATGAGTAACGGCACTTCGCATTCTTTCCGACAAACACTTCCACCACTGCGGCGTGCATGGAGTCACGGGAATACTGCGGTGCCGTACATCCTTCTACGTATGTGCATTCCGCACCATCATCGACGATGATGATGGAACGTTCAAACTGTCCCATGGATTCGGAGTTGATGCGGAAGTAGGACTGCAGAGGTTTGTCGACCTTGACGCCCTTTGGAACATAGATGAAGGAACCGCCGGACCATACTGCGGAGTTGAGTGCCGCAAGTTTGTTGTCGGAAGGCGGTACGATGGTCGAGAAATACTTTCTGAACAGATCCGGGTATTCTTTTAACCCCGAGTCGATATCCAGGAAGATGACACCCTTACTGACAAGCTCATCGAGCATGTTGTGGTACACCGCTTCCGATTCATACTGGGTTGTGACCCCGGCAAGGTATTTGCGTTCCGCTTCCGGAATGCCGAGCTTTTCAAATGTGTTCTTGACTTCATCCGGTACATCATCCCAGCTCTTTTCCGCCTCGTTGGATACCTTTTTATAATAGGTGAAGTCCTGGAAGTCAATTTCGGAAAGATCCGGGCCCCATTTCGGCATCGGCATCTTTTCAAACTGATGATATGCCCTGACTCTGTATTCCGTCATCCATTCCGGTTCATGCTTGAAGGCGGAAATCTGACGGACAATCTCCTCATTCAGGCCCTTGCCAGTGTCGAGAACCGCTTTGACATTCTCATCACGGAAGCCGTATTTATAATCATCCTGTGAGGAAAGTACGTCATTTTCAAGATTGGATGCCATTACTCTGCCTCACTTTCATCAATCATCTGTGCAATGGCCTTCCAGCCGATCGTTGCACATTTGATGCGGTTTGCCTGTCTGTATACGTTTTTCATCGCAACCGCCTCATCCAGCATATCCGCGTTGTAGTCTCTGCCGTCAACCATGTTCATGTATTCATGAATGATGGCTTTGGCCTCATCAACCGTCTTTCCCTTCAACAGGTCGGACATCATGGATGTGGATGCGGTGGAAATCGTGCATGCGGTTCCGTCAAAACGGATGTCTCTGATGACGCCGTTTTCAATATCGGACTGTACCGTAATATCATCGATACAGCTGTCGGATGCCATGTGCACATTCCGGTATTTCGGATCATCCTTCAGGGAGTGGTTGTGCGGATACTGGTAATGATCCAGGATCAGTTCACGGAGCACTTCCGGATCCGTTAATAAAGACTTGTCGTTTTCCATATCTGTCCTTTCTAGAAGAAAATACCGACGGCATTTTCCAGTGTGATTTCCTTTGCGGCTTCGACAAAGCGGTCCACTTCCTCCTTTGTATTATAGAAATACAGGGAGGCGCGGATACTCTGGTCAGTGCCGGTGATTTCATGCAGGATCTTGGCGCAGTGGTTGCCGGAGCGTACCGCAATGTTGCGGGAGGCAAGTACCCCTGCCCCATCCTGGGCAAAGATGCCTTTGACGTTGAATGTGATCGGACCGTGTTCATTGTCCGGGTTCAGCAGTTCGATATGATCAAGCTGTTTCATTTTTTCACAGAAGTAGGCACGCAGTTCCACTTCATATTTTTCAATCTCATCCATTCCGATGGACATCAGATAATCGATGGCTGCACCGGTTCCGATGACCCCTTCAATATTCGGTGTCCCGGCCTCAAAGCGTACCGGCACATCCTTGAGAATGACTTCCCCGTCCTTATTGAAACGGGCATTCATATCCCCGCCTTCAAAGACCGGCTTCAGCTTTTCCAGCAGCGCTTTCTTTCCATACAGAATGCCGACGCCGGATGGTCCGCACATCTTATGGGCGGAAAAACCGTAGAAGTCAACGTCAAGGTCTTTGACATCAACCTTCATATGCGGTGCAGACTGGGCACCGTCCACAACCACAACCGCACCATACCTGTGGGCAATGGCTGTGATTTCCCTGATCGGTACAAGAGAACCAAGCACATTGGTCACATGCGCCAGGGCAATGATCTTCACCCCATCATGCATGGCTTTTTCAAAATCGGATACCGAGATATTCGCCTGTCTGTCCGTCGGCACATATTCAATGCGTACGCCTTTTTCCTTCTGCAGGTTGAACCATGGCAGCAGGTCCGAAGCGTGTTCAGCCATCGATGTCAGGATCACATCCCCTTCCTTCAGATCATACCCAAGGCCATAGGCAGCCTGGTTGAGGGAATGGGAAATATTATGGGTATAGATGACCTCATCCGGATCACAGTTGATAAAGCGTGCCACCTTTTCACGGCAGCCATCATACAGTCGATCATTCAGTGCGGCAATCTCATAATCCCCGCGGTGCACGTTGGATGTGTGGTGTGTATAAAACGACGTCACGGCATCAATCACGCACTGTGGTTTCAAAGATGTGGCGGCACTGTCCATATAGATCAGATCCGGGTTGTTTCTGAGCATCGGAAAGTCTTTCCGGATTTCATATACATCAAATGTCATTCCGCAAGCTTCCTTTCCATTTCTTCCTTCAGTGCATTCCGCAGATTCTCATCACTGACCGTTTCAACAATCGGCATCAGATAGCCTGATGCGATCAGGGATACGCACTGTGGAATCGAAAGACCTCTAGTCTGCAGGTAGTACAGATGATCCGGGTCCACACTTCCCATACTCATGGCATGGGATGCCTGCACATCGTTTTCATCGATGAGCAGCTCCGGTACGATCGTCGTGTTCTGACCCGGTTCAAAGGAAAGAGCACGGGATGTCTGATGGGATTCAGATCCACAGGCACCTTTGACAATCTTACCGACCGCATCAATATTCAGTCTTCCGTCCTTCAGTACAACGGCATAATTCTTTATCATTCCGTTTGTATGCGGCGCATAGTTGACAACCTCCGTCACATAGTGTTTCTCATCCTGTACAAAGGAGGCACTGGACACAACCGCCTGTGCACCCTGTTGACGCAGGGCTACATAGGTATGACGGGTTGTGGAGGCACGGTTGATCTCACCATGGGAAATGGAAACAGAAGCATTGGCCAGAACCTCATGGCTTTCCTCCACATCCAGGTGTGTTTCACATTCATTCCAGAACAGAACGGAAAGGGTACTGTCTTCCGATGTGAAGGTGCGCACCTTCAGGCTGTCAGCTTTCCGGATGCGGATGAACACCTCACAGTTTCCCGATGCGGTAATGGACAGCGCAGCCGGACGGTCGGCTTCGATCGCATATTCATATGTGCCGGAAGTCAGTACAAGATCCTCATTGACATGAATTGTGTGCATTATCTGCCTCCGTCTTCTGTCGCAACACGTACCGCACAGGAACCAAGGGATCCGGCATTGGAACGTATGTTCTGTTTTACTTCAGCGGCAGGCTGCACATTGTAATCACGGTAGATCCAGTCATAGCCTTCGCGGTCAATCCGGTCTGCCAGTTCACCATCCCCTTCCAGCACGATTCTGCCGTCAACCAGCACATGCGTGTATGTCGGGCGGATCAGCTGGTAGAAACGCTCATAGTGGGATACGACGATCATTGCCATGTGGTTTTCCTCATGGAGGCGGTTGAGCGCATCCGCTACGATATGCAGGGCGTCAACGTCAAGACCGGAGTCGATTTCATCCAGCATGGAAAGGGACGGTTTCAGCATCTGCATCTGCACAATCTCATTTCTCTTCTTCTCACCGCCGGAGAATCCCTCATTCAGGAAACGGTGGGCAAGGTCCTCCTTCATCTTCAGATCACGGATGGTCTTTTCCATCTCTTTGATGAAGCGGAATAACGGTACCGGTTTCTCACTTCTTGCATTCATGGCGGCACGCAGGAAGTCGGAGTTGGTTACACCAGGAATTTCCTGTGGATACTGCATGGCAAGGAAGATGCCCGCAATGGAACGTTCATTGACCGGCATGGACAGAAGATCCTTTCCGTCATATGTGATGGATCCTTCCGTGACGGTGTATTTCGGGTTGCCCATCACGGCCGCAAGCAGAGTGGACTTGCCGTTGCCGTTTGGCCCCATTAAGGCATGAACCTCGTTTTCATTGACGGTCAGGTCCACACCCTTCAGTATTTCTTTTCCTTCAACAGATACGTGAAGATTTCTGATCACGAGTGATTTCATTGATATTAACCTCTTTTCTGCCGTGAAATTATATCACACAACCTTCCTGAAAGTCTTATATAACGATTCCATCGGGGAACTGTTTGTGAAGAGAAGCTGAAGATTGTAAATAATACGGTCGTAAATTGAATTTTCCAATGAGCTGTCATATAATAAACGGGCTATTAACAGGAGGAAATATGGGCAACTTCTTAAAAAAGAACTGG
Source organism: Bulleidia sp. (assembly GCA_051873755.1). GTDB lineage: Bacteria > Bacillota_I > Bacilli_A > Erysipelotrichales > Erysipelotrichaceae > Bulleidia. The sequence continues at coordinate 3,965 of JBJEFE010000017.1, read as the reverse complement.
TTTGTCGCGTTACTGACAGTCGCTTTCATTGCGATCATCAGCTACTATATCTATGATACAAACAAGGACAAACTCAAAGGCAAGACAAGCGGAGGCGAGGACGTCGTCTATGAAATCAACGGCGAAGACACTACCGCTTCCATGTTCTACGATGAACTGTACCAGTCCAACGGTACTTCCAATCTGATTACGCTTTTCAAAAAGGCTGTTGCGGACGCATCCGTATCCACAACATCTTCCATCAAGGAAACCGCATCCGCACAGGCGGATTCCATCCGTTCCAGCTACCAGTCTTCCTACGGCTCCGGTTATGAGTCCTATCTGAAGAGCGATCTTCAGTCCACAGGGTATGCGGATCTGGAGGAATATCTGATCGAACAGCAGAAGATCAACCAGGTTTCCGCAAACTATGCAAAGGAACACTTCGATGATCTTTCCATCCGTCAGGTCAGCTACATTCTCATCAAGTTCGATGATTCCAGCAATCCGAGTACTGAACCGACAGATGCGGAAAAGGAAAAGATGGACAAGGTTGACGCTGCTCTGAAGGACGGCACATCCTTCGCTGATGTTGCGATTGAAAACAGTGAGGACTCCTCCACTGCCCCTAACGGCGGTGACCTGGGTGTCATTGACAAAAACTCTTCCGCACTTGACACAAACTTCCTGCAGGCATCTCTTGCCCTGAATGAAGGCGAGGTTTCCGAATGGGTCAGATCCGATTCCTTCGGTTACTTCAAGATCATGTGCACCGCATCCACTGCCAAAACACTTGAGGCAAACAACCCGAATGCCGATCCATACGTCGCACTGGTTCAGAATTACGACACAACGCTGGAAAACACTGCGATCTATGCAAAGGCAAAGGAACTGGGCATTGACTACAACGGCAATGAGGAAGTTCAGAAGGTCATTGAAAAGTACTTCAATGTGACAGAAGACGGAGAATAAGGAGGAGACACCATGAAGAAACACACAGGTTTATTACTCGCATCCCTTATGCTTGTCACACCTCTTGCGGGATGTTCCGATGCACAGGCAAATCTGAAGGACGGCAGCACCGTACTGATGACAGTGGGCAAGGAAAAGATCACAAAGGAAAAGCTGTTCCAGCTGATGAACAGCACATCCGGTGCCTCCACCGTCATTTCCAACGCAACCAGAGCGATTTCCGAACAGGAAGTTGAAATCACCGATGACATGAAGAGCAACGCCCAGAATACTCTGGATTCCTACAAGTCCATGTACGGTGATACATTCACAACATACCTTGAACAGAACAACATGAGCGAGGATGACTATCTCAATAAGAATCTGATTCCTTCCCTGCAGGCGGAAAAACTGACGGCACTGTATATTGAACAGAACTGGGATGATGTCATGAAGCTGTATGAACCGGTGATGGCAACCGTGCTTGAATTTGACAACAAGGACGATGCCCAGGCCGCATTATCCGAACTCAATGACGGATCCAAAACTCCAAAGGAAGCAGCTTCTGAACACAACTCCACATCCTCCGGTGACTCTGAACTCGTCACAATCGATGATACGGACCTGGATTCAACAGCGCATTCCGTTATTACCGGCGGAACACCGGAAGACGGCTGGTCTCTTGTCCCGACCACAAGCGGAGACAAGGTCTATCTGATCCGTGTCGATGACAACAATCCTGAAAACTACAGAGACCAGGTCATCGAAACACTCTCCGGCAAAAGCAATGTCAGCTCCGATGCGACAACCTATTTCTTTAAGAAGTACGGTTTCCACATCTATGACATCACAGTATACAATGCCGTGGCAGCGGATTATCCGGACTACCTTGTTCAGAACATCAAGGACGACAGCACAGCATCCGAGTAAACATGAATTTCATAAAACGGTACGGTTCACAACTGTGCCGTTTTTCTTTCAGTAACGGCAGGAGATGTTTTCCCCTGCCGCCTGTCCGCACTCTGACTGTTCCGTCGTTTTGGGTAAAGGTTCCCTCTACCATGTCAAAGATCAGGGTGGCGACAGGATTGTCCGGATTCCGGAATGTCACAGGTCATTGTCTTTGTGTGCGCGTACCTGGTACACACCTTCTTCCATCATCTCCTTTCAGGAAATCCGTAAATCCTTTCTGATTTACGCTCCGATTCCGGTCAGCTGATATTCAGGGAACGTTGAAGAAAGATAAACGTTGTGCGAATGGAGGTTTCCTGTTTCTTTTTTCGGATATCCCTTTGCTTTGATGTATAATTGTGCGTATAGAAACAGTGAGGTAATTCAGATATGTGTATTTTCTGCGATATCATTGAGGGAAAGATTCCTTCTTCAAAAGTATATGAGGACGATGAGGTCCTTGCCATCCTGGACATTTCACAGGTAACATACGGCCATACGATTGTCATGCCGAAAAAGCATGTGAAAAACATACTGGAGGCAGATGAGCAGACGGTTGTTTCATGCATGAAGGCTGTTCATAAACTGGCAAAGCAGATCGTTGCCAATACAGGGGCTGCAGGCTGTAATATTCTCAACAACTGCAATGAAGCTGCCGGACAGAGTGTTGATCATCTCCACTTCCATATCATCCCGCGTTATGGCAGTGACGATGCATGTCAGTTTGTATTCAACGAATCAGAGAAACAGGATCTTTCAGAAGTTCTGAAGACAGTCAGAGGTGAATGATATGCCTCCGGCACTGTATTATCTGCACGATCCCAAAGCACCGATGCCAAACCGCAAAGCCAGATTCGGTTCCGCGGTCATTATCATGCATGAGGGGAAGATTCTGCTGGAACACAGAAAAGACAGTCCCCACTGGGGCATTGTCTCAGGGGATCTGCACAACGAGGAAACCTTTGAGGATTGTGCGGTAAGAAGAACACTGGAGGAAACCGGTATTCACCTTGACCGCGGCGGTCTCAGACAGTTCCGCCTGTTTGATGATCCAAGCCGGATTGTATGTTTCTCCGACGGCAATATCTACCGTATTGTACATGTGACCTACTCCATCAGACTGGAAGAAATGCCGGAAATGAAGTGCGGACATACATCGTATGAACTGCGGTTTGTGGATCCGATGGATCTGGATGAATATGAGATTCTTCCTGTCAATGCGGATATCCTGAGTGCCTTTTTCAAAGACTCCGGCATCATGCATACCCTTCAGAACAGATGAGCGTTCATCTGTTTTTTTGTATGAAAAAAAGGGGTCAACAGGGAAATTCGTTGATGAGCTGATATCGTAATATATACAGACATACTCAATATTCATTATGTCTGTATTTTTATACTCTTTATCAATTCCTGTGATGTGATTCTATTTCTTCCAGTGCAGTGTTTTCTGTCTTTTCATACGGAATGTGAACAATGGCTTCCGTCTGAAACACGCACACGTCATGAACCGGTTGTCTGAATGTATAGTTCACCATCATATCCATAATCCCCTCATCCCGTCTGGTATACAGATGTTCCATATCATCTGAAATAATCTTCAGATTGATATCGGGATTGTCTTTCCGGATCCGGATGATCAGATCAATCAGACGGCTTGTCAGTACAGGCGGATTCCAAGCACAACAGAACTCTTCTGTCTTTCAAAACTGTTTTTTACGTTGGTATTCCTCGTCAATTGCCAGAATTCTGTCAAGACAGGAGAAAAACATATCTCCAAAAGCAGTTGTGCCGGTAATCTGTCCCTTACTGTCTCTGACAAACAGTTCATGTCCGAGTTCCTTTTTCTTATCCTTGAGAAAACGGAACAGATAAGGCTGTGATATATTCTGTTTCAAAGCTTCTTTTGTGATATTTCTGCATTTGCGTATCTGCGCAGGATATTTCAGATGATTGGATATCATGTTTCAATTGTATGTGAAATAATATGACATGTACATACACGTATGTCATATTCGAAAATAAAAAAGTACAGCTGATCTCAACTGCACTTCACTCAATCACGCTTCAAAGAAAGGATATTCACC
>JBJEFE010000016.1:0-55251 GCA_051873755.1 Bulleidia sp. | reverse complement strand
CTGTTCTTAACGGATGTCTGTTTGTCTGTAAAGTACGGTTATCAGAAAATATGATGTCTTTGCATAAAAAACAATTGTATCTTAAATGTGAAAACGTTGCGGATCTGGAGATAAAAATATCTCTGAAAATTTTCATAATAATGTAAAAGATTTCAGAAATAAACTTAGAAAAAGAGTAAATTTTCGTTGCATTCTTTTTTGTGAAGGTTATAATCGAAACTACAAATCAAAAAGAAAAGCGAGGGAAAGACGTATGAAAGTAAATTCCGTAATGAAGAGCGGTTTAGCCGCACTCATGGCAGTATCTCTTGCCGCATGTGGAGGAAGCAGCAGTTCTGCAGGTTCCACATCCGCAGGTGGATCTGATGCCGCATTCAAGCTTGGTGGTACAGGACCTACAACAGGTGACGCTGCCATCTATGGTAAGGCAGTTGAAAATGGTGCCAAGCTGGCAGTCGCTGATGTCAACGCTGCAGGCAAGGTTAAGCTGGAACTGAACTTCCAGGATGACCAGGCTGACGGTGAAAAGGCAATCACAGCTTACAACACACTGGCTGACTGGGGTATGCAGATTTCAATTGGTGCCGTTACTTCCGGTGCCGGTCAGGCATTATCTCCACTGTTTGTACAGGATGATGTCTTCGCAATCACACCTTCCGGATCCTCTACAGCTGTTATCTATCAGAACGCTGAAAAGGCAACAGATCCATATGGAAACGTATTCCAGATGTGCTTCTCCGATCCGAACCAGGGTGTCGCTTCCGCTGATTATATCTCCGAACATACTGATCTTGGTACAAAGGTAGCCATCATCTACAGAAACGATGACAACTACTCCACAGGTATCTACACAAAGTTCAAGGAAGAAGCTGGAAAGGTCAATCTTGACATCGTATACGAAGGCGGTTTCGCAAACGGAACAACAGACTTCTCCGTATATGTAACAGCTGCTAAGGATGCAGGTGCAGACGTTGTCTTCCTGCCGATCTATTATCAGCCGGCTTCTCAGATTCTCGCTGAAGCAAATAAGCAGGGTTATACACCATCTTTCTTCGGATGTGATGGTATGGATGGTATTCTGACAATGAAAGGCTTCGACACAACACTGGCTGAAGGCCTCTATATGTTAACACCATTCGCTGCAGACGCTACTGACGACGCTACAGTCAAGTTCGTAAAGGCTTACGAAGATGCATATGGCGAAACACCGATTCAGTTTGCAGCAGACGCATACGACGCAGTTATGGCAATTGCACAGGCTCTTGAAGCTTCCGGTGTAACTCCTTCCGACAGCACAGCTGACATCACAGCTGCAGTCAAGGCACAGTTCACTTCCATGACATTTGACGGTCTGACAGGTACAGGCGTTACATGGAACGCAAACGGTGAAGTTTCCAAGGCTCCTAAGGCAATCGTAATCCAGGACGGCGCATACGTAAGCGCAGAATAAACTTCAGGCTTAAATTGAAGGCTGTTGATTGAAGGTATCAATTGCAGCCTTCTTTCGTGTTTTATATAAAAGGGGGAGGCTTTATGGCATTTCTGTCGTATCTGATCGGCGGACTTGGACTGGGTAGTGTCTATGCGATCGTTGCATTGGGGTACTCCATGGTCTACGGTATCGCCAAAATGTTGAATTTCGCCCATGGTGATGTCATCATGGTCGGCGCATTCGTTGCGTTTTTTACCATCAGTTCCTATCATCTTCCGGTTCTTGTTGGTGTGCTTCTTGCGGTTGCTGTATGTACTGTTCTGGGTGTTCTCATTGAACGTCTGGCTTATAAGCCATTGCGTCAGGCATCCAGTTTATCCGTTCTGATCACGGCAATCGGTGTATCCTATTTCCTGCAGAACAGCGCTATGCTGATGTGGGGAACAGATACCAAAATCTTCCCGACGGTTCTTTCCGGATCGTTGAAACTGGGTGGTCTGTCCGTTCCGTATCTGACACTGCTGACAATCGCTACATGTATTGTCATCATGATTGTTCTGACACTTTTCATCAATAAGACAAAGACGGGACGTGCCATGAGAGCGTGTTCCGAGGATAAGGGAGCTGCAGCTCTGATGGGAATCAATGTCAACCGCATTATTTCCATCACATTCGCAATCGGTTCCGGTCTTGCGGCAATAGCGGCGGTACTGCTTGTTGCGACATATCCGTCTGTTTATCCGACGCTTGGTTCCATGCCTGGTATCAAGGCGTTCACGGCAGCCGTATTCGGCGGTATCGGAAGTATTCCGGGTGCGTTCCTTGGCGGACTTGTACTTGGTGTTGTGGAAAATCTTTCCCGTGCATATATTTCCACACAGCTGTCTGATGCCATTGTATTCATGGTTCTGATTGTTGTTCTTCTGATCAAGCCTACCGGACTGCTGGGCAGAAAGATCAGTGTCAAGGTATAAGGAGGCAGATGGTATGAAGGTATTAAAATCACTGTTTTCCGCAAAAACAAGAAACCGTACGATCACATTTGTGATTGTTATTCTGTTATATGTCATCATGTCAGCCATGATGGCTGCGGGCTCTGTTCCGCGTATGATCTCATCTCTGCTTGTACCGGTATGCTGCTACATTGTTGCGGCGATCGGTCTGAACCTCAATGTCGGATTTTCCGGTGAACTGAATCTTGGCCAGGCCGGTTTCATGTCCGTCGGTGGTTTTACGGCAGCGATTGTCAATGCGGTTACGATGAGTGCTGTTCCAAATGATATCATCCGTCTGATCCTGTGCATCATCTGCGGTGCGGTTATGGCAGGGGTGATCGGATGGCTGATTTCCATTCCGGTACTGAAGCTGGAAGGTGACTATCTGGCGATTGTAACACTGGCGTTCGGACAGATTATCATGTCCCTCATCAACAACCTTTACATCGGTATGGATGAGGCAGGTCTGCACTTTGCATTCATTACAAACAACATCTCACTCGGTGAATCGGGAAAAATGATTATTTCCGGGCCGATGGGTGTTACCGGTAATCAGATGATCTCCACTTTCACGGCAGGCTTCATTCTGATTCTTGTATCCCTTGTGATTGTATATAACCTCATGTTCAGTAAGGAGGGACGTGCAATCCAGGCATGCCGTGACAACAAGATCGCGGCGGAAACCGTTGGAATCAAAGTCGCTTCCACAAAGACACTGGCATTTGTATTATCCAGTGCATTGGGTGGTGCGGCAGGTGCGCTGTACATGATGAACTATTCCTCTGTTGCGGCAACCAAGTTTGACTTCAACACATCCATTCTGATTCTGGTTTATGTCGTACTGGGCGGTCTTGGAAACATGACCGGTACGGTTATTGCGACAACGGTACTGGTAATGCTGCCGGAAATGCTGCGTTTCCTGTCCAGTTACAGAATGCTTGTCTATGCGATTGTCCTGGTTGTCATGATGATCGTTACAAACAACGAAAAAGTCATTGCATTTACATCAGGTCTGAAACGTAGGATGCGGAAGGGAGACTGATTATGGAAAATCGCGAGAAAATTCTTGAAGTCAGGGGCCTTGGCATCGACTTCGGCGGTCTGACAGCCGTCAATGATCTGGACCTGGATATCTACCAGGGAGAGATCTATGGTCTGATCGGTCCAAACGGTGCCGGTAAGACAACCGTATTCAACATGCTGACAAAGGTATATCAGCCAACCCGCGGAACAATCAGGCTGTGTGGCCAGGATATGGCAAAGCTCAATCCTGTCACAGCCAATATCGCAGGTATTGCCCGTACCTTCCAGAACATCCGCCTGTTCACAAAGCTGACGGTACTGGATAATGTCAAGGTCGGTATGCACAACTCCATTCATTATGGTCTGTTCTCCTCCATTCTCCGTCTTCCTTCCTACTATAAACAGGAAAAGGAATCCGATGAGAAGGCAATGGAACTGCTGAGAATTCTCGGTCTGGACAAATATGCGGATACAGAGGCAGGCAACCTTCCGTATGGTGCACAGAGAAGACTGGAGATTGCCAGAGCACTTGCGACGGATCCGAAGCTGCTGCTTCTGGATGAGCCTGCCGCAGGTATGAACCCGCAGGAAACAGAAGAACTGATGGCGATGATCCGAAAGGTCAGAGATCACTTCAATATTTCTGTTCTTCTGATCGAACACGACATGAAGCTGGTCATGGGTATCTGTGAAAGAATCACGGTGCTTAACTTCGGTCAGCTGCTTGCCCAGGGACTTCCGGCTGAAATCCAGTCCAATAAGGAAGTCATCAAGGCATATATTGGAGAATAAGGAGAGAAACTATGCTTGAAATCAAGGATCTGTATGTAAGATATGGCATGATTGAAGCCATCAAGGGAATCTCCTTTGAAGTACGTGACGGTGAGATTGTCACACTGATCGGTTCCAACGGTGCCGGTAAGACAACAACCATGCACGCCATCTCCGGACTGCTCAAACCGGCTTCCGGTTCCATTAAACTGGATGGTGTGGAGCTGACAAAGACAGCCAATCACAAGATCGTATCCATGGGTCTTGCTCAGGTTCCGGAAGGAAGACGTGTGTTCGCCCAGCAGACCGTTGAGGAAAACCTGCTTCTTGGTTCCTATGCAAGAAAGGACAAGGATGGAATTCAGAAGGATCTGAATCATGTCTATGAACTGTTCCCAAGACTTCTGGAACGTAAGAAACAGCCGGCAGGTACACTGTCAGGCGGTGAACAGCAGATGCTGGCAATGGCAAGAGCTCTGATGTCCAGACCGAAGATTCTTCTGATGGATGAACCATCCATGGGACTTTCCCCATTGCTTGTAAAGGAAATCTTCCGTATCATTGAAGATATCAACAGAGAGGGAACCACCATCCTGCTGGTTGAACAGAATGCGAAGATGGCATTGGCAATTGCCGACCGTGCCTATGTTCTGGAAACAGGAAAAATCACACTGGAAGGTACCGGTGAGGAACTCTCTGCCAGTGAAGAAGTGCGTAAGGCATATCTTGGAGGTTAATCATTATGTATGTTAAAGATCATATGACCGTCAATCCGGTTACGATCACACCGGATACATCCGTATCAAAGGCACTGGATCTGATGCAGAAGGGACAGTTTCACCGTCTGCCTGTTGTCGATGAAAACGGCAGACTCAAGGGCCTGATTACAGAGGGTATCGTATCCGATTCCACAGGTTCCAACCGTACATCCCTGTCCATCTACGAACTGAACTATCTGCTTTCCCGTATGAGTGTTGATGAAATCATGATCCGTGATGTCGTCACAATCACAGAGGAAAAGTTCGTGGAACAGGCAGCGGATATGATGCTGGATCATTCCATCAATGTGCTGCCGGTGGTCGACAGTGAAAACAGAGTCATCGGCATCATCACGGAAAAGGACATCTTCAGAACATTTGTTGAACTGCTTGGCCTGCGTCATCAGGGGACGAAGTTTGTGCTTGAAATGGAAGATAAACCTGGTGAAGCCATCCGTCCGTTTGAACTGCTGGCGGAAAATGATGCCAATGTAGAGGCGTTCGGTGTCTATCACACGGAAAGAGGCGCGGAGTGCTTTGTCAAGGCAACCGGTACAATTGAAGTGGAAGCCATGACAAAGATTCTCAAGGAAAACAGTGTCCGTGTTGCCCGTGTCATTCAGACAACAGACGACGGAAAGACCGTGGAATACGATCCGGAAAAAATCTGACATTCAGGAAGACAGTGAAGGCTGTCTTTCTTTTTCTTCTGTTCTGTACCGAAATCAGAAACATCTGGTGAAATATGTTTCCATATTATGAAAACGGAGTATAATACAAACCGTACGCATATAAGAGAGGAAGGTATCGATCACGAGATTTACAAAGATTGTGGCTGCCGGTTTACTGGCGGTATCCATGGCTGCGTGTTCTTCATCCACAGCCTCTGACAACGGTTCATCCGTAAAGGAGGATGAAACAGCATCCAGAGTGACAACAGAGTACTCTGAAACAGTGGATGCCGGAAGTGTCGAATACAAGACAGAGACATTCCACGAGGTATCCTATGACATGGTAAACGGATGGTCTCCACGCCGTATGAGCAGGGATGATGGATGGACATATCTGATTCCTGGTCAGAAGGATTCCATTGAAGTACATTATGTGCAGGGAAACAGTGATGTGGAAGCCATGAAGGCATTCATTGAAACGGATGAGATGAAGGAATACTGTGATGCAGTGGTTTCTTCAGAAGAAAAGGAAATTGCAGGACTGTCGGGACTGTATGTGGAGGGAATCACAACAGTTGCGTCTACGATCATGGAGGATGCGAATATCGATTTCTACATGGTACCGGCAAATGAGGGATTCTTCTTCATCAGCTTCACATATGAACCACGCGGGGCAAAGGATTATTCCGCAGTTTACGAAAAGATTGTCAATTCCATTACCATTGCCTGAAAAGTGTATACGGGAAGTCAAGCAAATCCGTTGACTTCCTTTTATTTCGCACTGTTTTCGATTATAATGGCTTGCATATTTACGGAGGATAACGGATATGAATATGAATGATCTGATCTTTTACATCCTGGATGTGGTCATTATCGGGATGCTGATACACTGGCATGCAAACTGCCGTAAAATCGTAGTTGAAACAAAAATCGGTGCCAAGTGGATCATACCGGCACTGTTTCTTGTAGTGGCCGTGATCGGATTCTTCAAATATCAGGACACTCCGGTATTCCGCATTGTGCAGACAGCCGCGCTTGTGATCTGTGCCGGTCTGTACTATACGGTGAAATCAGGGCTCAGTGATGAGGGAATTGTAATGATGGGTGCTTTGACAAAATGGGAGAAAGCAGGTTCCGTTACACTGAACAAAAAAGAGGCATGTGTGATATTCAAACTGAGAGGGAAAACGGCTGTGCTGTATTTTGATCCGGATCAGCTGGATGAAGTTCGAAATTTCCTTGCACAAAGATCAATACGCGATAACAAAAAAGCATGAATTCCGATATAATAGGTATCGGATTATTAACAGGAGAAGAAAACAATGAGTGACATCAGTGAGAAGTTGATACATGCCATCCACACTTCCGTACAGGAAGCCTTCGATGTGGAATGTGCTGAAAATATGGTTATGGTGGAAAGACCGAGAGACCCGAAGATGGGTGACTATTCCACAAACATTGCAATGCGTCTTGCCAGGACTCTGCGCCGCAAGCCGATTGACATTGCCAATGATCTGATTCCGGTGCTGAAAAAGAATATTTCCGAAGCTTCTGAAATTACTTCCGCAGGTCCTGGCTTCATCAATTTTGTCATTTCTTCCAGTGCGCTGACGGATGTGATCAATACGATCATTGCAAAGGGTGCGGAATACGGAAAGTCAGACACAGGCAATGGAGAAAAGGTGCTTGTGGAATTCGTATCCGCAAATCCGACAGGTGATCTGCACTGCGGTCATGCAAGAGGTGCTGCCTGGGGTGATGCATTATGCAGGATCATGGATGCGGCAGGCTATAACGTTACAAGAGAATACTATGTCAACGATGCCGGTCATCAGATTGAGATGCTGGCGGAATCCATCTACAGCAGATACTGTGAACTGTATGGCGTGGACTATCCGCTGCCGGAAACCGGTTATCATGCCCATGATATTGTCGAAGTCGCTGAAAAGATCAGAGAAAAGGACGGCGATAAGTGGCTGAACAGGGATAAGAGTGTCTGGGAGGAATACTTCAAGGATGAAGGAATCGAGATGAAACTCGATGTCATCCGTCAGGATCTTGACCTGTTCCGTGTTCACTTTGATTCCTGGATGCATGAGCGTTTCTTCTATCAGAACAATGCGGAAAGAATCCAGAAGGTGATTGATGAACTCAAGGCAAGAGACCTTGTCTTTGAACAGGATGGTGCGGTATGGTTCCGTTCCACACAGTTCGGGGATGACAAGGATCGTGTATTGAAGAAGAATACAGGCCTTCTGACATACCTGACACCGGATATTGCCAACCATGTATACAAGTTTGAAAGAGGTTTTGATACACTGGTGAACCTGTGGGGTTCCGACCACCATTCCTATGTCAAGAGAATGAAGTGTGCCATGGAAGCTCTGGGATATGATCCGGATCGCCTTGTGGTTGATCTGATTCAGATGGTTCGTATGGTATCCAACGGTGTGGAAGTCAAGATGTCCAAGCGTACAGGCAATGCCATCACGATTCGTGAACTGTGTGAGGATGTCGGTGTAGACGCCGCAAGATGGTTCTTTGTATCCAAGGAACTCAATACCCAGATGGACTTTGATATGGATCTTGCCAAGCAGAAGAACAATGACAACCCTGTCTACTATGTACAGTATGCCTATACAAGAATGTTCAACATTCTCCACAAGGAAGGAACACCTGAATTCAGACAGGTTGAACACTACGATCTTCTGACGGATCCAAAGGAAATCGAACTGACAAAGCAGATTTCCGAATTCCCGAAGAAGGTCGAGGATGCCGCAAAACAGCGTGCGGTCAACCGTATCTGCAATTACTGCTATGACCTGGCAAAACTGTTCCACAGCTATTACAACTCCTGCCGTGTCAACGATCCTTCCAATCCTGAACTGACAAACCAGAGACTCGGACTTGTCAGTGCTGCCATGATCACAATGAAAAATGCACTGGATCTGATCGGTGTATCCGCTCCGGAAAAGATGTAATTGTTTTACAGTCGCTGCAGAAATCCTGCGGCGATTGTTTTTGCATTGATATCTTTGATATACCTTGACAGATGAGGTATATCTGGATTAGAATACAATCAGAAAGAGGAGGTATCGATCATGAGATTTACAAAGATTGTGGCTGCCGGTTTACTGGCGGTATCCATGGCTGCGTGTTCTTCATCCACAGCCTCTGACAACGGTTCATCCGTAAAGGAGGATGAAACAGCATCCAGAGTGACAACAGAGTACTCTGAAACAGTGGATGCCGGAAGTGTCGAATACAAGACAGAGACATTCCACGAGGTATCCTATGACATGGTAAACGGATGGTCTCCACGCCGTATGAGCAGGGATGATGGATGGACATATCTGATTCCTGGTCAGAAGGATTCCATTGAAGTACATTATGTGCAGGGAAACAGTGATGTGGAAGCCATGAAGGCATTCATTGAAACGGATGAGATGAAGGAATACTGTGATGCAGTGGTTTCTTCAGAAGAAAAGGAAATTGCAGGACTGTCGGGACTGTATGTGGAGGGAATCACAACAGTTGCGTCTACGATCATGGAGGATGCGAATATCGATTTCTACATGGTACCGGCAAATGAGGGATTCTTCTTCATCAGCTTCACATATGAACCACGCGGGGCAAAGGATTATTCCGCAGTTTACGAAAAGATTGTCAATTCCATTACCATTGCCTGATGGGGCGACAACGAAAACAATATTGGGAAAGCTGCGCTTTAGTACCTTGACAGATGAGGTATATTGAACTTAGAATACAATCATACAGAAAAGGAGAAACGCATGGCTATATCATCAGATCTGATCCGTGGACATACGGATACCATTATCCTCCGTTTCCTGTATGCGCAGGACAGTTACGGTTATGAAATCAACCGTAATATCCGCACCATCACAGACGGGGAATATGAACTTTCGGAAGCGACGCTGTATACTGCTTTCCGCAGACTTGAGAAGGATGGTTATATTGAGTCCTACTGGGGAAACGAAAACAGCGGTGCCAGAAGAAGATATTATCGCATTACAGATAAGGGAAAACAGCTGTATGACAGGAATCTGAAGGAATGGGAAGCGTCCTACAGCATGATAGAAAGGCTGGTCAGGAAATGAAATACATTACGGAACATATTACGAAAACATTTGCAAAATATCCATCCTGTGCAGAAACAGAGGATCTTCAGAAAGAGATCCTGCAGAACTGCACAGAGCGGTTTGAAGACTGTCTGAAAGCAGGTATGAATGAAACAGAGGCGGAAAGATCCGTCATGGATTCTCTTGGAGATCTTGATACCCTGATTACCGCCATCACGGCAGAACAGCCGGAATTCCGCCCGGTAAAAGCCGAAGAGTCTTCTTCATCTGAGAATGAGGGAGAAATCCGTACAGTGCAGGTATCCGTGATCTCATCCGATGTCGTACTGACATCCTCCAATACGGATGAGATTACGGTGAATGCACCGGATTATGTCCGTCACAATCAGATTGGTGATACGATCGTTGTTGAGGAGGAAGCACAGTTTCACGGTTTCTTCTCCCAGGGGGTTGTCAGAATTTCCCTGCCGGAACATTTTGATACGGTATCCGTCCGTTCCAAAAGCGGAGATATTACTGCAGAAAAGATCGTTGCGGACCATATCACACTGATTACGATGAGCGGTGATATCGAGGGTACATTTACCGGTCGTACGGTACAGTGTACATCCATTTCCGGTGATCTGGATGTCAGAGCACTCGGATATCATGGTACGTGGAAATCCTCTACCACATCCGGTGATGTCGACCTGGATCTGATGGGATATGAGACAATGGAAATCTCCGCAACATCCGGTGATATCGATCTGAACATCCATGAGGATTTCATGTCATGTTCCGCCAGAAGCGTATCCGGCGATGTGGATATTCATGTCCGTGAGGTTGCCGGTGTTGATGCATCAATGAAGTCCACAAGCGGTGACTGCCGCTGCAGTGCACAACGTGTAACCGGGAAGAACCGCATTGAGGCAAAAACCATTTCCGGCGATGTTTCCATTAAAGCCTGAAAGCAGATCAGACGATCCTGAATATGGGATCGTCTTTACTTTGATCTGAATGGAAATAAATGAGTAAAATGCGTAAATCATCTGTACCCGCAGGAAGGTTGATCATGAGGCAGGAAAAATGATTCGGAAATACAGACAAAAATGTGAAAATGTTGTATGTTTTCATATTCTGCTGGAAAAAGTGGTATAGTCTTGTCATGTTCAGGGGAGAGAACATGGAAGAGAAAAATAAGAAACACAGAAAACTGACGATGTTACTGATGATCTGTGTCATGCTTGTACTGGCAGGACTGCTGGTATATGCGGTGTTTGGAAAACAGATCGTGGAGATTGTCGGTATGCTTCAAAGAGGAGATCAGGATGAGATCATGACATATCTCAGTTCACAGACCAGTGTGCAGGGATATTTCTGTCTGTTTCTTCTCAGTCTGATTCAGATTGTATCCATTGTGTTTCCGTGTCTTGTTGTACAGGTGGCGGGAGCGCTGATTTTCGGATGGTGGAAGGCATTTCTGTTATGCTGGGCAGGTTTCGTTGCCGGAAACATGATTGTGTTTGTGGTTATGCGTATTTTCGGTAAAGGCGTTTCCTTTGCCTTTGACAGATCCTTTTCCGATTCGTGGCTGATCCGCACACTCAACAGTCATGATCCGATTTTTGCGGTCGCCATGGCATGTATGATTCCGGGTATTCCAAACGGCATCATTCCGTACATTGCCGCAAACACGGCAATCCGCACAAGGGATTTCTTTTATGCCATTTCACTTTCATCCTGGATTCAGGTTGTGCTCAACTGCATTGCGGGAGGTTTCCTGGCACAGGGCAGGTATGTGGAAGTGGCAGTTGCTTTCCTGCTGGAGTTTGTCATCATTTATCTGTTCAATAAAAACAGAGATGCAATACTTGAAAGATTTGAAAGGGGCTGATCAACATGCGTAATACCAGGCGCTTTATGGCACTTGCACTGGCAGTGTTCTCCGGTTTTTCCTTTGCTTTCTTTGCTTTGATCGCCATGAACATGGTTCTGGATGATGAAATGGATGGTATGATTTTTGCGGTAGTGATCATGATGATTGATATCGGTGTCATTGCGATCGCAAATCACATGCATGATGAGGTACCTGTAAAGAGTCTGAAATCCAGATGGACAGCAAATACCCTGTTTTTTACGATGATCATGATGGTCATGGATTCACTGTTATACATGTTGAATCACAGCTATATCAGTGATTCACGTGCCGCGTTATATGAACTGTGTTATGTGTTTGCGGTTGTACTGGCGGTACAGATGTACCGGAAAAACTATCACCGCCTGTTTCCCGACAGGGAAAGAATCATTGTGCTTTCCAATCGCCGGACACGGCATCTGAACCGCAGGATGGTGTTTGTCGTGACAGGCAGTACAACCCAGAAGGGGCTGTGTTATTGTGAGGGAATTCTGAACGGCAGGGTGAAGATGCTGGACCGTCTGTATGTGTATGATCCAAAGGGCAATATGATCGGTGCCCGTGTGGTACATATTCTCAAAGACGGAACATCTGTATCCGCCACGGATCACAGGGAAAACGTCACTCTGGTATTGAACCTGCGGAAGAGTGTTCCGGTTTATTCCGTATTGTCGGATGTCCGTCAGGGATTTGAGGAAATCGATGAAAACAATGCCGAGAATCCACGTGTGGTTGGGCTGTCTATGGCGTTTTCAAAGTGCTATCATGACAGAAACTATCTGGATGCTTTGATTTCATCCGTGATTTCCGCACGGTTTATCGTTCCGGCAAGGGTACAGCTGGAAGGCAGAGCCAATATCTGTGAGAAACTGCCGCCGGATACCAATGTATCGGTACCATCGGTCAGCCGTACGGATCGCGCAGATGAAAAGATTCTTCCCGTCTTTACCGACTGGAGTGCATTATCCAGGTGGGAACCGTTTGTGTCGGATTCCAACAGCTGCACGATGTTAATTGACTATGAGAAACTTCTTGATCTTTATGAAGGCAACTTCTCGGGAATTGTCATCAATCCGTTCTCAAATGAATCGTTCTTCATGGGCGAGGATCTGATCGGATTACTGAAGAGTGTCAGAAGAAGCAGAGCGAAATGAAACCGGACATGTGCCGTTTTTTCATATGAAGTGAACGGAAGGCTTCAACTGTTATTTTTCCAAAACAGAGGAATACAGACCTGTATTCCGGATTGACAGAGCTATGAACATATATGAAACTGAAGTATACTTGGTTCATCAGTTAAGGAAATGATGTTTCGGGAAGAACATCGAAATCCACCAACTGGAAGAGGAGAAATGAATTATGTTAGGAGAAATCATCAAATTTGTTGTCATCGCTGTTGTGGTGCTTGCCATACTCGGTATTGTTTTCTCAAACATCCGTATCGTACCACAGGCACATTGCTTTATTGTCGAAAGACTCGGTGTCTACCATACCACATGGCAGGCAGGCCTGAGATTCAAGATTCCGTTTATTGACCGTGTGGCCAGCCGTATTTCCCTGAAGGAACAGGTGCTGGACTTCCCGCCGCAGTCTGTCATTACAAAGGATAACGTCACAATGAACATTGACTCTGTCGTATACGCAAGAGTATTTGATCCGAAGAAGTATACATACGGTGTAGAAAACCCGATAGTCGGTCTGCAGAATCTGACCGCCACAACATTGAGAAGTGTCATCGGTGAAATGGATCTTGATGAAACCCTTTCATCCCGTGAACAGATCAATGCCAAGATGAGAGTCATTCTGGATGAAGCTACGGATGAGTGGGGTATTCAGGTCACAAGAGTGGAAGTCAAGAACATCACACCGCCTCGTGAAATTGAGGAAGTCATGACAAAACAGATGAGAGCGGAACGTGAAAGAAGACAGACCGTACTGGAAGCACAGGCACATCAGGAATCTGTTGTGGCACGTGCAAAGGGCGACAAGGAAGCCAAGGTTCTGGCTGCGGAAGCTGAAAGAGATGCGAAGATCGCCATGGCAGAAGGTCAGGCACAGGCAATCCGCAAGGTTTATGAGGCAGAGGCATCCGGTCTGAAACTGTTGTCCGATGCCGGTCTGGATCCGGAAATCATGGTACGTCTGAAGTCCATTGATGCGATGAAGGATATCGCGGACGGTCAGGCAACCAAGGTATTCGTACCGAATGACATCGCCGCAAGTCTGTCCGCATTCGGTTCCATCGGTGAAGTCATGGGTACCGTCAGGGAAGCACAGAAAGGTACGCCTCGAAAGGAGTTCCAGAAGGAACAGGCTGTCAGACGTGCACAGAAGATCGTTGAAAAGGATCCGTGCATCGATGCGGGAAGTTCAAGTGAAACCGTCAGTGCCGCAATGGCCAATGCCCATTTCAATGATCGCAGATAACATCTGAATCCAGGGACAGTCTGGAAAACTGTCCTTTTTTTGTGATATTTTTCTTGAATTCATGCATATATGGCAGAACATTTTTCCATTAAGATATGATCTGAGGAGAAATATTATGAATACGGTTATCATACATGGTCAGAATCATCATGGCAGCACATATCTGGTCAGCCGGAAACTGGCTGAAAAGACAGGAGGTACAATCCGGGAATTCTTTCTTCCGAAAGATTTCCATGAACCGTGCACGGGCTGTTTCACCTGTTATCATCAGGGGATGGAACACTGCCCGCATCATGCATCACTGAAACCGGTGACGGAGGCACTGTTATGGGCGGATCTGATCATACTCGACAGTCCGGTGTATGTCTTCCATCCAAGCGGATCCATGATGAATCTGCTGGATCATTACGCAATGTGGTGGATGCTCCACCGTCCGCAGCCGGAAATGAGTCATAAACAGGCAGTGGCGGTTGCGACAGCCGCAGGCAGCGGTATGAAAAAGACAGTCAATGATATGGCAGACAGTCTGACCATGTGGGGAATCGCAAAGGTATACCGTCTTCCACTTGCTGTGCAGGCTTCCAGACCGGATGAAATACCTGAGAAAGTCATGAAGGAAATCGAGAGAAAAACAGATATCCTGGCAGAAAAGATCAATCGGAATGTCGGGATTCATGGCTGTCATTTCAGGGCAAAAGCTCTGTTTTCCGTGATGCGGCATTTCATGAAAAACAGTCAGGAGGATACTTGTGATCTGCGCTGGTGGAGAAGCCATGACTGGTTTGGAAAACAAAGACCGTGGAAATGATGGAAGATGGTTTTTGGGCACAGCACATCATTTGTGCCATCCTGACATGAAAAAGATGCCTTACGGCATCTGCGTCCACTCTGTTTTCCACAGAATATTCTTACGGGAAGGTCGTTCTTCTCCATAACAGGTTGTGTATGTGTATTCCTTCAACCGGTGGAATCCACACTTTTCCTGAACACGTGCAGACTGTGTATTTCCCAGAAAATGTCCACATGTCAGAACATCCAGGTTCTGCTGTTCAAAACAGTAACGGATGACTTCTTTGACAGCCTCAGGCATCAGTCCCTGTCCCCAGTAATCCTTTGACAGTACAAAACCGAGTTCACGGGCTCTGTATTCCTTCAGTTCCGGAAGAAGTGTTTCATTATACTTTTCAATGCCGATGGAACCGATGACCTTTCCCTCATATTCCAGGGCAAATGTCTTTTTGCCTGTGATGAACTTATCCAGAATGATCTTTGATGCTTCAATGTTTTCGTGTGGAAGCCATCCGGCCATCTGACCGACACCGTCAACCTTTGCATAGGTATAAAAATCTTCCAGGTCGTCTTCTTTCCATGGCCTCAATATCAGTCTTTCTGTACGCAGAATGGTATCCGTGATATCAATATCCGGGTTCATATGTTTCCTCCTTTGTGCTGTATCATACACTGATCGGCATGGAAAATACAGAATACCGTATATATACATGGGAAAAGAAAACATGAAAAAATGAAAATGATGATGCAATGATTCATTATCTGGCAGTGTTTATGTCGCGTTGTTGGCAGATCTATGTGTTTCGGGAGGAAATACCAGAACGACGACTGTATTTCTGATCAGGTATCTTCGAACTCCTGGGTTTGATGTAACAAATGATATCTTTGCGGAAAATGCATGGTATTTCAGAAATTCGCTCGTCAGAGCAAACTACAATAACTTTCAGAAAGGAATTCATGAGACAACGGAATATCTGGAACTGTTTTTGAGAAATCTTCTCCATGGAGAAAAAACGAACTCAGAAACCGCTCCATGCCTATCCGCAGTTGTTCGATGGAGTTGAAAAACCGGATATTCAGGATGTGGTTGGGAAGCTGGCAGTACAGATGAAAACACTGTCTCATGTGATACAGCTGATGGAACAGTATGGGAACGGTGAAATCTTCCCGTGCATCTGAACTGATCCGGATTCTGCTGGATCAGAATCTTATTGAGACAGTGAAAAGAATGGGAAAAGGAAGATATCGCTTTCGTGTACCGGCTGATCAGTGATCAGCTGTTTTTTTTATATGAAAATCCGTTTCTTTCAGACGCAATTCATATGAAAGCAGAATAACTGTGGTATCATTGACGGACAAAGGAGGGCATGGAAATGGAATATGGCGGAACAGTCAGAGTCAGTGGTTCACTGCGGAAACTGTGTGGTCTGCGTGCGTATCACGGGACGGATGCCATTGTGGATCAATGGCTGTCAGAACATGGAATCCGGCGTGTTGTCGTACTGCTGGTGGATGCCATGGGTACCTCTGTTCTTCACACCCATCTGAAAGATGATTCCTTTCTGATTTCACACATGGTGGAATCCGTGTCTTCTGTGTTTCCTCCAACTACAACAGCCTCTACAACATCCATCCGTACCGGCAGAATGTCTTCGGAAACAGGGTGGCTTGGATGGAGTCAGTACTTCAGGGAAGTGGATGACAACGTGATTCTGTTTTTCAATCGTTCCCTGTACAGTGATCGAAGTTATCCTGACTTTGCGATGAAAACACTGCCTGTTGTATTTACCGAAGACGAACTCGGGGAAAAGGCGGATACGGTATGGCCGGGATGGTCTGCCCACAACCCGTGTCAGACATTTGAGGATATGTGGAGAAAGATCGTAGAAATCAATCACAGCGAAGACAGGATCTATGTATATGCATACTGGGATGCTTTGGATACATGCATGCACAGAAACGGACCTTCCTCTCAAAAAGCGGGAAACATGTTAAGAAAGATCAATGATCTGTGTGCGGAATATGCGCCAAAGCTGAAGGGAGACACTGCGGTTGTGATTGTTGCGGATCATTCACAGATCGATGCCGTGAAATCCGATCTGAGTGAGCATCCGGAACTTGTATCGTGTTTCTCGCATCTGCCTTCTCTTGAACCAAGAACGGCAGCCTTTTATGTAAAGAAGGAATGTCGTGAACAGTTTGAAACAGAATTCAGGAGAATTTACGGAGATGATTTTGACCTGTATACATCACAGCAGGTCATTGATATGAAACTGTTTGGTGAAACCATGCATGAGAGATTTGCGGAGTTCATCGGTGATTATCTTGCGGTCGGAAAAGGAAATGTTTCGCTTGTTTATCATATGCCTGATAAACAGATCGCAGGTGATCATGCCGGAGGGAACAGCGTGGAGGCGATGGTTCCGGTCATATTGTGTCAGGGAGGAGAAAAATGAGGATGTTGAGAAAGACAGGAGGTCTGGCTGTCATCCTGGCATTTTGTACCGGATGTCAGGCTGTTGAACAGAGCAGTACAGATACAATGGATGAACCGATGGAATCCTATCGTGGTTCCATTGAGAATCTGAAGGAAATGAAGTCATTTGATGCGGATGTCGAATGTCACTACACAATGCAGTATCCGGATGATACAAAGGACAGTTTTGATCTGAACGGAACACTGAAACAGAATGGAGAGACTGCTTATTTTACACAGGAGGTCAACTCCAACGGTGCACAGTTTGAGATGGAAGGGTATTACCTTGACGGCAGAATGTACAATTCCTATAACGATATCTGTTATTACGAGGATATGGATTACGGTTCTTTCCTGGAAACACTGCTTGTGCCGTTTGATCCGGCCGATTTCAGTGAGGATCAGATTCAGAGTATCACCGGTGAGGAAAAGGAAGACGGCAGTGTGATCTATGAAATCACTCTGAACAGTGATGTTGCGGGGGAAATATTCACGGATCGTTATGATGTGTATGGACTGAATGAATATGATGACTATACTGTAAAGAAGGCGGATGTGAAGGTTTCCGTCAAAGACGGATATGTGATTGATGAAAATACGGTATTTGTTATATCTGTCAGTTACCAGTCAACGCCTGTTGCTGTAGAATATGCATGTTCTGTTTCATATGAGGGAATCAATCAGACAGAAGTGCGTGTGGATGAGGAAACAGAACAGAAGCTGCAGTCCTATGTCAACTATAAAGACATTGACACGGAAGGATCGGAAGAAAATGCGGATCTTTCCGTAACGGAGATATTCCGTAAGGCTGTGGTTGATCAGCTCGGTTATGTAAAGAGGGATGACGGTACATACCGCAACGAATTCAATTCCAACGAGATGTATCAGATTGACTTTGAAAACTGCACATTCACGTACGCAAGATATTCGATTGCCTATGTGTACAACTGGAAGAATGATTCCGCATCGTCAAGCACATGTAACTACAACTTCCAGAGTGAAAACGGATCAACCGGATGTGACGCATCCGTGATTGAATCGATGAAGGCAGTCAAAGAGGATTTACAGATGGAACTGTTCTATTGCGGATTGTCATTGGATGATCTGCGGGCAGAAGCCAGAGGTGAATAGATAAAGGAGAAAAGTAAGATGAAAGCTGTTATTACTGTAGTCGGAAAGGACCGGCCGGGTATCCTGGCATTTGTGTCAGGGAAATGCGCAGACTCCATGATCAATATCGTGGATGTTACACAGAAGGTCCTGCAGGATCTGTTTACGATGATCATGATTGTTGAGATTCCTGAGACTCTCCGTATTCCGGATGTGGCGAAGGAATTCGATACCGAAGGAACAAAACAGGGATTGAAGATCCAGGTCATGCAGGAAGATATCTTCAATGCCATGCATACAATCTAGGAGACTGCCATGTGGACAAATCAATCTGAAAACATTATTGAAACGATCCGGATGATTCAGGAGGAAAACCTGGATATCCGTACCATTACAATGGGCATCAGTCTGCTTGACTGTGCCGACAGTGATATTGACCGTTCCTGTGAAAAGATCTACAACAAGATTACGGAAAAGGCAAAGAATCTGGTGGCTGTCGCAAAGGAAATTGAAGGGGAATACGGTATTCCGATTATCAATCAGAGAATTACTGTAACACCAATCTCCATGCTTGTCAGTGTATCCGGCGGTGATCCTGTAAAATATGCAAAGACACTGGACCGTGCAGCCAAGGCTGTCGGAGCTTCCTTTATCGGTGGTTTCTCCGCATTATGTCAGAAGGGTATGACACCTGGTGACCGTGCACTGATTGAATCCATTCCGGAAGCACTGGCATCTACGGACATTGTCTGTTCTTCCGTGAATATCGGATCCACCAAGGCAGGCATCAATATGGATGCGGTAGCCATGATGGGTAAAGTAATTGTAAAGACTGCGGAACTGACAAAGGACAACCAGTGTTTCGGCGCTGCCAAACTTGTTGTCTTCTGCAATGCGGTTGAGGACAATCCGTTTATGGCGGGTGGATTCCACGGTGTATCCGAACCGGATGTTGTGATTAATACGGGTGTTTCCGGACCTGGTGTTGTCAGGGAGGCTGTACGCAGTGCGGGTCCCGGTGCATCGATGAACGAGATTGCGGAAATCATCAAGAAAACAGCATTCAAGGTCACAAGAATGGGTCAGCTTGTCGGTGTGGAAGCCGCAAAGAGACTCGATGTTCCGTTTGGAATCGTTGACCTGTCTCTGGCTCCGACACCTGCCATCGGTGACTCCGTTGCACGTATTCTTGAGGAAATCGGTATCGAAACATGCGGCGGTCCGGGTACGACAGCGGCTTTGGCCATGTTAAATGATGCGGTAAAGAAGGGCGGTGTCATGGCATCCTCTTCCGTCGGCGGTCTTTCCGGTGCGTTTATTCCGGTTTCTGAGGATGAGGGAATGATCGCGGCTGCGGAAAAAGGTGCGCTGACACTGGAAAAGCTGGAAGCGATGACAGCGGTATGTTCCGTCGGGCTGGATATGATCATCATTCCTGGTGATACAACAGCGGAAACCATTTCCGCGATTATTGCGGATGAGGCAGCGATCGGTATGATCAATTCAAAGACAACCGCATGCCGTCTGATTCCGGCAATTGGCAGAAAAGCGGGAGAAAGACTTGTGTTCGGCGGACTTCTTGGTGAAGGTCCGGTTATGCCTGTAGGTAAGGGCAGTGCGGAAGTCATGATTCACCGCGGCGGAAGAATTCCTTCTCCGATGAATGCGCTGAAAAACTGAGGAAACCAAAAAGCTGATTTCATATTGATCAGCTTTTTTTGATGTCCAGATAGAAATGATCGGAAGCGGAGGAAAGATCCGGGTCTGTATTGTGGCGGAGAATGGAGATGTCATCGGAATGAATCAGTTTCAGACGTTGTGTCTGGGCAACGGCACTTTTCAGATTCAGAATCCGGATTCCACGCAGATCGGGATCCGTGCCGGATATACCTGCAAAGTCATATGCGGTTTCCTTCTGATATGAAACATGCAGTGTGACAGGTGTGTCCTCTGGGATTGTGATGCTTGTTTCCAGAAGGAAGATCCGTTTGACATGACTGATTTCCATGTCCTCAAGCGGCTGGTTTTCCACGTCCTGGATCATGTCTTTCAGAAGAGAGAAGTACAGATCAAACCATGTTTCATCCTCCTGGATTTCCTGATACCAGCTGTGTGCGGCTGTATGCAGTGCGGTTTCCAGATTCGAGGAATAACGTTTGGCAGTAACGCCCGCATCGATTGTTTCTTCGTTGTCCCATCCGCCTGTGGCATATCCCTGTATGGTCATATTCCGGATGTCATCACCGATGACAATCAGGGTATATGTTCTGTCAATATCCGGGATGGAGAATCCTCTGCCCATGATACCTTCTTCAGCGTTATTGAGCCCGGCATTGAAGCCGTATGAGATGACGGATGTCTTCTTATAATCCATTTCAAACATGACCCGGATGGTCGGGTTTGGAATGTCTTTATCCGCAGGTTCTCCCCATGGATCCGTAAAGGTGTACACGGTAACCGGAATATCGGAAAGATCCGGATATTCCTGCAGTGTTTCCTGGATGTATGTACCTTCCTCCATCCATTCCTGACACTGTTTCCAGTCCGGATGGGATGATGTTGTTCTTCCGGCACGCAGGGTTGTGTCTGCGGCAGCCCCGTCAATTTCAACGCTCGGCATACATGCATTCAGATCCGCAAGATCACAGACAAACGGAATCAGAACGGATGTGGTGGTATCCTGATCGGATGTCAGGGTGTATGTATCATCGACCTGGATGTGATGCAGGTGATCCTCCGGTATTCCGTTCATATTCAGCTGTAATGTGCGTTGTGTCCGGATAGGATTGTCCTGGGTTGTGATGACCGGCAGGATCGGACCTGGATCATATCGGAAAGAATGTTCCGATTCCTCGGTTTCTCTGATACAGCCGGTACATGAAAGCAGTGCCCAGATACTGCACATGGTCATGAGATGTCTGCGGTTTGACATGATATTGTATTCTCCTGTTAAGGCAATGATATCAGATAAATATGGGATGAAAATGTGTCGCCTGTACAGCGACCGGAACTATCGGCTTTTTTTCTATCATATGGGTGTAGAAAACAGGAGGAACAATGATATGAAGAACAATCTGACAGAAATCGTATTCATTCTGGATCGCAGCGGATCCATGAGCGGACTGGAAGCCGATACCATCGGCGGATTCAATTCCATGATTGCGGAACAGAAGAAAGAGGAAGGGGAAGCGTATGTATCAACCATACTGTTCAATCACAGATTAACCGTGCTTCACGACCGTCTGGACATACGGAAAGTGGAACCGTTAACTGTAGAGGATTACAGACCGATGGGAACCACGGCACTGCTGGATGCCCTTGGCGGTGCCATTCATCACATCGGCAATGTGCATAAATATGCACGGAAAGAGGATGTGCCGGAACATACGCTGTTTGTGATTACAACTGACGGGTACGAAAACGCAAGCCGTCAGTACAGGCTGGAAAAGGTGCGTTCCATGGTGGAAAGGCAGAAGGAAAAGTACAGCTGGGAGTTTCTGTTTCTCGGTGCGGACATTGATGCGATTGGGATGGCAGCGGACTTTGGGATTGATGCATCGCATGCGGTGAACACCCTTCATGACAGTCAGGCAACAGCCCTCAATTATGAGGCGGTTGGGGCTGCAGTCAGCCAGATGAGAATGTGCGGAAGTGTGGATGAATCATGGAAAATGAAAGTGGAAGCGGACTTTCAGAAACGGAAATAATCAGTACAGATCAGGCATACTGTAGAAACAGGGGAAGTGAAATACTGGCGCTTCCCCTTTTTTATGTAGTACAATTGGATGTACGTCATAACCTGGAATGGTGAACGACGGATTTTACACAGTTATTCAGCCTGTGGATGAGGTTTTACTTATGATAGGTGAAATAAAGGAAAACGTATTGTCGAAATCAAGACGGTTTTCATCATTCCGTATTATCGTATTCGGCTTTGCGTTTGTAATACTTCTCGGTGCACTTCTGTTGTGTCTTCCGATTTCCAGTGCATCCGGACAGATGACGGATTTTCTGACGTCTCTGTTCACATCCGCTTCCGCGACATGTGTAACCGGACTGGTGGTTGTGGATACCGGAACATACTGGTCGTTTTTCGGTCAGCTGATCATTCTGATTCTGATTCAGATCGGCGGACTTGGTGTTGTGACGCTGTCGGTTGCGATATCCATTGCGGCAGGCAGGAAGATCGGGCTGATGCAGAGATCGGTCATGAGCGACTCCGTATCTTCTCCCCAGCTTGGCGGGATTGTGCAGCTGACGCGGTTTATCATCAAAAGCGTAGTAGTGATTGAAGGGATCGGTGCGGTATTGATGGCACCGGTGTTCATCCATGACTTCGGTCCTCTGAAAGGCATCTGGTGTGCGGTATTCCATTCCATTTCCGCCTTCTGCAATGCCGGCTTTGATATCATCGGCAACTTCAGCTCCATGACTTCCTATGCGTCCAACCCGCTGATCAACTTTACCTTGATCTTTCTGATCGTGACAGGCGGTCTTGGCTTCCTGACATGGGGCGATATTCTCAAGCACAAATGGCATGTGCACAGGTACAGACTGCAGACGAAGATCATTCTTGTGACGTCCGCCATTCTGATTGCCGTACCGGCTGTCATATTCTATTTCCATGACTTTGCGCAGGAAACAGGCATGAAACGCTTCCTGTTGTCTCTGTTTCAGTCGGTGACGACAAGAACAGCAGGTTTCAATACCGCGGACTTTGGCACAATGAGTGAATCCGGTCTGTTCATGATGGTCATTCTGATGCTTATCGGCGGTGCGCCTGGTTCGACTGCCGGCGGTATGAAAGTCACAACCTTTGCGATCGTCGTATGCAATATGCTGGCGGTGATGGGCAGACGCACAAATACAAATATCGGTAACCGCAGAGTTGCGGAAGAAGTCATCAAGAGTGCTTCCTCCATCTTTGTCATGTATCTGACACTGCTGGCGGCAGGTACCCTGATCATCAGTATCAGTGATGGACTGAAGCTGATGCCTTCCCTGTTTGAAGTGGCTTCGGCAATCGGTACGGTTGGTCTTACAACAGGCATTACAACCGGTCTTTCCACATTATCAAGGCTGCTCGTCATATTCCTGATGTATATCGGAAGAGTCGGCGGTCTGACACTGGTCTTTGCGGCAAGGGCAAAGTTACATACATATCAGTCTAAATTACCGGAAGAAAGGGTTATGGTCGGATAAAAACTATGGTAAAGAGTATCTTATTAATCGGACTTGGACGATTCGGACGCTACACGGCACAGAAGCTGAATGAACTCAATCAGGAGGTCATGGCAATTGACCGTAATGAGGATCATGTGAACAAGGTTCTCAACTATGTCACCAATGCACAGATCGGAAATGCGACGGATCCGGATTTCATGGAATCTCTCGGCATCAGCAACTTTGATGTATGCATCGTTGCCATCGGTGATGACTTCCTGTCATCTCTGGAAACAACGGCACTGTTGAAGGAGCTCGGCGCAAAGAAGGTCATCTCCCGTGCCACAGGCAAATCACAGGAGAAGTTTCTGCTGCGAAACGGTGCGGATGAGGTTGTGTTCCCGGAACGGCAGCTGGCAATCTGGACCGCCATTCACTGCTCTTCCATGAGCATTGCCAACTATATTGAGCTGTCAGACGGCTATTCGATCTTTGAGCTCAAGACGCCTTCTTCCTGGGCCGGCAAGACACTGGATTCTCTGAATGTCAGAAGAACACTCGGCATCAACATTCTCGGAATCAAGAAAAACGGTGTGCTGGATATGCAGGTGACGGCGGATACGATGATGAGCGAGGGAACAACCGTGCTGGCACTTGGACGCGAGGATGATCTGAAACGTCTGATGAAACTGGAATGACAAGACGCCCTGCCTGGGCGTTTTTGTAAATACAAACGTTCCCGAGTAGAGAGGAATTCATGATACAATATATGTTACGCGAAAGGAGACTTTACAATGAGTGAGGAAATCATTGTCAGAATTGCAAAGGAATTGAATATTACTGTTGAACAGGTGAAGAATACACTGTCCCTGCTGCAGGAAGACTGTACCGTGCCGTTTATTGCACGTTACCGTAAGGAAGCGACGAAGGGACTGGATGAAGAACAGATTCTTTATATTCAGAAACAGTACGATTACCTGCAGAAACTGCAGGAAAGAAAGGAAAACGTGCTGAAGCTGATTGCCGAACAGGGCAAGCTGACAGATGAGATCACAAAGTCTGTCAATGAAGCAACGAAGTTGTCCCAGGTGGAGGATATTTACCGTCCATACGCACAGAAGAAAAAGACAAGAGCCGCAACCGCCATCAGACTCGGACTTCAGCCGCTTGCGGACTGGATGCTTGGATGCCCGGAAACCGGTACTCCGGAAGAGGAAGCCACAAAGTATGTGACGGAAGAAGTGAAGAATGTCAAAGAGGCACTGCAGGGTGCGATGGATATCATTGCGGAAGTCGTATCCGACAATGCAAAACAGAGATGGGCATTCAAGGACTTCATCAATAAATCCGGTGTTCTGAAAACCGTATTGAAGAAGGATGCCAAAGACGAAAACAGAGTCTATGAAATGTACTATGACCGCAGTGAGAAGGTATCTTCTCTGCAGGATCACAGAATCATGGCCATTGACCGTGCCGAAAAGGAAAAGGTGATCACCGTATCCTTTGTCTACGATAAGGAACATCTTGAAAAGCAGGCATGTGATGCCCTGCTCAAAGGCAGAACAACGGTTGTACAGTCCCTGCTTGAACTTGCGGCGAAGGATGGATGTGAAAGACTGCTGTTCCCTTCCATCGAACGTGAAATCCGTTCTGATCTGTCTGCACGTGCACAGGAAAAGTCCATTGAGGTATTCTCCATGAACCTTGAAAAACTGCTTCTGCAGGCACCGCTCAAGGGCAGAATCGTACTTGGATTTGACCCTGGTTTCGCCAATGGATGTAAGCTGGCGGTCATTGATGAAACCGGCAAGATGTTAACCACCGCAAAGATCTATCCGTTCCGCGGCAAGCAGACACCGGAGGCGATTGCCCGTGCCAAGGCGGCTGTGGTAAAGCTGATCAAAGA
The DNA here is from genome assembly GCA_051873755.1 of Bulleidia sp. Classification (GTDB taxonomy): domain Bacteria; phylum Bacillota_I; class Bacilli_A; order Erysipelotrichales; family Erysipelotrichaceae; genus Bulleidia. The sequence continues at coordinate 29,736 of JBJEFE010000016.1, read as the reverse complement.
CTACCATGTACAGATCATTGCGATCGGAAACGGTACGGCATCCCGTGAATCCGAGAAACTGTGTGCCGAACTGATTCATGAAAACAATCTGGATGTGCAGTATGCCATCGTATCGGAAGCGGGTGCTTCCGTATGGTCCGCCCAGGAGGATGCCCGTGAGGAATTCCCGGATCTGGCGGTCGAGGAAAGAAGTGCTGTCTCTATCGGCAGACGTCTGCTTGACCCTCTTGCCGAACTGATCAAGATTGATCCGAAGTCCATCGGTGTCGGCCAGTACCAGCATGACCTGCCGCAGAAGCAGCTGTCATCACGTCTGGATGAGGTTGTCATGAAGGCGGTAAACAGAACCGGTGCCGACCTGAATACGGCATCTGTCGATCTGCTTACACATATTTCCGGTCTCAACCGCGGTATCGCAAAGGAAATCGTGCATTACCGTGATGAAAACGGAAGATTTACAAACAGAAAACAGCTTCTCAATGTCAAGAAACTCGGACCGAAGGCGTATACACAGTGCGCAGGCTTCCTGCGGATTACCGGCGGCGATGAACCTCTGGATGAGACTTCCATCCATCCGGAATCCTATGATGCCGCAAGAGCACTGATGAAGGCGTGCGGGATTGAAAAGCTGGGTGAAGCCGATGCGGTATTCCCTCAGGAGAAGGTAAAGGATCTCGGCATTGATTCATATACACTGCATGATATCGAGGATGCCATCCGTCAGCCGCTGCGTGATTACCGTGACCAGTATGACACAGCACTGCTGAAGAGCGATGTGCTGGAACTGTCCGATCTGCACAAGGGAGACCAGTTGTCAGGCACGGTACGGAATGTCGTTGACTTTGGCGCATTCATTGATATCGGTCTGCACGATGACGGTCTGGCACATATTTCCCACATGTCCATGAAGAGAATCTCACATCCGTCGGAAGTCGTGTCTGTCGGTGATATTGTCAACTGCTATGTGTATGAGGTTGATGAGACCAAGGGCAAGGTACAGCTGTCTTTGATTCCTCTGGCGGATCTGGAAAAGCGTGATGCGGCATACCGGAACAGAAAATCTTCCAGGGGAAAGAAGAACAACAGAAACAGAAAACCGGAAAAGAAACAGGTGACCATGGACGATGCCATGGCAAATCTGCTTGCACGTTTCGGTAAATAGGATTGGTAGAGTACGGGGAATCCTGTACTCTTTTGTTATGGAAGTTTCAGAATATGGAACGGTTGGAACAGTTTGAAAAAATGCCTGCGTATGTCAGGGAAAATCATGCGGAAACGATCCGCCAGATGGATGAACTGAGGAAGGAAAACAGGCAGAAATCCGCTACTTCCCGTCAGTTGACTGCCGGAAAAATGAAATATGAGGATATGCCTGCACTGTTTGATCTGTCTGGATTGGAGCAGGAAATGTGCACAGATGATTCACATTTCGATGATTGACTTTCGGAAACGAATTCATAAAATAAGTGTAGTATGCTACAGAAAGAGAGGCTGGAACATGCAGAAGAAGATCGGTCATATGTTCAAAGTGATCTCCGATAAGATGAAGTCAGACGGGGACACCGCTTTGAAGGAAAAGAATCTGACATTCGTACAGTCGCAGGTACTGCGGTACCTCCGCATGCACGAAGGCAGGGCAACCCAGAGGGAACTGGAAGGGTACTTCCAGGTTTCACATCCGACGATTGTCGGGATTGTCAGCCGTATGGAAAACAACGGTCATCTGTACTGTTACGCCGATACGAAGGACCGCCGTCAGAAGATTGTTGAACTGACGGAAGCAGGACATGCGGTAGAGGATCAGATCCGTTCGGACATCATGGCCAGAGACAGACATCTGGTTGAAGGCCTGAGTGATCAGGAGGTTGATGAACTGTACCGCATGCTGGAAATTGTTTACAGCAATCTTTCGCACTGAAGCATGTAAAAACTGAAGGGAGGAAATTATGATCAGACAGTTAAGCAAAAGTATCCGTGAATTCAGAAAAGATACGATTCTGACACCTGTATTTGTCATTGTGGAAGTTCTGATGGAAGCACTGATTCCATATACGATCGCTCTTCTTGTCAATGAGATCCGTGCAGGTGCCGGAATCAGTGTGATTCTTAATTATGCATGGAAGCTGATTCTTATGTCCATTATTGCACTGATCGGCGGATATATGGCAGGTATCTACTGTTCCAGAGCCAGCTGTGGTTTCGCAAAGAATCTGCGTCATGACGTATTTGAAAACATTCAGGGTTTCTCATTTACAAACATCGACAGATTTTCCAACGCATCGCTTGTCACAAGACTGACAACCGATATTCAGAATGTGCAGACGGCATTCATGATGATTATCAGAACGGCCTTCAGAGCACCGTTGAATCTGATTTTCTCATTCTTTATGGCATATTACATGGGTGGATCCATGGCAATGATCTTCCTTGCGGTGATTCCGTTCCTGGCAATTGCACTGTTTACGATTATCAGGGTAACCCTTCCGATTTTCCGTAAGGGATTCCCGATGATCGACCGTCTGAACCGTTCGGTTGAGGAAAATGTCAAGGGCATCCGTGTTGTCAAATCCTATGTCAGAGAAGATTATGAGAATGACAAGTTCGCAAAGGCAAGCGATGATATCCGCAGGACGTTCACAAAGGCGGAGAGAATTCTTGCCTTCAACAATCCGATCATGCAGATGAGCATGTATGTGGTCACGCTGTTTGTGCTGAGTGTCGGTTCGAAGCATATCATTGCGGACGGAACACTGGACATCGGTCAGTTCTCCACACTTCTGACATATTCATTCCAGATTCTGACATCCCTGATGATGCTGTCATCGATCTTTGTCATGGTTACTTTCTCCGAGGAATCCGCACAGAGAATCTGTGAGGTTCTGAGGGAAAAGAGCACGATCACATCAAAGGAAAATGGACTGAAGGAAGTGAAGAACGGATCCATCGATTTCGATCATGTCACATTCAAGTACACAAAGGGTGCGGACAAACCGGTTCTTACCGATATCGATCTGCATATCCGTTCCGGTGAAACCATCGGTATCATCGGTGGTACGGGCTCCGCCAAGTCCTCACTTGTACAGCTGATTCCGCGTCTGTATGACGTCAGTGAGGGTACTGTCAGAGTCGGTAAAGAGGATGTCCGTGACTACGACCTTGTCACACTGCGTGATTCGGTTGCGATGGTACTGCAGAAGAACGTGCTGTTCTCCGGCACAATCGCAGACAACATCCGCTGGGGTGATCAGAACGCATCCATGGATGAAATCAGGCATGTATGTCATCTGGCATGTGCCGATGAATTCATCGACCAGTTCCCGAAGGGCTATGACACCTGGATTGAACAGGGCGGTACAAACGTGTCCGGTGGTCAGAAACAGAGACTGTGTATTGCCAGAGCTCTGTTGAAGAAGCCAAAGATTCTGATTATGGATGACAGTACATCCGCGGTTGATACAAAGACGGATGCGTTGATCCGCAAGGCAATGAAGGAATACATCCCGGAAACGACAAAGATCATCATTGCCCAGAGAACATCCTCGGTTGAGGATGCCGACCGCATCATCGTCATGAATGACGGAAAGATTGATCAGATCGGTACATCCGAGGAACTGCTCAAGACAAATGCAATCTATCGTGAAGTCTACCTTTCCCAGAATAAACAGGGAACAGACAGTATTGAAGAACAGGAGGCGGCCGCATGAAAAACAGAACACAGGGTCATGTCAATACACTGAAGCGCCTGCTTCAGACAATGTTGAAGTACTATCCGAAACTGCTTCCTCTTATTGTTGTTCTGATTCTTCTCAATGCGCTGATCAGCGCAGTGCCTACGGTATTCCAGCAGAAGGTCATAGCGGTTCTTGAGTATTCCTGGAACAACAATATCGGCTGGGCTGAAACACAGCCGAAAGTCATGCATTATGTCATGATTCTGGCATGTTTCTACGTTGCCAGCCTTGCCATCGGGATTGTCTACAACCAGCTGATGGCATACTTCACACAGGGATTTCAGGACAAGATCCGTAATGAGATGTTCGAACACATGGAATCCCTTCCGATCCGTTACTTTGACACACACAAACACGGTGAAATCATGTCGCGTTACACAAATGATGTCGACGCAATGCGTCAGATGATTTCACAGTCATTCCCGCAGCTGCTCTTATCCATTGTGACAATCACTGCCATTCTGTGCATCATGTTCTTCTATTCCATTCCGCTTGCCCTTGTCATCATCCTTGGTTCGGTTGTGACGATTACGATCACAAAGGTCATCGGCGGTAAGAGTGCGAAATTCTTCATGGCACAGCAGAGGTCGATTGCCCGCACGGAGGGTGTTGTTGAGGAAATGATCAATGGTCAGAAGGTTGTCAAGGTGTTTAACCACGAACAGGAAACACAGAAGACCTTTGATGAGGTAAACAACGAACTGTACGAGGCGTCCTATCAGGCAAACCGGTATTCAAATACACTGATGCCGATTCTCAACAACGTCAACTACCTCATCTATGTCATGGTGGCAGTGATGGGCGGCGTCTTCCTGGAATTCCATATCCCGAATCTCAGTCTGTCCGGACTTCCGTTCTCCATTGCGGTCATCGTACCGTTCCTTGGCATGTGCAGACAGTTCTCCGGCTCCATCCAGCAGATCTCTCCGCAGATCAACTCCACCGTCATGGGTCTTGCCGGTGCAGCACGTATCTTCGAACTGCTTGATGAGGAGCCGGAAACAGACGATGGCTATGTTGAACTTGTCAATGCGACGGAAAAGAACGGTGTGCTGGAAGAAGCACATGAAAACACAGGTTTATGGGCATGGAGACATCCGCATCAGGCGGACGGAACCGTTACATACACACCTCTGCAGGGCAATATTCAGTTCTTCGATGTCGACTTTGCCTATAATCCGGACAAGATGATTCTGCATAATATCACACTGTACGGAAAACCGGGGCAGAAGATCGCCTTTGTCGGAGCGACCGGTGCCGGTAAGACAACCATCACCAACCTGATCAACCGTTTCTATGACATTGCGGACGGCAAGATCCGTTATGACGGCATCAATATCAACAAAATCAGGAAGTCGTCATTACGGAAATCCCTTGGCATCATCCTGCAGGATACGGTACTGTTCACCGGTACGGTCATGGATAATATCCGTTACGGCAGACTGGAAGCCACGGATGAGGAATGCATTGCGGCCGCAAAACTGGCCGGTGCGGACTCCTTTATCCGCCACCTTCCGGATGGATACAACACCATGCTCAGCGGAGATGGATCCAATCTGTCACAGGGACAGTGCCAGCTACTTGCGATTGCACGATGTGCGGTTGCGGATCCGCCGGTCATGATCATGGATGAGGCAACCTCCTCCATCGATACACGTACCGAGCAGATTGTGCAGGCAGGCATGGATCGACTGATGAATGGCAGAACGGTATTCGTTATCGCCCACCGTCTGTCCACGGTCAAGAATTCCAACGTCATTATCGTACTGGATCACGGTCATATCATTGAACGCGGTACACACCAGGAGCTGATCGAAAAGAAAGGTCAGTACTACCAGCTGTATACCGGTGCGTTTGAACTGGAATAACAGGTAATGAAAAAGATGGGAGACTCTGAATTCTTCCATCTTCTGTTTACCTTGCCTTCAACATGGCGATCAGGTACGGCAGTGCCCACTCAAAGTTGGTGCCGTATACATTGTGGTTTTCCTCCAGCAGTGTCTGGTGGATTGCCTCCCGTACAAACTCACAGGCAATGGAGAGTGCCTGTTCAAACGGTCTGCCAAGCACAAGACATCCGGTAAATACGGCTGCCCATATATCCCCTGTACCATGGAAGCTCTGTGCTTCCTTTTCTGTTTCATGCATACTGAAGCGGTCTTCCTTCCGGTTATATGCGTATGCGCCGATCTTTCCCTCATGCAGGGAAGTGCCGGTAATGACCGCGGTTGTGCATCCGGTTTCACATAACCGTCTGAGAATGTCACGGATCTGTGTTTCACTGAAGTCTTCACGGTATGAAATATCGAGAAGATAACAGGCTTCCGTGATGTTTGGACAGATGACATCCGCCATGGAACAAAGCTCGCGCATCTTCTGTGCAAACGCCTCATCAAATCCGGTATACAGTTTTCCGTGGTCCGCCATGCACGGGTCCACAACACGCACGGCATCCTTTCCAAACCGGTTGAACAGTTCCTGCGCGAAACGGATCTGTTCAAAGGAGCCAAGATATCCTGTGTATACACCGTCGAAACGGAAGTTTTCCTTCTCCCAGTGATTCATGATCGGTTCGATCTGATCCGTCAGATCACAGAATGAAACATCGTGGAACATGGTATGGGCGGACAATACTGCTGTCGGCAGAGGTACAGCCTCAATGCCCATTGCGGATAAAACCGGCAGTACGGCGGTCAGGGAACATTTTCCGATACAGGAAATATCCTGCATGGTTACGATTTTCTGCATGTGTTATACACCTTTCCTTCACAGAACTAATGTACAATAAAATCATTCGAAAGGGATCACAAATGCGCACATTACAGAATCTTTTTACAGATGACACTTCTTTTTCCCATGGCAGACTGACATATCACATCCTGTGCAGTAAAGATACGCAGTCTTTGAAAACCATCTTTGAACAGCCGCTGTCTGATGTCCATGCTGAATGGATGATGCGGACACTGATGAAAAAAAGGGAAAGAGGGGAAATGCTGTGTTACGGGGTGTTTCTTGAAGATGAGCTGATCGGTGTGGTGGAGGTGTATGACATCCATCCGGCATCCTTTGAAATCGGATACCGCGTATCACCGGCCTGGCGCAGCAGAGGGTTTGGTACAGCCATGGTAATGGGATTTCTTTCCCATGTGCAGGATGTGGATCTCACAAGGATCCGGGCCCGTGTCAGACCTGACAATACAGCGTCCATCCGGATTCTGGAAAACAACGGATTTGAAATGAGAGAAAGGACAGACAGCTTCTGTCTGTATGAGGTGAAACCATGATTATACATGTATATGATACAGACCTGAGAGAATGTGTTTTTGAACCGGATCATCCCGTATCCATTGGTCAGCTGATCGATCACATGGGCAACGGCACACCTGTATGCGGTGCGCTTGTGGATCGGGAATATGTGCGTCTGGATCACATCATTGATCATGACTGCACGGTATGTTTCAGGGATGTGCGTGACAGTTATGCCAACATGTCCATGCAGTATTCCCTTGCGCTTCTGTACCGGTATGCGGTGCATCAGCTTCTGCCGGAATGTGAGATCCAGATCTGCAATTCTCTTTCCAAAGGTCTGTTTACACGGATTGTTGGACATACACCGACTGTTGACCTGTGCCGCCGGATTACGGAAAAGATGAATGAAATCATTGAGGCGGATATGGAAATCCATGAGACATGGATGGACCGGAACGCATTCATACAGCGTGAGGAAACACGGGAACTGTTTGAAAGTGCGCAGGATCTGAAGGGCGCATATCTTGTCTCGATCGGCAGTGAAAGTGATCACTGTCCGATTCACACGCTGCCATCAACCTGTTATCTGCGTCTTTTTGAGGTACGAAGATACCGGCATGGCATTCTTCTGCGCTTTCCGGATCGAAACAATCCTTCTGTTGTACCGGCATTTGTCGAACAGCCGGTTCTGTACAACGCCTTTGCGGAGGAGACAAAGTGGGATCGGATTACCGGGATTGCCAATGCCGCACAGCTGAACCGGACAATCGGAACGGACTGTTTCCGTGAAACCGTCATGATCTCCGATGCTTTGCATGAACGCAAGATTGCTGAGACTGCCTCTTTGATTCGGGAAAAAGGCAAACGCATCATTCTGATTGCCGGACCTTCATCATCCGGAAAGACATCCTTTGCGATGCGCTTATGCATTCAGCTTCGTGTTCTTGGTCTGCATCCGCTGTACCTTGGCACGGATGATTACTTTGTGGATCGGGCTGATCTTGCCAGGGTACAGAAGGGAAAGATTGATTTTGAGGCATTGACGGCGGTGGATACGGAGCTGTTTTCCACTCAGATGAATGCTTTGCTGGATGGAGAGAATGTGGATATTCCGGAATATGACTTCGTTTCCGGAAAGAAGTTATTCGGCCGAAGAATCACGACGGTACAGGAGGGACAGCCGATTGTGATTGAAGGGATTCATGGCCTGAATCCGGAACTGACGGAGATGATACCGGATGAGATGAAACTGAAAATCTACATCTCACCTCTGACATCTCTGAATGTGGACGGGCATCACCGTGTGCCGACAAGCGATATCCGGATTCTGCGCAGAATGATCCGGGATTACCGTACCCGCGGAACTTCACCGTCTGATACAATCCGCAAGTGGGCAGGTGTCAGAGACGGTGAGGAGAAGAACATTTTCCCGTATTGCGGGCATGCGGATGTGTTTTTCAATACCCAGTGCACGTATGAGATTGCGGTGCTGAAAAAACATGCGCTGCCATTGCTGGAGGGGATTGCCTGTGATGATCCGGCATATCCGGAAGCACAGCGGATAATCCGCTTTCTGCAGTACTTCAATGCGGCACAGGATGACACCATGATTCTCAACAACTCCATTCTCAGGGAATTCATCGGCGGCAGTATTCTTCTGAAATAATGGAAATTATGTGAATGTAATGTGAGATTTCTTCTGATTTTCTTAAGTAAGCGTTTACGAACTTGACGGAAATATTCATCAGGGTAAACTAGTATGCGACGCAGAAAGGAGACCTCATATGACATTGCTGAATATGTTCACGATGTTTACGGAAATCATTTTCACATTGATCATGTTCATATACGGATATCAGTTTCTCTATGTTCTCTACAGTATGATTCACCGCAGGGTGAAGCCGCTGCCGGAAACGGATCAGGTCAACCGGTTTGCGGTGATGATCAGTGCCCGCAATGAGGCAGGCGTTATTTATGAACTGCTGGATTCCCTGGCAAAGCAGGAATATCCAAAGGATCATATGGACATCTATGTTGTGGCGGATAACTGTACGGATGATACCGCTGAAGTTGCCCGGCAGCACGGGGCAATTGTATATGAACGCTTCAATCAGAACCAGGTCGGAAAGGGGTATGCCCTGAACTTCCTGTACCGCAGAATCATCGAACGCATGGGACATGATTACTACGACGGATATGTCGTATTCGATGCGGATAATCTGGTCGATCCGCATTTCCTTGAACAGGTCAACCGCAAGTGGGCAACAGGGAAATATGATGCCCTGACCACATACCGCAATACAAAGAATTTCGGTACAAGCTGGCTTTCCGCAGCCTACTCCATCTGGTTCATGCATGAGGCAAGACATCTGAATTATGTGCGTGATTCCATCGGTGCCCAGTGCATGATTTCAGGTACGGGGTTTGTTGTGTCGGAGAAAGTCATGAAGGCAAATCAGGGCTGGCCGTTCTATTTCCTGACGGAGGATATCCAGTTCTCCGTTGACAGCACAATCAACGGTTACAGGATCGGTTATGTGGACAGTGCAATTCTCTATGATGAACAGCCTTTCACAATGAAACAGTCCTGGAATCAGAGACTGCGGTGGGCCAAGGGACTCTATCAGATTGACGCAAAGTATCTTGGAATACTTGGCAAAGGACTGCTTTTCGCAAAGGGCAGAAGAAAAGTCGCATTCTATGATGTCATGATGATATGTCTTCCATGTTCATTACTGACATTCGGACTGCTTGGACTGGGGGTCTTCATTCTGCTGGCTTCGTTCGGAATGCCGTATTATGTCAGGCTGCTGTTCTGCCGTGAACTGTTCCTGTTCTTATGGTATCTGATTGCCGGTACATGGCAGACAATGATGATCACTGCCGCATTGACGGTGATCAGTGAGTGGGACAGAATTCCGGCGGATAACTTTGTGAAGGTAAAATACATCGTGACCTTCCCGCTGTACATTCTGACTTATATACCGATATCCATTCAGGCATTGTGTACAAAAGTCACATGGAAGCCGATCCGGCATTATTCCACAACCCAGATTGCGGCACAAAGAGGCAGAACACTGAATTACTGATGGCATGAAAATGTCATCTTTTTTGAATTCAGCACTTAAGAAATTTTTAATCATTTGTGTTCTGTTTTCTTAATCACGGATTTCATACAATAATAGTGCAGGAGAGGAAAAGAGTATGACAACAGTATTAATTACGGATGATGAAAAGGACATCCGTTCCGCTTTGAAAATCTATCTGAAGCCGGAGGGATATACGCTTCTGGAGGCGGAGAACGGAAAACAGGCATTACAGATCATTCATCATGAAAAGGTGGATCTGGTGCTTCTGGATATCATGATGCCGGTGATGGACGGGATTGAAACAATCAGCCGTCTGCGCGAATTCTCCAATATCCCGGTCATTCTGCTTACCGCCAGGAGTGAGGATACGGACAAGGTCATGGGTCTGAATATCGGTGCGGACGACTATGTCACAAAGCCGTTCAATCCGGCAGAGGTGATTGCCAGGGTACGATCCCAGCTACGTCGATATACCATGCTTGGCGGACAGGCAGCCCAGGAAAACGAGTGGAAGATCGGAGGCATTGTACTCAACGATGATGAGAAATCGGTTACGGTGGATGGTGAACATGTCAACCTGACACCGATGGAATACGGTATTCTGCGTCTGCTCATCCGCAATCCGGGCAAGGTGTATTCCTCCGAACAGATCTACAAGGAAGTGTGGAAGGATGAACCGATCGGAACGGAAGGTACGATTGCGGTACACATCCGTCATCTGCGAGAAAAGATTGAGATCAATCCGAAGGATCCAAGATATATCCGGGTTGTATGGGGACAGGGATACAAGATGGAGGCCGGAAATGAAAAAAAATGATATTCGAACCAATGGATTTCTGAAGGCGGCTGGGGTACTGCTTCTGATGGCATTGTGTGCCATAGCGTGTCTTTCAGGGTACCTTGTTCTGGAAACATCGTATTTTGGAAATACGGACAACTATTTTGAAACGTATGAAAGCTTCAACCGTGTTGTGGACAGGGGACAGTCAGTACTGTATGAATACATCGATACCGGTGACATTGAAGTGGACAACAGTTCCGCAAACTCTCTGTTTTTCAAAGTTGAGGAATATGACGGGGAGGAATTCAAGGTTGTGCATGACAGCCTGGATCCGGATGAGGATTATATCTTTTCAACGGAACTTGCCTATTATGCATATCCTCTGGAGGATTCGGATTCCTTTGAGGTGTACTGCCATTTCTACAATTCCAGACAGGCCATGATTGACAACGGCGTCTGGGATGGGGAACGTGCCTTCTATGTGACCGCAAAGCTGCGGGTACCGACAAGTGCGAAGGATCCGTTCTATCAGGAATACATGTTCTTTGCGGCGTTAAAGCCGTATGAACCGCACGCACTGTCGATCCTGATCACAACCATGTGGGTGGCACTGGGTCTGTTGATCTTTGAAATTACGGCAGCCGGACACAGGAAAGATGAGGAGGGAATCAGTCTGTCATGGTTTGACAGAATCCCGTTTGATCTTGAAACCGTGCTTGTTGGACTGGGTGTGATCTTTCTGTTCATGGGGGCGATATCCTCCATCAATGCCAGGGATTATGTCAATACAAGTTATGTGGGTGGTATGCTGCTGCCGCTCTCCTGTGTGGAGCTGGCATGTCTGATTGCCTACTTCTGGCTGATCAGTCTTGTTGTCAGAATCAAAAGCAGAACCCTGTTTTCCAACAATGTCATCACATTCCTGATCTGCCGTCTTATGGATGCTCTTGTATGGCTGAAAGACGCAGTTGGGGGATTGGTCAGACCGTTCAGGGAATCCCCGAAATGGTGGCTGGCTGCGGTATCGATTGGTTATGGCATCGGAATTATCATGCAGATGGGATATCTGTACCGGACCGGAATCATGGGTCTGATTCTTCTGGCTGTCAGTATGATCAGCGGCTTTGTGATGCTGATGTGCGGGAGTCACGGAAAAGTACTGCTGGATGCTGCACAGAAACTGTCTGCCGGAGATCTGGATTACCGTATTGAGGAAACAAAGCTGGACAGAATGAGAGGTCCGTTCTATCAGATGGGCAGAAGCTTCAATGAGATCGGAAATGCGATGGAATCCGCAGTATCGGAAAAGATGAAGTCAGAGCGGATGAAGACAGAACTGATCACCAATGTGTCCCATGATCTGAAAACACCTCTGACATCCATCATCAACTATGTGGATCTGCTGAAAAAGGAACACAGTGAGGAACAGGCGGCAGAGTATCTGGAAGTGCTGGACAGACAGAGCCAGAGACTCAAAAGACTGACGGAAGATGTTGTGGAGGCTTCCAAGGCAAGCACCGGCAATATCCAGGTCAATATGGGTCCGATCGGAATACAGGAGATTCTGGATCAGGCAATTGCGGAATATGAGGATAAGATCAATGAAGCTGATCTGCATATCATCCGCACGATGAGTGATGAAAAACTGCTTGCACATGCGGATGGAAGACTGTTGTGGAGAGTGGTCAGAAACCTGCTTTCCAATATCTGTAAATATGCACTGCCTGGAACACGGGTATACATCGATGTGCTGCGCAGGGACAACCACATATGCATGGTATTCAAAAACACATCCAGGGATGAACTGAATATCTCCGTGGATGAACTCAAGGAACGGTTTGTACGCGGTGATTCCTCAAGACATGTTGAGGGCAGCGGACTTGGATTATCCATCGTCGAATCCCTGATGAAGGTGATGGGCGGTGAATGTGAACTGTCGGTGGACGGAGATCTGTTCAAGGTCATACTGTATCTGAATCAGGTGGGAGAAATGTAAAAAGTTTCTCCTTTTTTTGTGTGAAATTGCATGTTTCCGGTAATAACAACAGTACAGGAGGTTTGTATGAGTACAAATGTTGCGAAAATGATTACCGGACAGATTGTCAGAAGAATGGAGGAGGCAGAGAAAGGTACTGTGTTTCGATGGGTCAGACCATGGAATTCGGGACTGGAGAGGCCGTACAGCTATGAAACGCTGAAACCGTACAGAGGGATCAACCGGCTTCTTCTTGACAATGACATGTATCTGACGTTCAACGCGGTACAGCGCATGAATGACAGGGCAGGCAGACATGTGTATCAGATCCGCAAAGGTGCCAATTCCAGAATGGTCTGCTTTTACAGGGAGGTGCCTGTCAAAGACATGGAAACAGGGGAGGAAAAGAAAAAACCGGAAACCGGAAATACTGTGAAAAAGTCAGTGCTGCGGTATTACCGGGTGTTCAGCCGTGAGGATGTGATTGACAGAAGAAGCGGTGAATGCCTTCCTGCAAAGGTGGAGGCGGAACACCATGATCACCATGATATGGATGTCTGTATGAAGGAGGCACTGGAACAGTTTCGAAGACTTCTTGACTGTTACTGTCTGAAGTATGGGATCACACTGGAGATTGTCAGGGATGGGACACGGGCGTATTTCTCTCATGAAATGAGAATTCATGTCCCGGATCTGTGCAATTTTACATCGGTTTATGACTGGGTACACACTGTGGCACATGAAATGGCACATTCCACGGGTGTGATGCTGGGGAGGTTTGAAAACCGTACGGATCAGGAAAAAGAGAAAGCCATGTGTGAGTATGGAATGGAGGAGCTGATCGCGGAGATTGCGGCGGAAATGGTCTGTGCACAGATGAAAATTCCGGATGACTCCGCTGCGCCGGACAACACACCGGCATACATCCATGCGTGGTCTGCGTATCTCAATGACAGGCCAAGGGCGGTGATTACGGCAGCTTCAAAGGCAGAAGAGGCATGTGAAATGATCGTGGAATGTAATGGAAACAGCTGATTCTGATAAAAGAAAAACCGGATCGATCTGATCCGGTATTCATGCATGGTCGGGATGACGGGATTCGAACCCACGACCTCACCGTCCCGAACGGTACGCTCTACCAAGCTGAGCCACATCCCGAAGTGCTTTGATATTATAACACAGAATTTCTGTGTTACCATATTGAAGAGACAGGAAAATTCAAAAAAATGAGGAAAAAGGAAAAGATTTTCAGATTTCTGGCATTGGGAAGTCTGACTGTAATCATGGGAATCAATGCAGGATGTGCTTCACAGGCATCTGTTCAGAGTTCCGTAACTTCTGTTGTGGAACCGGAAGAGGTTGTAAAAGAACCGGAAGTGATGGAGGCCACACTGTTCATGATGGGAGATGCCCTTCTGCATCAGCCGATTGAAAACAGTGTTGTTCAGCCGGATGGCAGCTATGCCTTTACACTGCTGGACCGGATTGGACAGATCGCATCGGAATATGATCTGCGTTACTGGAATCAGGAGACGATCATCGGCGGGGATCAGTTCGGTGTACAGGGATATCCGCGGTTTAACGGTATGACTGCCTGGGCGGACTACCTCGTCAATGACCTTCATTTCAACATGGTATCCCTGGCAAACAATCATGCTCTGGATATGGGAATGGAAGGACTGGAGCATTCCGTCAATTACTGGAACAGCCATCCGGAAGTGTGTTCGACAGGCACATATCTGAGTCAGGAAGATTACGAAGACATGGAAATCCGCACCGTCAACGGTATCAGCTACGCGTTTCTTTCCACAACCTACGGTATGAACGGACTGTATCCTCCGGAAGGGATGGAATATGCGGTGGACTGCTTTGACGGCAGAATTCAGGAAGTGCTGGACAGGGTCGCAAAGGCAAAGACCATGGCGGATGTTGTGATTACGGCGGTGCACTGGGGTGATGAATACCACCTGTATCCTAATGAGTTTCAGACCACCTTTGCACAACAGCTTGCGGATGCGGGCTGTGATATCATCATCGGCAACCACCCGCATGCCATTCAGCCGGTACAGTGGCTCAATGATCACAGAACCATCTGTTTTTACGCGCTTGGCAACTGTGTTGCGGCACAGTATGATCTTTCCAGAATTGAGATGATGGCAGGTTTGAAGATTGTCAAAACCGTCATGCCGGATGACACGGTAAATGTGGAGATACAGGATGTGCATGCGGATCTGATGTACTGTTACTACGATGACAACCTGGTCAATAACTTTGATATCGTACCGTTTTCACAGATGAGTGACGATACATGGCTGTACAACCATGCCGGTGTATATGAGGAATATAAACAGGTGATCACAGCCATGGATGACTCCATTACCGTCGGAGGTTTTGAATGAGAATCACCATCCTGACTGTGGTACCGGATATGCTGGAAAGCCTTTGGGCTTCTCCGATTATCAGGCATGCACTGGCAAAGGGAATCATCACACTGGAGATGATTGATATCAGGTCCTTCGCAGATGGAAGCTTCCGTCATATCGACGATTCACCCTTTGGCGGGGGAGCAGGCATGATCATGCGCTGTGAACCGGTGTACCGGGCATACCGCAGTGTGTACAGTGAACAATGTCATACCGTCATTCCGATGCCGGCAGGGCATGTGTACACCCAGGCAAAGGCACATGAGCTGTGCGGGTATGAACATCTGATTCTGATTGCCGGTCATTATGAGGGACTGGACGAAAGAATTGTAAGGCTTGCGGATGAATGCATATGCATGGGGGATTACATCATGTCAGGAGGGGAATATGCATGCATGAATATCGTGGATTCCATTGTCCGCCTTCTGCCGGGGGTAATCCGGAAGGAAAGTACCGAAGATGAATCGTTTGAAAACGGGCTTCTTGAATACGGGCAGTACACAAAACCGGTGGAGTTTGAGGGAATGCGTGTGCCGGATGTGCTCAGAAGCGGCAATCATCAGAAAATCGCTGCGTTTCGCAGACAGGATTCCCTGTTGAAAACAATGCGGTACAGACCTGAACTGCTGGAACATGTTTCGTTGAGTGAGGAAGAAAAAAGATTCCTCGAGCAGGAATCTAGAGAATCAGTTCAAGAATGAAGACTGTCAGACAGCACGCGGAAGCGACTGCAGGCAGTCCTTTTTCATTCCAGGCAAGAACGGCGCCGACAATCAGTGCGGCAAGGCCTGAAATGATGTTTTCCGTCGCCAGCATGATGGCAGGAAATGTCATCACGGCAAGGGTGGCGTAAGGTACATAGTACAGGAAGGAACGGATAAACCGGTTGGTGATCGGCCTGCGGATCAGGGTCAGAGGCAGAACACGGATGATATAGGACACAAGTCCCGACACAAGAATATAAATCCAGATACTGCCTTTCATGCCGGTTCCTCCTGTATCGGTTTCAGCCATGCGGCGATACCGGCGATCAGCACCGTCAGAATGATGATGCGGTTGCCTGCGGAAATGGATGCGAAGAAAGGGATGATATCCGTGATCCAGCTGAGCAGAAAGCCTGTCAGCACCACAACCATGACCGTTCTGTCTTTTTTGGCAGGCGGTATGATAATTGCCAGAAACATGCCGTAAAGGGCAACGGAAAGGGCGGATACGATTCTTCCCGGCAGGATGTTGCCCATGATGATGCCAAGGGATGTCCCGATGCACCATGGCAGGGCACTTGCGGCAATGGCACCGTATCCATAATACGGGCTTGTGTACAACGGTCTGTTGATCTCAATTCCAAAGATCTCATCGGTCACCCCGTAGCCGACAGCCATGCGGTGTGCGGTGGAAGTGGATGGATGCAGATGCTGGGAAAGGGAGCAGCTCATCAGAAGATAGCGGGCATTTGCGACAAGCGTCATCATAGCCATTTCCAGGTATGTTCCGTTTGCGGCGATGACCTGAATTCCGGCATATTCACCGGCACTGGCAAGATTGAACAGGCTCATGAAAAAGCCCTGTACCGGATTGAGCCCGGCATTCTTCATGGCAATTCCCAGCGCAAAGGATACTGCGAAATATCCAAGTCCGATCGGAATGCCGTCACGGAATCCCTCTTTGAATTCCTGTTTTCTGTTTTTCGTTTCAGTTTCTGTCATGACTTTACCTTCATATGCGTGCACAGATTAGGATAAAAACATTCCGTCCATTTTGCAATAGGACAAATGATGGTAAAATGTCTTTCATGACAGAGGAAAGTGAAAAATGTTTCGAAGAAAACTGGATATTCTGATTTCAATGATTACAGGACTGCTGTTTCTGTATGGGGTATATACGGGTGTGCATACCGCAGATGGGACATTTGACTTCACACATTTCACGTCTTTGGAGTGTATCTGTATGATCTACGGTGCGTTTTACTGTATCGGTTCCGCACTGTATATGCGCAAAAGGGAAAAAGGCGTGTGGATTCCGGTACTGCGCTGTTCGGTGTTTCTGACACTGACAGGATGGTGTCTGTATGGTCTGATCTTTCTGAAAGGACACTATGGCCTGTATCCTGCGGAAATGCAGAAGGCACTGCAGATATTCCGGTACGGTGTCATCGGCCTGCTTATGGAATGGGCTGTCGGTGAAAAGGGGCATTTCTGGAAACAGTTCACATGGTCGGGACTCTTTGTGGTGGTTGTATATACGATCACTGCCGTTACAATGGGTGCACTGGGTCATGGTATCGGACTGGATGGGCATACATGGCCGTATCCGTTCATGGATGTGGATGTGCTTGGATGGTCACTTGTGATACCGACATGCCTGCTTGTATTTGTGGAGCTGTTTGTACATGCAAGAATCTGGATCGCAGTGGATCAGGTATTGCGGAGGAGAAAAAAGAAACATGGAAAGACCGTATGAACTTGTAGTGTTTGACATGGATGGAACGATACTGTATACCCTGGATGATATTGCGGACGGGGTCAACACATGTCTTGAAAAACACGGACTGCCGAAAAGAAACAGAGATGACATCCGCCGTCATATCGGCAACGGGATCCGGCATGAAATTGAAAGCAGTGTCCCGGAAGGAACGGATGAGGATGTGATTGAGGCCGTCTATCAGGATTTTCATGCCTGGTATACGGTTCACTGCAATGATAATACAAGACCGTATGACGGGATTGTACAGCTGTTGAGGGATCTGAACGAAGCGGGGATTGCCTGTGCGGTTGTATCGAACAAGGCGGATTATGCGGTAAAGAAGCTCAATGAGATCTATTTTGCCGGACTGTTGAAGGCAGGTGTCGGGGAGAGTGAACGCATTGCCCGCAAACCTGCGCCGGATGAGGTGGAGGAGGTACTTCGCCTGCTTGGAACGGACAGAAAAAAAGCCGTCTATATCGGTGACAGCGAAGTGGATATTGAAACCGCAAAGAATGCATGTATGGACTGTATAGCGGTCAGCTGGGGATACCGGGATGCGTCATGGCTGAGACAGTGCGGCGCGGAAACGGTTGTTTCAGATGTGCGGGAGCTGAAGGAAATTCTCCTGCCTCATTAACTGTTATTATATCAGTTTCAGAACCGGAAAAACAGACTGTTGTTTTCGGGATATCGGGGTATCATGAAATCAGAAAGAGAAGGTACTTCAGATGAGAAGACCGGGAATCTGTTAACAGGCAGCTGAAATACTGCCGCACAATTGAAAACGGACATCCGGGCGGTCCAGCGTGGCGATCCTGTCACACCGATCATCATGACGGAAGGACGCAAAGGGATGTGCGAAAAAGAGATCCTGCATGCATTGCGGGATCTTTCAGATTATGTGCGATTGTATATGATATGGTATAATAACTTCGTGCATTCACGTTTTTTTGTGATGCCTGAAAGTGTGAATTATGAATCAGAATGTCAGAAAGATTACAGACGGGGCAATGATGGCGGCGATTGTCGGGGCCATACTGGCAATTGACAGACAGACGGCAGGGATGCTGGAAAGTCTGCTGTTGTTTGTCTTTCCTCTGCCGATGGTGTTCTTCTCATCCAAATACGGAATGAAATCAGGCTTTGTTGTGCTGGCTGCCATGATCATGTTGTCGTTTATCATTTCGACACCGCAGACGATGTTCTATGTTGCGTCGGAATCTCTGATCGGGCTCATCTACGGTGCGGGAATTCATGATCGGAAACCGACCGGAAGAATCGTATTGATCACGGCGGTACTGTCCGCAGTGGTGACGCTGTTTTCAACCGTCATTGCGGCGGAGTTCTTCGGTTATGATATTGTCGGGGAACTGGATCTGTACATGAAGGCGGTCAGTGATGTGCTGGCGCAGACCGGACAGACTCTGCCGGTTCCGGATCTGAAGGCATTCCTGTTCAATATCCTGATTGTATCAACGGTCGTAACGGGTGTGCTGCAGGGAATGATCACCCACATGTTAAGCAGAATCATGTTGAAGAGGCTGCGGATATACATGGAGCCGATCAGACCTCTGATTGAATACTTCCCGCCGAAGTGGAGCGGGTATGCCGGAATTGCCGGGGTTGTCATGTACGGGGCTTCTGTATACAGGCCTCTGGAAAATGTATGGCTGAACAATGTCATGCAGGCGGTGGGGGTTACCGGACTGCTGTATCTGGCATTCTTCGGATATGTGGCGTTAACCTTTGTACTTACCTATCTCGGACATCTGTCAAAAGGACTGTCCGTTGTTGTATCCATAATGATGATGATCATGTTTTCATTTCCGCTGGCGATATTCGGATTTCTGTATATCACAACGGATGTACATGCAAAGGTGATTTACGGAGAGAAAGGAGGAGACGGCAATGCGTAAGAAAACAGGCAGAATCAGAAGAATGGTATATCTGGCACTGGCCGGACAGGCTGCGCTTGTGGCGGCTGCGGGTGTTCTGTTGAAGATGGATGTTCTGCTTCCGGCATTTCTGCTGGTGGTGGAAGGCATCATCACCATTATCGTATTTGACCGTTTTGATGCGGCTGCGGAGGAATCCGCAAGCGGGGTGAGAGCGATTCTGGGAACGGCTGCGGAGGAGGCATATCTGACAGGCGGTATCGGAATGATCATTTATGATGACTCCTATGAAGTCACATGGATGAGTGAACTGTTCAAGGTCAGATCGATGGACAAGGTCGGGGAAAGACTTCTGACATGGATCCCGGAAGTGGATGATCTGGTCAGCGGGAAAAGAGACCGTGTGAGTCTGAGACTGGATGACAGGATGTATGAAATCACAAGAAAAGAAGATGCGCCGATGCTGTTCTTCAAGGATGTGACGGAACTGTCGGATCTTTCCACTGCCTATTATCAGGAACGTACGGTACTGGGAATTGCCAGCTTTGACAACTACGAGGAATCCACACAGTACGAGGATGATGCGGATGCGGCTGCCATCAGTGCAGCTGTCCGTACACCGCTTGTGGATTACTGCAGTACCCACCATATCATGGCAAGAAGACTCGGGGAATCCCGCTATCTTCTGCTTCTGAATGAAAAGATTCTGAATGAACTGATTGCGGACCGTTTCTCGGTTCTTTCCCGTGTCAGAAGAGCTGCCGCAAAGATGGATGTGGCAATTTCACTGTCCATTGGTCTGGCACACGGCACGTCGGACTTTACGGAACTGGATGATATGGCCCAGACACTGCTGGATCTTGCCGAGACAAGAGGCGGTGACCAGGTCGCAATGCAGAAAAAAGGCGAAGATGTCAAATACTTTGGCGGATCCTCGGAGGCAGCGGAAAAGAGAAGCCGTGTACGTGTGCGTGTCATGTCGCATGCCCTGAAGGATCTGATCGAACGTTCATCCAATGTCATCATTGCCGGACATAAGATGGCTGACTTTGACTGTATCGGATCCGCGGTGTGTCTGGCACGTATTGCCCAGGCATTGAATAAGGATGCCTACGTCATTGCCACAACCGGCGGAATTGAGGAAAAGCTGCGCGGGGCAATGGAGGTGCATAAGGAAAAGCTGAAGAGTGAGGTAAAGCTTGTCAGTGAAAGCGAAGCGCTGAATCATCTGACAGCCGGTACGCTTGTGATCATGACCGACCATCATAATCTGAAACAGTCCAACGGTGCCCGGGTTCTGGAAGGCGCAAAGAAGATTGCGGTTGTGGATCACCACAGAAGAAGCACGGATATGGGTGTGCAGCCGATGCTTGTATACATTGAGGCAGGTGCTTCCTCGACATGTGAACTGATTACGGAGATGCTGCCGTATATTTCCAACCGTGTGGAAATCAGTGAAGTGGATGCGGATCTGATGCTTACCGGTATGATCGTGGATACACAGAATTTCCGTGTCCGTACCGGCAGCCGTACATATGAAGCGGCCAGTGCACTGCGTGAATACGGTGCCGATCCGCAGAGATGCTTCGGATATCTCAAGGATACATTTGAGGAATTCAATCTCAAGAGTACCGTTGCCAATCAGGCACAGAAATACGATCATGGTATCGTCATCGCTCCTGTCAGTGACCGGGGCATGACAAGATCACTGATGTCGCAGGTTGCCGACTCCCTGCTTAACATACAGGGTGTGGAGGCTGCCTTTGTCATCGCAAAGGATGAAAACGGTCTGACATGTATTTCCGCAAGAAGTGCGGGTAGAATCAACGTGCAGATCATTTGTGAGAAAATGGGCGGCGGCGGTCACATGACAGCGGCTGCGATGCAGAGGCCGAAGGTATCCATTGCGGATATCAGGGCGGAACTGCTTGAAAAGATAGAAGAGTACGAAAGGGAGGAAAACAGTCATGAAAGTGATTCTGAAGAGTGATGTGAAAAAGGTAGGTAAAAAGGGAGAGATCGTGGATGTATCCGATGGATACGGAAGAAACTTCCTGATTGCCAGAGGACTTGCCGTACCTGAAACAAAGAAGAGTCTTGAGATTCTCGGCGAACAGAAGGCAGAGGAAGCCGCAGCCGAGGCAAAAAGAGAACAGGAGGCACGGGAGCTTGCCACAAAGATGGAAAAGATGATTCTCAACTTCACGGTGAAGACCGGAGCGGAAGGCAGGGTTTTCGGCTCTGTTTCCACAAAGCAGATCACTGAGGAACTGAGAAGACAGGGTGTACAGATCGATAAGAGAAAGATTCTCGATACGGCTCCGATTCAGACGCTGGGGGTTACCAACGTCAGAGTGGAACTGCACAGAAATGTCATCGGCACGATCCGTGTCAGACTGTTCGGGAGCGAAAAATAATGCCTAGACAGATGCCGTCCGCTCCGGAAGCGGAAGCCAGCCTGCTTGGCACAATGATGGTCTATCATGACGCTGCACGCACCGCCATGGAGGAAGGTGTCAGCGAGGATGACTTCTATATCGATGCCAATCGCAGGATCTTCCAGGCGATGGTGTCTCTTTACAACCAGGGAAGTCCGATTGATCTGACGACAGTATACACACGTCTGCAGGATATGAACCTGCTGGATCAGACCGGCGGAATTGAATATCTGACAAAGCTGAGTGATGCGGCTGTCACAAGTGCCAACACGCTCAGTTACGTGAAGATGATTCACAACAAACACATTACCCGGCAGATGATTACCGCTGCCGAGGGAATTGTCAATGAGGGGTTTGCGGGAGCCGAGGATGTGGATGCGTTCCTGGATGCCAGTGAAAAGGCAATCCTGGATGTATCCCGTAACCGCAAAGCCGGAGAATTCAAAACACCGCAGGAACTTGTCAGCTCCGTGCTTGACAACATGCGGAAAATGAGTGAAAACCACTCTGAGATTACCGGATTGAAGACAGGGTTCCGTGAACTGGATCATACCCTGCACGGACTGCAGAGAGGCGATATGATCGTCGTGGCTGCCCGTCCTTCCATGGGTAAGACAGCGGTGTCACTGAATCTGGCACTGAATGTGGCTCTGTACAACAAACCGGGTGCGGTTGCCATCTTCTCCCTGGAAATGGCTGCCGAACAGCTGGAA
Source organism: Bulleidia sp. (assembly GCA_051873755.1). Taxonomy (GTDB): domain Bacteria; phylum Bacillota_I; class Bacilli_A; order Erysipelotrichales; family Erysipelotrichaceae; genus Bulleidia. The sequence continues at coordinate 6,976 of JBJEFE010000016.1, read as the reverse complement.
ACCCGACTTCTGGGTGCCCGTTCTCATGTGCCGCTGGAATTTCTGAAAACCGGACGGTTGAGCAACGATCAGTGGAATTCCGTTAATGAGGCGGCCAGTGATCTGTCCCGTTCGGAAATCTACATCGATGACACCCCTGGTATCAAAATGGCGGAGATCTTCTCAAAATGCCGCAGACTGCAGGCGGAAAAAGGCCTGAATCTTGTTCTGATTGACTATATTCAGCTGATCAGCGGCAGCGGTGGAAGAAGTTCGGAAAGCAGACAGCAGGAAGTGTCTGAAATCTCAAGAAATCTGAAGGCACTGGCACGTGAACTCAAGGTGCCGGTCATTGCTCTGTCACAGCTGTCACGTACAGTGGAACAGAGAGAAAACAAACGTCCGATGCTCAGCGACCTGCGTGAATCCGGTGCGATTGAGCAGGATGCCGATATTGTCATGATGCTGTATCGTGAATCATATTACGATGAAGCCGCCAAGGAAGAGGCGGACAAGACAGGATCGGAACGTCTTGAAATCAATATTGCAAAACACAGAAACGGTGCAGTCAGAAAGGTATATCTTGCCTTTGAGGCACCGACCAATGCCCTTTACAATATTCAGATGAATGAACAGGGCGCATAAGAGAAAGGAAGGGAAGGAATGGGAAAACGAATTCTGACACTGGCAGGCTGCCTGATATGCAGTGTACTGATTGTTGTGGGGATTCCCATCCTTCTTCATCAGTCACTGGGCGTTTCTCTTCAGAGTGCTGAGGAGTCATCGATCGGGCTGTTTGATCAGAAAGTCACCTACATCAATCCGCAGGAAAAGAGTGTTTCCATGTTGTATGCGGACGGGGAGCTGGTTGGAATCATCCATGATATCAACCGCATCAATTCCCATATGAAACAGCTGTATGAGGAAAAGTATGAGGCGGATTATCCGGGTTCCTCTTTGGGTCTTGGCAGAAATGTGTATATTGCCCAGGAGTTTACATGCTTTGACTATGATGACCGTGATGAAAAGATCATTGCGTGGCTGGATGAACATGAGGCATATTCCCTGAAGGCAACGGAGATCACATTCACACTCGATCAGGAAGTGACAGGACAGCTGTATGTGCTGGATCAGGATCTGTACATGGAAGCGCTGAATGAATATCTGTCTCTGTTTATCTCAAAAGAGGCCATAGCGGAAATACAAAGAGGCAGTACCTCAGCTTCCATGAATGCCTTCGGCACAAAGGAAACCGGTGTTTCCATTGCCCAGACAATTTCAACGGCGCAGTGCTATGCATCGATGGATGAAATCCGCACGACAAAGGATGAGATACTTGAATATCTCAAGTATGGAGACAACACGGAGCGGGAATACTACACTGTTCAGAAATATGATACGGTTGCCGGTGTCGGCTCCAAGAATTACGGTCTTTCCGCAACCCAGGTCATGAATATAAACAAAGATCAGATCACATCCGTGGATCAGGTTCTGAGTGAAGGCATGAAGCTGTGCATCACGTACTTTGAATCTCCGATTGATGTGACGGTATACCGCCAGACACTGCGCAGTGAAACGGTATTCTTTGATACAACCTACACAACAGATGAGACAATGATCGAAGGCGAGAGTGAAGTGCGCCAGGAAGGAGCTAACGGTTCACGCAATGCGCTGTATACCGAAAAATGGGTCAACGGCGTACTGATTTCCGGTAAGCTGGAATCCTCCAAGGAAACAAAGGCACCGGTATCCGAAGTTGTGGCAGTCGGTACGAAGGTGCAGCCGGGCGTCGGTACAGGCAGCTATATCTATCCTGTTGCCAATCCGGGCATCTCGTGTGTCTGGGGCTGTTATTATGGACACAAGGCAAACGATTTCGTGGATGAATACAACCGCTGGGGTGATATCTATGCGGCAGACAACGGTGTCGTGATTGTGAACAACTACGATCCGATTTCCGGATGGCATGTCAAGATTGACCATAACAACGGCTATGTTTCATACTACGGTCATATGAACCAGCAGTCGCCTCTGCCAGTCGGCACGGTTGTGACCAAGGGACAGGTGATCGGACAGATTGGAATGACGGGGCTTGCGACAGGTCCGCATGTGCATTTCTATGTGGCATTAAACGGAACGGAACTGGATGTCTGTAATGATCTGGATGGCTTCCCGTCATGTGAAGGGCTGGTGCGCGGATGGTAACGGCACTGTTATGTTCCGGATCAAAGGGAAACAGCTTCTATCTTGAAAATGAGGGAACGAAGATTCTTGTGGATTGCGGTGGTACGAAAAAGTACCTGTTTGGAAGTCTGGAAAAACTGGGCGTGAAAGTCGAGGATCTGAATGGACTGATTATCACCCATGATCACAGCGATCATGTATCACAGGTCCGCTTCTTTGCGGGGATACCGGTCTATTCACCGGTACAGCTTCCTGATCTGGATTCCTTTGAGGTACGTCCCTTACAGAAATTCACAATCGGATCGTTGATGATCACTCCGATACCGCTGTCCCATGACGCATGGAATACAACAGGGTATGTGTTTGAAAACGGCAGGGAAAAGCTTGTGTATATTACCGATACCGGTTATCTTTCCTCACGGTATACACCCCTGCTGCAGGGAGCGGATATGTATGTTCTGGAGTGCAACCACGATGTGGGCATGCTGATGAGGACGGCACGTCCGCAGTATCTGAAGCAGCGGATCTGTTCGGATGAGGGACATCTCAACAATGAGGACTGTGCGGAGGCACTGGCACATTATATTGATACAAACACAAAAACAGTCATTCTGGCCCATATTTCCCAGCAGGCCAACACACGTCAACAGGCTTTGAAGGTTGTCAGGGAAAGGCTGGAAGAGGAAACGGATCGACTCAGGGACGGACTTGTTGTATGTGCGGCAGGTCAGTTTGAGATGATATGGAAAGGAGACGATGATGAAGAAATGGATCCCGGCAGTGTTTACTGCACTTATCATATGGAATCTGGTTTTGACGTTCATATTGGGTAATATGATTCTGAACAACCGTCAGAATCAGGAAAGCAGTAATGCGGATGTCAGCGTCTCCGGTTATCTGACTGAAGTCACGGATATCGTGGAAAATGTCCGTGGCAGTACGGCGGTTGTGACGGCGGTGTTTGAGGATCATGTCAATACCGGCAGTGCGGTCGTGTATGCCTCAGGCGAGGGGATGTGCTATGTGTTTACGCCATACAGTGTGGTTCACGGCAGTCAGACACAGCAGATCACATTTGATTCGGGTGTAACCCTGGATGGGTATTGCGTCGGAGAGGATTTTACAACCGGGCTTGCACTTGTGGCGTGCAGTCCGGGCTTCACGGTAAAGCCAATGATCCTTGGAAACAGCGATACGATCAATGACGGGGAATATGTGCTGGCACTGGCGGGAAGAAAGAAGGAAAACGCGGCGGCATATGCATCATTCGGTGTCGTCAGCTCCACCGGCATGTACCGCACATCCATTCTTTCCAGAATCTATACGGACCTGATCGTGACGGATATTGACAACAGCAGTGAACTCAACGGTGCAGCCCTTGTGAACATCAGGGGTGAACTGGAGGGAATCGTGACATCCACGCCATTTCAGGGAAGCGGTGACTTCACCTATGCGGTCGGTGTCAACGAGATCCGCATGGTCTATGAACAGCTTCGTTTCAAAGGTTCGGTTACACGTGCCAATCCGGGCATCGTTTATCGTGAGGTCAGTGATCTGAAGGTATATGAAAGAAGTCATATGAACATTCCGCTGGATCAGGTGTCAGGCCTGCTTGTGACGTATGTATGGGATGAAGGAGCCGCCCAGCATACTCTCAGAGCGGGAGATGTACTGTTGAAGGCGGATGGTGAGGAACTGACCAATGCAAATGTGTTCCGCCGTATTCTGTATTCTCATAACCCGGGTGATACCGTGGATCTGACATTCCTGTCTGACGGTGAGGAAAGGACCGTCTCACTGATGTTGAAATGATACGGATCGCTGCAGTGGGAAGGGTGAAGGAAAAATGGATGCGTGAAGGCATTGCGGAGTATGTCAGGCGCATCATGCCCTATGAGAAAATCGAAATCATTGAAGTGGATGATGAGAAGGCACCGGAATCCAATTCCGATGCGGAAAATGAAAAGGTCAAACAGGTTGAGGGAAACAGACTTCTGAAACAGATCAGAGACGGGGAATATGTCATTCTTCTGGATCTGGCGGGAAAGGAAATGGATTCTGTCCGTCTGTCTGAAACGATCGACCGCATTCATACCGGCGGTTACAGCAGAATCACATTTGTGATCGGGGGTTCACTTGGATTAAGCAAAGAGGTCATCACAAGGGCGGATCAGAGATGGAAGCTGTCTGTCAATACATTTCCGCACCAGCTGTGCCGGATCATCGTACTTGAACAGATCTACCGGGCATTCCGGATTCTGCATCATGAGCCATATCACAAGTGAAGCGTAAACCAGGCTTCACTTTTTTGAAAATTTTATGAAATTAAATACGGACATTGTCCATAAAGTTGCTGAATTACCAGGGTTTTTTCACTTTCTTATGAAAAAGTAACAATGTAACCGCTTGTAACATCGGATCCATTGGTTTAAAATAATTACGTAAACAAATCAGGAGGATAGATCACAATGAAGCAGATCTCAGTTACAGTTATTGACCCGGTAGGATTACACGCACGTCCAGCTACTGTTGCAGTTAATGCAGCATCCAAGTTCAAGTGTGAAGTAAAGGTTGCTTACAAGGGCCGTACAGTAAATATGAAGTCCATCATGGGTGTTATGTCTTTAGGTATCCCAACACAGTCCGAAATTACAGTTTCCTGTGAAGGTGAAGACGAAGAAGTCGCTGTAAAGACAATCGAAGATGTACTTCGCACACAGAAAGTAATTGCTTAAGTTTCATTCTTTCACGTAAGGAAGGGCTGTGTGCTCTTCCTTTTTTTCCAACATCATCACTAGAAAAGAGAGGATAATTGAAATGTATCAGGATGATTACAAAAGATGGCTCGAACATGATCTTGAAGATGTCGATCTGAAGACAGAACTGATGAAGATCAAGGACGACGATGACGCGATCAAGGAAAGATTCGCAGTTGCACTGAAGTTCGGAACAGCAGGTTTAAGAGGAACACTGGGTGCCGGTACAAACAGAATGAACATCTGGGTTGTACGTCAGGCAACACAGGGTGTCGCTGACTGGGTTAAGACACAGGGCGGCACACAGACAGTTGCGATTTCCTATGACTCCCGTCTGAAGGGATGGAACTTTGCAAGAGACGCTGCCGGTGTTCTTGCGGCAAACGGAATCCATGTCCGCATCTATGATGAACTCATGCCTGTACCGGCACTGAGCTTCGCAACAAGATATTACAACTGCAATGCCGGCATCATGGTTACGGCATCTCATAATCCGGCACAGTACAACGGCTATAAGGCATATGGTCCGGATGGATGCCAGATGACAGATGACGCGGCTGCGATTGTCTATGATTCCATCCAGAAGACAGATGTACTGACAGGTGCGAAGTACATGAGCTTTGCGGAAGGTGTAAACAAGGGCCTGATCGAATTCGTCGGTGACGACTGCAAGGCAGCTCTGTATGAGGCAATTGAAGCACGTCAGGTCAGACCTGGCTTATGCGCAACAGCAGGACTCAAGCTTGTCTATTCTCCACTCAACGGTACAGGTCTTGTCCCGGTAACGAAGGTTCTCAAGGACATCGGTATCGATGACATCACAATTGTTCAGGAACAGGAATATCCAAACGGCTACTTCACAACATGTTCCTATCCGAACCCGGAAATCTACGCTGCGATGGAAAAAGGTGTTGAACTTGCCAAGGAAACAGGCGCTGACCTGATGCTCGCAACTGACCCGGATGCGGACAGAGTCGGTATTGCCATGAAGTGTCCGGATGGAAGCTATGAACTGGTTTCCGGTAACGAAATGGGTGTTCTGTTACTTGACTATATCTGTGCAGGGCGTATTGAAAAGGGCACTATGCCAAAGAATCCGGTCGCTGTGGAATCCATCGTTTCCACACCTCTGGCTGAAAAGGTTGCGGAACACTACGGTGTTGAACTGCGTCATACACTGACAGGTTTCAAGTGGATCGGGGATCAGATCGCAAAGCTGGAAGCTGCCGGTGAGGTTGACCGCTTCATCTTCGGTTTTGAAGAGAGCTACGGATACCTGGCAGGACCATATGTCCGTGATAAGGACGCTGTCATCGGCTCCATGTTAATCTGTGAAATGGCTGCGTACTACAGATCCATCGGATCTTCCATCAAGCAGAGACTGGAAGAGATCTACAGCGAATACGGCAGATATCTGAACAAGGTTGACTCCTATGAATTCCCGGGTCTGTCCGGTATGGACAAGATGGCAGGCATCATGAAGTCACTGCGTGCCGATGCACCGAAGGAATTCGCAGGCAAGGCTGTTGTCAAGGTAACGGATTACCAGGATACGGCTTCCACAGGTCTGCCGAAGGCTGACGTTCTGCGTTATGATCTGGAAGACGGTGCGGTTGTCATCGTAAGACCTTCCGGAACAGAACCGAAGATCAAGACATACTTCACAACAAAGGGTGCTGATCTGGCAGAAGCACAGGCTGAAAAGGATGCTCTGACAGACGCAATCAAACCTCTGTTTGCTTAAATTGATACATGGAAAGGGATGTCTGAATGATATCCCTTTTTGTGACTGGCGGTCATTATTTAGTCAATTTTAAGACATTGTCAGGTTATGACAAATTACATGTTTTTGACATTTCCGGATTTTGGTAAAATGTGATGGTTTATTGGATGCGGAGGAAAATCATATGGACTTCAAACAACGATTAAAGGCGTTTCATGAAGGGCAGTGTATGGATGCGTACCGTTTATTCGGTGCACATTTCTGCGTCGAGAATCACAGGCGCGGTGTCAGATTTACCGTTTATGCTCCACATGCTTCAAGGATGTGGGTTGCC
>JBJEFE010000015.1:0-128347 GCA_051873755.1 Bulleidia sp. | reverse complement strand
TCCTTTCTTTGAAGCGTGATTGAGTGAAGTGCAGTTGAGATCAGCTGCACTTTTTTGCATGTTCAGAACGTACAATTCAGGGGAATCCTCAGTATTCATGTCTGTGATACAGAGTTTTCTGTTCACTGGTCAGATTGTCACTGTTTTTCTGTAAATCTCAATATCTTCCGATGTCAGTACAACTGTGAAGTATCCGATCAGATTCTTTGATTCTGCTGGTGATAACAGATCCGAAAGGGAAGACACGGTTATCGTCTTTCCCGCACTTTGTACCTGAAAAAACAATGTAAACCACAGGGTGACGGAATGAAAGAGCCCGGTTGGCAGACAGAGATCCCTTTTTCCGATACAATGGAATCAGTTATCAGGAGGGAATCATGGGTATCGGATCAAGAATATTTCAGAAACGGAAAGAGAAGGGGCTGTCACAGGAAAAGCTTGGAGAACGATTGAATGTATCCAGACAGACCGTGTACAAATGGGAAAATGATCAGTCTACACCGGAAATTGCCAACCTGATTGCCATGGCGGAAATCTTTGATGTACCGGTTGGCTGGCTGATTAATGGAGAGGACACAAAAGAAGTCATTGTGGAAAAGGAGACTGTCAAAGATAACAGGAAAGCAAAGGTGTTTACAGGTATTCTGATTGGGGCTGCTTTTCTGTATCTGCTTGCGGCTATTCACAGTCTCAAACAGGAATCTGAAAATCTTCAGAACCAGCTTGACAGCCTGAATTACCGCATCAATGGTGAGATTGCCTCCATCTCTGATCGTGTACAGGAAACACTGAATCACCAGCAGAGCCTGACCATCAGTGAGGAATGCACGATCACAGACATCAATCCTGAAGAACAGACGGTATCCTTTCATGTTTCCGTACATCCGAAAACCTACCGGCCGGATATGAAAACACTGATTCATGTCAGATGCGAGGATGAAAGACTCTCCTTTGAGACAACAGAAGATCAGAATGTGTTTGGATGTGCTCTGACGGTTCCACTGACAGAGGAGTTGACACAGATCTCTGCGGAGTTTGTATATGAGGACGGCAGTGAAACCACACTGATCAGTGAATACAACAATCTTCTCGGTCAGACTTTTCCGGACTTTGATATTGTATGGCCTGTGGAATTAAGCATGAACAGCGACAGAACCGGATTTGATGACGATATTTTCCTGCTTCACAGATATGGACCGAAACAGATTTCGATTTTCGGATATGATGATTTCACGCTTCCGGAAATCGTATCCATGGAAGCCGGGCTGTACATGGATGGTGAAAAGATCGCAGACTACACATACAGAAAACCGGATCAGACAATGGAAGAGGAAGGTTCGCACATCGAATTCCTGAGACCGGATGATATTGTACTGGATCCTGAAAAAACATATCAGGAAAGAGCAGTCATTACCGATGAAATCGGACGGAAGATGATTCTGTACTGTGAAGGTTATGAATTCCGCACGGAATACCGGATTCCGGAATATTAAAACAGGAGAGCTTCAGCTCTCCTGTTCCGTTTCAAACAGACTGTCCGCCCGTTTCTCATTTTCTCTTAACAGGTTGTAGTCCGCATTTCTGTAAATGGAAAGAATATCACTGTATGGATTCTGTTCATCTGCCTTGAAGTAATTGCCGCTGTGATCAAGACAGCCAAGGGCAGTGATGACAGGTACCTGATCATACATGGTATTCAGGAATTCCATATACGGTGTCATTGGTGTATTGGTGCACTGTGCAAGAAGAACAGACAGATAATTGGCTGAGATACAATCAATCCATCCTTCCGGAATATCATAGTTTGCCCACATTACGAATCTTGTGATATAACGCTTCTGATTTTCCTCATCACTCAGATCGTTCAGCGGTTTTCCCATGACTTCCTCATAGAATGCATTTTCGATAAACGGCTGATGATCTCCGAACATCAGGATGATGGTCGGTTCTTCCTGATTTTTGAAATAATCGATCAGATCCTCAAATGCTCTGTCGGTTTCCCGGATCAGGGATAGATACTGTTCCGTTTCAGGATATTCACCCTTCATGTTTTCAAGGGTGATTTCCTGTGTCCAGTTATAATCGGTCTGATCGTAGGAACTGTGATTCTGCATGGTGATATTGAACATGAAGAACGGTTCATTCGGATTTCTGTTTTCATACATTTCCTTCAGAACTTCAAAGTCGCTTGCGTCAGATACATAGCGACGGAGTTTTTTCCAGTCGCCGCGGTCCTCGTATGCCGTGAAATCATCAAATCCGAAATCCTCATACACAGCCGGGCGGTTCCAATCCGCCCTGTAATACGGATGCATGACCTCACTCTGATACCCTGCAGACGCGAGGGTGCTGACAAGACTCTGTGTCGGGTGATCAACATAACGGTCATAGGCATTGGATCCATACGGCAGAAAGGCCATTGTATTGCCTGTCAGAAATTCATATTCGGTATTGGATGTGCCCGTACCGATTGTGGACACATAACAGTTGCCCTCAATCACATTCTCCGTCCCGATCAGGGAGTTGACATACGGCATGTAATCCTGGTTGACGTCAAAGTCACCGATGACAGAAAGATCACTGTAACTTTCATTCATGATCACAATCACATTGGGATTGTGCACATCAACCTGTATATCGCTGTTCAGGATGGATCCGGCATCCGGATCAATCGCAGACAGAACGTCAGTTTCAACCTTTGCGGCATCGTAGCCGTCCGGTTTTGACAGTGACATGTATTTTGTGTTGACGAAGAATTCCGCCAGTGCACCCTTGGATTCATATCCTCTGGTCTGATTGAAGAAGTCCGGTGCGGCCCCAAGGGTACGGCTGATGATCTCACTGCCATAGAATACACCGACAACACATGCCAGTGACATACCCGCTGCGCAGCGGCCTGTACGGTATGTGCGGGATTTCGGGTTGTGAATGACAAAGCGCGACATATTCCAGATCAGAAGACAGAATACAAGTGACACAAGAATCTGAACACCGATCTCATAGGTGTAACTGCCAGCCACCGCCGCAGCGGTACCGATGGAACCGATGTCCCATGGCAGAAGCGGACTTCCTTTGAACTGCTTGACATAGAAATTGGCAATACCGAAGATTTCCAGTGCAATTGTCACTGCACACATGGACAGACGGATACTGCCGCACAATGCCCATGTTGTAAGGTACAGCAGGAAGGCAACCAGTGCATTCATGAATATGTTTCCGGCAGGTTCAATATCCCATAACATGTTTCCGTTGAGAATCTCCACCGACGCCACAATCAGAAACGGTGTCAGCCCGAACAGGAAAGCGGACAACAGATTGAACTTCCGGGAATGCCGGTCACGGATATCCGGCAACAGTGACATCAGGACACACATTGTGCACATGATCAGGCTGATCACAAACAGAAACGTGCCGTGATTGTCATAGGCTGCGAATTCCGGATACCGGGATATGATCATGGCACCAAGAATGCATGACGGGATTGGTCTGATCCATTTTTTTATCGTTTCATTCATGGAAGGAATTATACAACAGGATCCTGAACGATGTGTGAACATTACCTGCCTTAACACAAATATTCCGGGATCGTGATATAATAATCAGGTCTTTTTCAGGAGAGGGTCATGACAACATTTTATACAGTGGTCTGTATCATGCTTGGTGCGTTTGGAAGTCTGTTTCTTTCCAACATGACAGTACACCCGTGGATCAGCGAAGACCGTACACCGACATCCATGGTCGTTTCCGTATTGTGTATGGCAATACTGATCGCAGCCGGCATCGCCTTGTGGTTGCTGTGGGGATACAATGTGATCGGATACGTTGTCGGAGTACTGATGGTATTCCTGCCGTATTTCAGGACAGCCGCGGACAGAAGCGAAGAACAGCAGACATCGGACAGTAGGTAAACAGAAGCTTACTGTCTTTTTATATCGGGAAAGTAACCGTTTCCTGCAGGTTGCGGCAGAGATGTATTATAATGGGAAGTGAACCTGAATACAGGAGGGGATTGTATGAAAAGAAAAGCATTGATCGGGCTGTTGAGTGTGGGACTGCTGTGTGCGGGATGTTCGGATCAAAAGAAAGCATCTTCCGTTTCATCCACGGTGCAGGAGGAGCCTGTGAACTATGGCGTGTGGCTTGTGCAGCCGCAGAAGGACTACAGTGAAGTCTATGAACTGACACCGCAGGGAAAGGGATTCCTGCAGGTGCAGACAAATACATTCGGAATGGTGAATATCGCCTATGAGATGGAAATGGATGAATATCCTGTCACGATGAACGGGTATGATGTGTCCGCCGTCATTGTGGAAAAAAACAATGAACAGGGGATTGTTTCCTATACGGGCAAGGAACTGTATCCGATGGAACTGGATGTGATGAACTCCTCACGCATGGCAGGCATCACATACGGCTGGCAGCTGGTTGACGGCAGATACACGCCGGTATATGCAATAACCAGTCAGCCATTGGGAAAAGCCATGGTATTTTCAAAGGATTTTAAAAAGATCAGTGAAGTCAGTATGGATGACTTTGCCTCAACCGTGCCGCAGGATGATTATGCCATACCGTATTTTGCACTTCAGAACGGACAGTTCGGCGTTGTCGGAATGACAAAAAACGCATCCGGCAATACAACCGGCTGGGTGTTTGAAGCATTGAATCCATCCATTCTTTCCACCCGTGTCATCATTGATACGGTCGATGAATACTGCAATACGCTGCATCAGGTCATCTATGATCCGAAATCCGGCAGTACAACCGAACTGTCAACGGTTGGCAGATATTCCGAAGGGTCCTGGATCAACGGACTGTACCGTGTCAATGACAACGGACTTGTATCGGTGATCGACGATGCCAGCGGACAGGCAATTGCCTATCAGTATCAGGATGCAGGCATTCCTCAGGAGGGGTATATTCCGGCAAGGAAATACGGCAAATGGGGATATCTGGACACCAACGGCAATGAAGTGACGGACTTTGTGTTTGATGAGGCAAAGGCAGTCTGTAAAGGATATGCATGGGTGCGGTATGACGGTGCCTGGGGAGTGCTGAAGTTTGAAAAATCGTTAAGCGGGGCATCCCAGATCAATGTCAGCACGGTATCACAGCCATGTGAAGATGAAAAACTGGGAGAAGTCAGAGTCATGATTACAGGACTTACCATTCGTGAGGGTGCCTCCTCCGACAGCGGCTTTATCGGAAATGCGGCGCATGGATCCGTGTATCCGTATTATGAGACACAGGAAAACGGAGGCTATACATGGTATCGTGTTTCCAATGATGCCTGGGTTGCGGACAACGGAGAATGGCTGGAGGTCACACATGCCTGAGGTAAGTGTCATCATTCCGGCATACAATGCGGAAAAGACGGTGGAACGCTGCGTCCGCAGTGTGCTGGAACAGGATTATACGGATCTTGAAATCATCGCTGTGGATGATGGTTCCACTGACGCTACAGGAAAGATCCTGGATGCGATCAGTGAAACGGATCCAAGACTCATTGTTCTGCATGTGGAAAACGGCGGCGTGTCCCGGGCAAGGAATACGGGACTGCGGCAGGCTTCGGGAAAATATGTGCAGTTTCTTGATGCGGATGACTACATCACAAATGAAGCAACCAAACTGCTTGTGCGCACAATGGAGGAAAATGACACGGATCTTGTCATTGCGGATTTCTATCGTGTTGTTGGAGAGAATGTGGCCCGTAAGGGTTCCATCCGTACCGATGCTCTGTTGACACTGAAGGAATTTGCGACGATCATGATGGATTCCCCGTCGGATTTCTATTACGGCGTACTCTGGAACAAGCTGTACCGGAATGATATCATCCGTGACAATGAGGTATTCATGGATGAGGATCTCAACTACTGTGAGGATTTCATCTTCAACATGGAATACCTGCTTCACTGCCGCACGATACGTCCGCTGCTTGTACCGGTGTATTATTACATCAAGACGGAAGGATCTCTTGTGTCACAGTCAATGTCGATCTCCAAGATCGTATCCACCAAGATCATTGTGTATTCGTACTACAACGATTTCTTCCGCAATGTGCTGGATGAGAAACAGTACCGCAAGGACAGACTGGCCATTGCAGGTTATCTGATCAACGGTGCCTCCGATGACAGGGTAAGATCCATTCTGCCGGGGAACACCAGGAAACTCGGTGAGGAAACAGAGCGAGCGGTATTCCGTGATGATAATAATCAGCTGAATGATGATGTCGTTTCCATGTCCTATTATGTATCCAAACTGTATCGACGTTATGCGACAAACATCGCGCTGAAAAACGACATGGAACTGCGCGATGTGCTTGTACTGGCTGCGATTTCCATTGCCGGAACAGTCCATGATCCAAAGGAAATCACGGATTTTACGGGTCTGTCACAGCTTGTCGTAACCGTAGTTCTCCAGCATCTGATGATGGAAAAACTGATTGCGGTGGAAATGGTTGAGAAAAAGCTTTGCATCAGAATCCGGGATGAGAATCATCCTGTCATACATGATATCCGAACGATTTTCGAAGATCTGGAAGATGCCATGTATGACGGTATGAGTGAGAAGGAAGTGGAACAGATGCGCAAAGGAATCGCATCCATCAATCTGAATCTTCTGCACAGACTGTGAAAACAGGTATACAATAGTGACTTGAAAAAAGGGAAAGAACTGTATGGAAAAAACATATCGTGTATTTGTGGTAAATCCGGGCTCCACCTCCACAAAGGTGGCACTGTTTGAAAACAGTAAGTGTGTGATATCAAGATCCGTCTTTCATGATTCCTCCAGGCTGATGGAATATGAAAGCATCAACGATCAGCTGGAATACAGAATGTTCGGCATCCGCAAGTTCCTGCATGATTCCCGCGTGGATCTTTCGGGACTGGATTGTGTTGTTGGCAGAGGCGGACCGTGTTATGCATGCAGATCAGGTACATATGAAGTGGATGATCTTCTGATCCGGGATACAAGAGAAGTGAAGGGACATTTCTATCACAGCTCCATGCTTGGTGTTCAGCTGGCAAAGAACATCGCTGACAGATTTCACTGCATGTGTCTGATGGTGGATCCGCCGGTCGTGGATGAACTCTGTGATAAGGCAAGAATCACCGGTGTCAAAGGCATATACAGAAGAGCGACAGCCCATGTGCTCAATGCCAAGGCAACCGGAAGAGTATATGCGGAATCCATCGGAAAAAAGTATGAGGATCTGAATCTGATCATCGCCCACATCGACGGAGGTATTTCCATTTCCGCACACGATCACGGACGCATGATTGACGCCAACGATGCCGGCGGCGGGGAAGGCCCGTTCACACCGACAAGAATGGGTTCCATGGCTGTGACGGATGTGCTGGATTACCTGTTTGACAAAGATCCGAAGGAAGTCAGAGACCTTTGTTCTCAAAGAGGCGGTTTCTCCAGCTGGTTCAATACATCGGATTCCTCCTCCATCTTCTATGACAGAGTCAGAAAAGGTGACAGGGAAGCCACAAGAGTATGGGAGGCAATGATCTACCAGTGTTCCAAATGGATTGCCATGATGAGTGCACCATTACAGGGAAAGGTGGACGCCATTCTTCTGACAGGCGGCTTACTGCGTATTCCGGGTATCGTGGATACGATCACACAGGATTGCGGTTGGATTGCCCCGATTGTTTCATATCCGGGTGAATTTGAACATGAGGCAATGTGTGAGGCAGCGTTGCGCGTCCTGCGTGGTGAGGAAAAGCCGAGGAAATATACCGGGAAACCTGTCTGGGATGGATTTCAGGACTGAATCTGAAGACAATGCATTTTACCTGCATTGTTTTTTTGCATGAACAGAAACGTAAAGATGATCTGAAACAGACAGGAAAGCATGTTTTTGTCCATGTTATCAGAACATTCTTCTTCCATAATGTTGAAAACACATTTACAATGTGCTGTATGAAAAGAATCATGGCAATGGTAATGACAGCCGCACTTCTGGCGGGCTGTGCTTCCGGAAACGGATCTTCCACTTCTGAAAAGGTGAAGTCCGATCTGTCCGGATATGAAACAATGAAAGATACAGAACATGTTTTCTATGACATGACCGTTCAGGAAATGGTACAGAAGATGGATGCGGGAGAAACATTCACCGTGTATTTCGGATTTGAAACCTGTGCATGGTGCCTTGAGGCAGTTCCGATTCTCAATGCCTGTGCAATGGATGAAAACCAGGAGATCGGTTATATCAACACCCGTCTGAATCCGGAATGGACATCCAACCTGGATATCGATGATTACGATCTTGTTGTGGAAAAACTTGGTGATCATCTGGAATATGACAATGACGGCATCCGTCATCTGTATACCCCGCATGTGTTCTTTATCAAAGATGGAAAGGTTGTATATGATCACGAGGGTACGATCGAAGGACACAACGCAAAGGAAACAGAACTGAGTGAAGATGAAAAAAAGGAAGTATACAAAATGTACCGGGAAGGATTTGAGGCATTAAAATGACTGACGTATCCGCAATGAAAATCAATGACGGACTGATCCGTCTGAATGAAAGAAGTGAATCCGGGCTGAATGTGGATGCCTGGCTGATCCTTGGCAGTGAAAAGGCACTGCTTGTGGATGCACTGGAGGAAACCGAGATGCTGTATGAACTTGTGACGTCTCTTTCATCCCTGCCGTTACAGGTTGTGATTACCCACGGTCATATTGACCATGCCGGAAAATCGGTACGGAAGTTCCTTGAACATGATGTGCCGGTATATATGAATGAAAAGGACAGAGGGATTCTTGTAAACAGAAATCTGTATACAACGCAGGAAACCGAACAGCTGAAACCGGTATGTGAAGGTGATGTCTTTGATCTTGGAAACAGAAAGATCGAAGTTGTGGAATGTGCGGGACATACCGAAGGATCCATCTGCCTTTTTGACTGGGACAGCTGCGAAGTGTTCACAGGGGATGCCGTGGGATCCGGTGATTTCTGGATGCAGCTGCCGGAAAGTCTTCCGATGCATGATTTTGTAGAGAACCTGCTTCACTTCAGACAGACCCTTGTCGGTATGCATGACTTTGTCATCTATCCTGGGCATATCTCCCAGCAGATGTGCACAATGGGCATGCAGTATCTGGATGATGTGCTTTCCATCTGTACATCTCTGTGCGAAAACGGTCCGCAGGGAGAAACAGGGGAAATGAACCTTGGCGGTACATATCTGAAGTATCGTTCCATCGGAAACGGACAGCTTCATCAGATGCTGTACAATCCGGACCGAATCTGAAACAACAGGAGCGCAGGCTCCTTTTACTTTGAAAAAGGACCACTGTTGTGGTCCTGTATTGGTTTATTCAGCGATGGCCGCATCCAGAGCGATCTTCATCATATCCGTAAAGGACTTTTCTCTTTCCTCAGGTGTTGTGTCCTGCGGCTTGACAAGAGAATCCGAGATTGTCAGGATACATGCGGCATTTTTATGAAGCAGCTTTGCATTTGTAAACAGAGCGAAGCTTTCCATCTCAACAGCGATGCAGTTGTGTTCCTCAATGCCTGCCTTATAGTCTTCCGCATCATGGTAGAAGATATCGGAAGAGTGAATGCAGCCTCTTCTTGTCGGAATGTTCAGATTCTGTGCGGCTTTGATCAGCTTGGCGGACAGTTCCTCACTTGGTGTCATGACATTGGATGTTTCATTGCACAGTGTCTTTGCATAGGATGATTCCGAATATGCGGAATCAGAGATGACGACATCAAATACATTCAGCTCCTCTTTATATGCACCGGCAGAACCGACGCGGATGATGTTGTCGACATCGTAGAATTTATAGAGCTCATAGGAATAAATGCCGATGGAAGGCATTCCCATACCGGAAGCCATGACGGTAACCGGCTTTCCTTTCCATGTGCCTGTGTAGCCCTGGACGCCTCTGACATTATTGACGAGTACCGGATTTTCCAGGAATGTTTCGGCGATGAATTTTGCACGGAGCGGATCGCCCGGCATCAGTACGGATTTTGCAATCTGACCTTTTTCAGCACTGTTGTGCGGTGTAGACATACTATGATATTCCTCCTGTTCATATGTGAATCCATTATACCATCAATGTGTCAGAACATGGTACATCTTCAGATCCGTCACATCCGAAACCATGTATAATAAAAAAGGAGGAAGAGTGCATGAAACGGAATCTGATTGTTTCGGCTTTCTGTATGATCCTGTCTGCCGTTATGACATTACAGATGAAGGGGACGTTTTCCCAATTTGCCCAGACTGTGTCCGGATCCGGATTCTGTGTCTGTGCCTTCAGTTTCTTCTATCCAGGGTGGATGATGAGTGCGGAAAGCAGAACATTAAGAAAGATGGGTATTTCGGATTCGAAACAGGATCCTTTGCGGAAACTGCCGCAGACCGACATGAATCTGTTGTGGACGGGTACGGCACTGATCATGCTTGGGATTGTGCTTTCGTATCTATCGTAAAAAGTGCAGGATGACGTATCATTCTGCACTCAGTTTTCTGATTCAGGATTTGGATCCCTTGGATCCGGAAGCGGAATATGTGCTGAGAAGGTTTGTATCATAGGAGAAGGTCATGCGTGATCTTCTTCTTTCTCTTTCCAGAGCCTGTGATACAAGGCTGTCCATCAGCTGTGTGAAGGACATGCCTTCCTCTTTCCATAAATAGAAGGCAAGGGAACCAGGGATCGTATTGATCTCATTGACATAGACTGTCTTTGTCTCCGCATCCATCATGAAGTCAATGCGGCATACACCGGCAGAACCGAGTACCCGGAATGTTTTGAGGGCAAGAGACTGGATGTATTCCGTCTGTTCCTTTGAGATCGGGGCAGGTACGATTCTTGCGGTGGACGCCATACCGGCAGAGGAAGAGGATGATTTGGAACCCTTGGATCCTTTACCACCTCCCTGGTATTTATCCCTGTAGCTGAGAAGCTCATCCCCGGAAACCGAACCGACCTGTTCGATCACGGAAGCTTTCGCATCCGCACCGTCTCCCAATACCGAACAGTTGAGTTCAATCATCGGTTTGACAACCTTTTCCGTAATGATCTTTTCATCATACTGTCTGGCTTCCGCAAAGCATTCCAGATATTCCCCGTCGTTATGGGCAATGGAAATACCGACGGAAGAACCGGTGCGTGCCGGTTTGAGAATGACCGGATAAATCAGTTTATGTACCTTGCGGAGGATCGTGTCACGCTCCGTGTCGATATCACTGCCGTAGCACCAGAACCAGTTTGTGATCGGCAGATCATTGTCTGCCAGAATGTGCTTCTGCAGTACCTTGTCCTGTCCGACTGCCGCACCGTACAGATCACATCCGGCATACGGCACCTTCAGCATTTCAAAGAATCCCTGAATGGTTCCATCCTCACCGTTTGTACCGTGCATGACAGGAATTGCCACATCGATGGTGCCGAGTTCCTTTTTCCCGAACAGTCCTGTCTTAACAGGGCGGATGACAACACGGTTGTCTTCCAGTACGATCGTAACCTGTGTGCAGGAATCGATCAGAGTGTTCAGATTTCTGTAGTTGTTCATATCATTCAGCGCTTCGCCGACATACAGTTTTCTGTTTTTTGCGACGTATACCGGAATGACGTTATATTTTTCCCTGTCCATGGCTTCCATTGCCTGATGGGCAGAGATGATACTGACTTCATGTTCGACAGATTCACCGCCGAAGAATACAGCTGTATTGAGTTTCATCAGAAATACCTCCGTTACCACGGCTTATTATACCGTTAAATCACGTGAAAAGATATTCTTTTCGTATTGTGCTAGAATGTACGGGTATGAAAAGAACACTTGTCATGGCCGGAGGCGGCACAAAAGGAATTTATGAGTGCGGCGTGCTGCGTGCACTCCGGGAACTCGGTAAAGATCAGTTTGACTGTGTGATCGGTGTATCGGTGGGTGCACTGAATGCGGCACTGCTTGTACAGGGGGAATTTGACAGGATGGAGAAGATGTACGACAACATTACCCAGGAACAGTTTGTCAACGGGTTCCTGCCGGTGGATATGTCATTTTCAACCATTCTGAACCAACGTCAGGAAATCCAGGATCAGATTGCACATTACATCAGGGAAAAGAGTCTGGATGTCAGTCCGTTTTATCAGATGGTGGATGAATACTACAAACCGGAAAAATTCTTTCACAGCCTGATTGACTTTGGCTGTGTATGCGCAAGAAAGAAGGATCACAGCGGGGTGTTTGTGGATAAGACGATGATGCGCAAAAACGGAAGGGACTGGCTGATCGCATCGGCTTCCGCCTATCCCGCATTCCCGGTAAAGGAGATTGAAGGGCAGGAATATATTGACGGAGGGTATTATGACAACTTCCCGATTGATGAGGCACTTCGGATCGGCAGTGATGAGATTGTCGGAATCGAGCTGAATGACAGACCTCTGCATCCGCTGTATGAAAACAAGAAGATGATCACAATCATCCGTCCTCACGCACCGCTGTACAACTTCCTTGACTTTGATGAATACAAACTTCAAAGAGCCAAAATCCTCGGATACAACGATACGATGAAGGTGTATGGCAGATATGACGGGATCCGTTACACATTCCTTCCGTTTACACTTCCAGAGTATGTCAACGGCTGGATTCTCAGACTCCTGCGGCTGGAAACGGAAATCAAAAATGCCAACAGGGTCAATGATAAACTGTTTTCTGATTCGACCATTACGGATAAACTGAAGGATATGATGCACAGGGAATCCCTGAATGAAACAGAGTATTTCTTTGGCATGCTGGATTCCATTATGGAACTGTGCGGATTTGATGAAACGGTTGTATATGATTTCAAAGAGGTTCAGGAACAGATTGTTTCGATCTTCGAGGATGCATCGATGGCGGACTTCCGCTTCATGGATAACTTCCGGCCTTCGGAAATTCTGGATTTCATCCGTTCCATGGATCACAGAACGATCATCCGGATGATCATTCATACACATTTCTATCCGGATCATACGGTCATACCGGAAAAGGTGCTGATGACGGTGTATCCGTTTGATATCGCACAGGCGGAGATGATTGCGGATATGATCCGCCAGGTCAAGGAGGGGTAAGATGGCGATTGCGGCATTTGAAAAAGTGAGTTATGAACAGTTTGAAAAAGACTGGCTGAAACAGTTCCCGGATGATGGGGACATTGTAAGGGAAATCTATGAGGGTATTCAGATTCCAAAACGTGCGACGAAGGGTTCAGCCGGATATGATTTCCTCTGTCCGAAGGATCTGAAGGTTCATGTAAAGGAATCTGTGCTGATACCGACGGGAATCCGTGCTAAAATAGACGACGGTTATGTTCTGGTTCTGTTTCCACGAAGTTCGATGGGGTTTCAGTACAGGATGCAGCTGGACAACACAGCGGGCATCATTGATGCGGACTACTACGGAGCGGACAATGAAGGACATATCATGTGCCGGATCACATGTGATTCCAATGCCGGCAAAGACCTTCCGCTGATCAGAGGGAAAGGTTTTGTGCAGGGCATCTTCCTGCCGTTTGGCATTGCGGAAGAGGAAGAGAGCCGCAATGTCAGAACAGGTGGATTCGGCAGTACGGATGAAAAGAGAGAGTGAGCATATTATATGGATGAAAAACTCTGGAAGGAAATTGATGAGCGGGAACCGATTCCGCATCATATTCACGAAAGAATGGAACAGCTGCGCCAGAAGCACAAAGAGGTGATTGACGATGAATGGATCAAGCGTCCGACAATGATTGAAGGCATGCGTAAAGCGGGTGTTGTCAATACCGGATGCCTGGATGAAGTCGCAAAGCATATCCGCGTTGGCATGAGCACACAGGAAATCGACGATATCGTCGCATCCTATACAAAACAGCACGGCGGTATCTGTGCTCCGCTTGGATATGAAGGATATCCAAAGAGTGTATGCACATCCATCAACGGTGAGGTGTGCCACGGTATTCCTGCCCGCCACAGAAAACTGCGCGACGGTGATATCATCAACGTTGACTGCACAACCATCGTGGATGGGTATTATGCGGATGCCTCCCGTATGTTTATGGTAGGCAATGTGTCCGAAGAAAGACGCAGACTTGTTGAAGAGACAAGGAAATGCCTGGAAATCGGTCTGGAAGCCGCAAAACCATGGGGAACCGTCGGTGATATCGGCTATGCGATCAGCCGTTATGCACGTTCCAAAGGCTATTCGGTTGTCAGAGATCTTGGGGGTCACGGCGTCGGACTTGGATTCCATGAAGACCCGTTTGTTTCCCATGTCGGAAAAAAAGGCACCGGTATGGTGCTTGTGCCGGGTATGACCATCACCATTGAACCGATGATCAATGCCGGAAAGGCATCTGTCGTACTGGATCCGTATAACGGATGGACAGTTTATACCGAAGACGGCAAAGACAGTGCCCAGTGGGAACACACCATTCTGATTACCGAAACAGGATATGAAATTCTGACATATTGATGAAACAGACCTCAATGAGGTCTGTTTTTGTAGTAAAATGGTTGTAACAGAATCATTTTTCTGAATAATGAGGTAAATCAATGAATCAGAATATCTATGTCACGGGACACAAGCATCCTGACAGTGACTCGATCTGTTCGGCAATCACGTACGCGGAACTGCTCAACCGAACAGGAAAAACAGCCATTGCCTGCCGTCAGGGCCCGTTGAACGAAGAAACCAAATTCATCCTGAAGAAATTTCATCAGGAAAACCCGCTGCTGCTGACGGATGCACGGGCTATGCTCAAGGATATTGATCTTGACCATCCGACAACCATCCTGCATACGGATACGGTGCATCATGCATGGCATCTGATGTTGAGGACACAGAACCGCTCCCTGTTTGTTGTAGATGAAAAGGGGGATCTGGTCGGAATCTGTACAACCAGTAATCTGTCAGATGTCCGTATCCATCAGGAGGCCAACATCGATCAGCTGATGTCCACCGCTACCTGCGGTAATATCGCACGTACCATCGGCGGCAGTGTCGTCATTGAACCGAAGGGTTTCCGTACCAACGGTACCGTTCATATCATTACGCTGGAAAACCTTTCGGATATCGAACACAGCCACTTTGAAAACAGCATCGTCATTCTTTCCTCCGGCAAGGTCAAACAGATGACACTGCTGGAGATCGGTGTCAAATGCATTGTACTGACATGCGGTGTTCATGCGGATGTGGAAGTTGTCCGCAAGGCCATTGAAAAGGGATGCGCCATCATTGAAACACGCTATGATACGATGCATACCGCAAAGGTCATCACCGAAAGCTATTCAGTAGACCGCATCATGACTCCAAAGGACAGAATCATTGCTTTCCAGGAGAATGAGTATGTCGAGGATGTGGCTGCCAAGATGGGAAGCTCCCGTGTGCGTTCCTATCCGGTATTGGATGAGGAGGGCAATGTTGTGGGAGCGGTATCCCGCTACCATACAAGAAACTACAACAGAAGAAAGTTTGCACTGGTGGACCACAGTGCCGTCAACCAGTCGGTCAACCATGTTCAGGAGGCAGAGATCATCTCCATTGTCGACCATCACCACATCGGTGACATCCAGACCGATCGGCCAATTGAATACCGCAATCACAGATGCGGCTGCACATGCACGATCATATCCAGACTGTATGAGGAGGCAGGCATTGAGCCGGGACAGGATATGGCCGGCCTGATGCTCAGTGCGATCCTTTCGGATACATTGAATCTCAAGTCCGCAACCGTGACGGATCTTGACCGTGAAACCGTATTGAAGCTGGCGGAGAAGGCGGGAATCGAGGATATCGAAGCTTATGCCCGTGAAATGCTGGGCGCTTCCGTATCCCTGATTGATTCGGCACCGACGGAAATTCTCTACCGCGACCTGAAGTCCTATCAGATCGGAAGATTCTCCTTTGCGATCGGACAGACAAACTACTCCCATATGGAGGATGTGCAGAGAATCATGCCGGAATTCCGCAAGGCACTGGAAATCGAACAGGCAAACAACCATCTGGACATCATGGTCATGCTGTTTACGGATGTGATGGGCAACGGCTCGTTCTTTGTCTACTACGGTCCGTTATCCTATGTTCTTTCCGATGTCATTGAGACCAACTTCGATGAACACTTCGGATTTGATCCGAATATCATCTCGAGAAAACAGCAGCTGATGCCGAAACTCTCTTCCATATTCAAAGAAATGTAATGCGTTTTGAAAAATGCAGATTTGAAAAGAATCTGCATTTTTTTGCATATATGACGATATTGTGAACGCATTGTGAACGGAAAATGAAAATATTTACATTGAAAATGATGAAAAATTTCAATGTAAATAATGTAAATTAAATATTTCCTATTGCAAAATGTTCTCATTCCCTTAAAATTACAACTATATTTCTGAAAGGGGGAAATATTCTATGGAATTAAAGAAGCCTTTAGCAATCGCAATGGCAGGTACAATGCTTGTCGGATGCGGTTCCTCAACAACAGGCGGCGGAAGTACAGCAGGTACCGGCAGTTCTTCCGTAACAGTTGCGATTGACGCAGACCTGAATACAATGGACTACGAATACGCAACAGACGGTAACTCATTCATCATGCAGTCAATGTGTGTCTCCGGACTTGCAATGCTTGACTCCGACGGACAGCCGGTCCCTGACATGGCTGAAAGCTGGGAAGTCAGCGATGACGGTATGACTTACACATTCAAGATCCGTGAAGGTGCGAAGTGGTCCAACGGTACTCCTGTTACCGCACACGACTTCGTATACGGCTGGCAGAGACTGGTTGATCCGGCACTGGCATCCGAATACAACTTCATCGTATCCACAATCGGTGTTGTCAACGCTGATGAATGTATCACAGGGGAAAAACCATTATCTGATCTCGGTGTAGAAGCAACAGATGACTCCACATTCGTTGTTCATCTGACACAGCCATGCGGATTCCTGCTTGGCCTGATGGCATTCCCATCCTTCTTCCCGTTAAACCAGGAATTCTATGAATCCAAGGGTGATCAGTTCGGTATCGGTTCTGTAGATGACCTGATCTACTGCGGACCATATACAATGACAGACTGGCAGGCAGGCAACCAGTACACATTCACAAAGAATGAAGATTACTGGGCAGCTGACAAGGTTGAAGTTGAAAACGTCACCTTCAAGTTCCTGCAGGATACACAGTCCGCTATGCTGGAATTCCAGCAGGGCAACATCGATGTTGTCAAGCTCGCTTCCGAACAGGTTGATGCCTATAAGGAAGAAGACGGCTTCACAACACGTCTGGAAGGTTATGGCTGGAGACTTGACTTCTGCTTCGATGTAGACAAGCTCAACAACGTCGACCTGCGTAAGGCACTGTCCCTTGCGATTGACCGTACATCCATTGCGGACGATGTATTAAAGGATGGTTCTGTTCCGGCTGAAGGCTTCATTCCGAAGGAATTCGCATATGGACCAGACGGTAAGGATTACCGTGAAACAGCAGGCAACCTTCTGAACGCAACAGCTGAACCTGAAGAAGCTCAGGCTTACTATGCAAAGGCAGTCGCTGCTTTAGGCGGAGACGTTACAATCGAACTTCTGTATGAAGACTCTGAATCCTGCAAGGCTGTCGCTGAAAACCTCCAGCAGCAGCTACAGACAAATCTCCCAGGCCTGACAGTCACAATGAACTGCAAGCCTAAGAAGACAAGACTCGAACTTTCCAGGGCACATGAATATGAAGTCATGTTAACAAGATGGGGTCCTGACTATGCTGACCCACAGACATTCATGGATCTGTTCAGATCTTCTGTTCCTGGATACAACGGTTCTTACTTCAACACAGATTACGACGCATTATGCGATAAGGCATTCATCGGCGAAGATGCACCGGATGCTGAAAAGAGATGGGCAGACATCGTTGAAGCTGAAAAGATGCTGATCGATGATATGGCTATGATCCCTGTATATCAGAGTGGTGGCGCTATGATGATCAACCCTGCAGTTTCCGGTATTGAATTCCATGCCGGTGGTGTTGACTCCTACCGCTTCATGAAGAAGGCTGCGTAAGCGTTAATCTTCAGAACGTAAAACATGAGATGTGATAGAGCGGGCAACCCGCTCTATTGCGTTTCTCACTATGATTAGAAAGGGAAGATCAACATGAAAAAATATATCACAAAACGATTGCTGGTCAGTATTATGACGCTGCTTGTGATTCTGTTTGTCCTGTTCCTGATGCTTTCACTGATGCCGGGTTCTCCGTTCAACGATGAAAAGCTGACAGAGGCACAGAAGGTCATGCTGTATGCGAAGTACGGACTCGATCAGCCGTTCTTCATCCGGTTCTTCAAGTATGTTGTAAACATGCTGCAGGGAGATCTTGGTGTATCTTACGTATTGAATAAGAACAGAGCCGTCATGGAAATGATCAGAGGGCCACTTGGCGTTTCCATTCGTATCGGTGCACAGGGATTCCTGCTTGGTTCTGTTGTCGGTCTGCTTCTTGGTATTGCGGCAGCACTTAACCACAACAGCTGGATTGACTCATTGTGTTCAGCGATATCCATTGTCGGTGTCTCTGTTCCATCGTATGTATTCGCACTTCTGCTGGCTTACTTTGTCGGTTTCAAGCTCAACTGGGCGCCGATTCTGTACAATACGAACAATCCTCTGGGATCGTCGATACTGCCGACCATCGCGCTGGCCATGTTCCCGATCGCAAACGTTTCCCGTTTTACAAGATCGGAAATGATCGATGTCCTCAACAGTGACTATATCGCACTTGTTCAGGCAAAGGGTGTTCGTGAAAAGGATCTGATTTTCCATCACGCACTGCGTAACGCGCTGATTCCGATCATCACTGTCATGGGTCCGATGCTTGTCAACCTGTTGACCGGTTCCATGGTCGTTGAAAAGGTATTCGCGATTCCGGGTATCGGTATGCTGATGGTGCAGGCAATTACCGGCAACGACTATAACGTTGTCATCGCCTGTGCATTCGTATATTCCGCGCTTTATATCATCATGATGCTGATTGTGGATATTCTCTACGGTGTTATTGACCCGAGAATCAGAGTCGCAAAGGAGGGAAGTTAAGATGAGTGAAATGACAAAGCCTGTTCTGACAAACGAGGTTGTCGACGATTTTTCCGATGACGATTTCCGTTTTGTACAGCGTGATGAAAAACTCGTTGACAAGGCATATAAGACAACTTCCTACCTGAAGGATGTATGGTCTCATTTCAAGAAGAACAAGGGTGCTCTGATTGGTATGATCATCATCATTGTCATTATTCTGTTCGCAATCTTCGGTCCGATGGTTTCCGGCTATGCGGCTGAGGCAATCGATCAGTCTCAGCAGTCCATGCCGCCGCGTGTACCGTTCCTTGAGAATTTCGGCATCTTCAACGGTGTTGAAAAGGGCAAGGCTGTCTATGCGGAAAGAGGTATGCTGGATATCTATCACTGGTTTGGTACCGATACAAACGGACGTGACCTGTTCACCCGTGTATGGGAAGGTACACGTGTATCTCTGATCATCGCCGTATCCGCAGCTGCCATCGATATCGTCATCGGTATGTCCTATGGTCTGATCTCCGGTTACTTTGGAGGCAAGATTGATATGGTCATGCAGAGAATTGCGGAAATCCTTAACGGTATTCCGACACTGGTTACAGTTACACTGCTTGGTCTTGTATTACCTGGCGGTATTGTCACAATCATTTTCGCACTGATGATCACCGGATGGATCGGTATGTCACGTATCGCCCGTGCGGAAATGCTGAAGCTGAAGGAATCCGAATATGTACTGGCATCCAAGACACTCGGTGCCAGGTCCTTCTCGATTATCTTTAAGGACATCATGCCGAACATCTTCGGACAGCTGATCATCATGTCCATGTTCTCCATTCCGAATGCGATCTTTACTGAAGCATTCCTGTCCTTCGTAGGTCTTGGTATCCAGCCGCCGCAGGCATCCCTGGGTTCCCTGATTTCCGATGGATACAAGTCCATGACGATTCATCCGTATATCATGATTGCACCGATTGTCGTTCTTGCACTTCTGATGCTGAGCTTCAACCTGTTCGCAGATGGCATCCGCGATGCGTTCGACCCGAACCAGAAACACAGCTGAGGAGGTAAACAATGACAGTACAGAAAAGAAACAAGGAAGACCGCGTTCTTTCCATCCGTGATCTGAACATCTCATTTGAAACCTCTTCCGGTATGGTCAAGGCCATCCGTGGTGTCAGAATGGACCTGTTCAGAGGCGAGACAATTGCGATCGTAGGTGAATCCGGTTCCGGTAAGTCCGTTACCGTCAAGACCATTATGGGTATCATGGCAAGCAACGGCCGTATCGATTCCGGTACCATCGACTACACATTCACAAATGAAAAGGGAGAAAGAGAAACCGTCGATCTGACAAAGATGACACAGAAGGAAATCCGTTACCGTTTCAACGGCAAGCACATTGCCATGGTATTCCAGGATCCGATGACATCTCTTGATCCGACGATGACAATCGGCAGACAGATCATGGAGCCGATTCTTCTCCACGAAAAGGTTTCCAAAGAGGAAGCACAGGCAAGAGTCATGAATCTTCTTGAGGAAGTCGGTATTGAAAATCCGGAAAAGAGATTCAAACAGTATCCGCACCAGCTTTCCGGTGGTATGAGACAGAGAATCGTCATTGCGATTGCGCTGGCATGCAACCCGGATGTGCTGATCTGTGATGAACCGACAACCGCTCTTGACGTTACGATTCAGGCAAAGATTCTTGAACTGATTCAGAAGCTGCAGAAGGAACACAACATTGCGGTCATTTATATCACACATGACCTTGGGGTTGTTGCCAAGGTCGCTGACTACGTCGACGTCATGTACGCAGGACGTATCATTGAGAAGGGTGATATCAATGAAATCTTCTACGATCCGCGCCACCCTTACACATGGGGCCTGCTGGCATCCATGCCTGACACGGACACCGATTCCAAGAGACTGTTTGCGATTCCGGGCACGCCTCCGAACCTGCTGGAAAGAATCGAGGGTGATGCTTTCGCACCAAGAAACCCTTACGCTCTGGCCATTGATTACAAGGCTGAACCACCGATGTACAATGTCGGCGGTAAGCACAGAGTCGCTTCCTGGCTCTGTGATCCAAGAGCACCGAAGGTTGATCCTCCGGCACAGCTGCTGGAACGTATGAAGAAAATGAGAAAGGAGAGCGCAAAGTATGACAACGATTGATTACAACGCTGAACCGCTTCTGCATGTGGAGGGACTGAAGCAGCACTTCAGAATTTCCCGTACATATACGACAAAGGCAGTTGACGGTATCTCCTTTGATATCTATCAGGGCGAAACATACGGTCTGGTAGGGGAATCCGGTTCCGGTAAATCCACAACCGGTCGCGCCATTATCCGTCTGTATGACCCTACAGCCGGCAAAATTATCTTTGACGGCCATGATATTTCCGCAAAACTGTCAAAGGAGGATGAAGCCTACCTGAGACAGAACATGCAGATGATCTTCCAGGACCCGATGGCCTGCCTGAACCCTCGTAAGAAGGTCAAGGAAATCATTGCCCAGGGTCTTGAGATCCACCACCTGTACAGCTCCCAGGAAGAGCTGGATGAAAAGGTCAACCGCATTCTTGATAAGGTCGGCCTTTCCAGAGAACATGCCACAAGATATCCACAGCAGTTCTCCGGTGGTCAGAGACAGAGAATCGGTATTGCAAGAGCACTTGTCATGAATCCGAAGCTTGTCATCGCCGACGAGGCAATCTCCGCTCTGGACGTTTCCATCCAGGCACAGGTTGTCAACCTGATGAAGGATCTTCAGGATGAACTCGGTACGACATATCTGTTTATTGCCCACGACCTTTCCATGGTCAAGTACATTTCCGACCGGATCGGCGTCATGCATCTGGGGCATATTGTGGAGACCGGTACAACGGACGAAATCTTCTCCAATCCAATCCATCCGTATACAAGATCTCTGCTTTCCGCCATTCCGCATCCAAACCCGATTGTTGAAAAGAACAGAGTTTCCCTTGAATACAACAAGGAGAAGGAAGGCGTGGATTACACAAAGGGTGTGATTCACAACCTGACAAAGACACACTATGTTCTTGCAACAGACGAGGAATTTGAAAAGTGGTCAAAGATCGCTGCTGAATCCAGTGAAGTGTTCTGATTTACATACCTGCAATGATGTAACAGTCATTGCAGGTTTTTTATGTTAGAATGGTATCCATGATTGATATTACATTGCTTGGAACAGGCGGTACCGTACCACTTCCCAACCGCTTTCTGACATCCCTGCTTGTCCGATGGAACGGACATGAAATGCTGGTGGACTGCGGGGAAGGAACACAGATCGCCATGAAAAAACTGAATATGCCGTGCCGTCATATCGATGCCATTGTGATTACCCATTACCATGCGGATCATACAGCCGGACTCCCGGGACTGTTACTGTCCATGGCCAAGGCGGACAGAATTGAACCGATCACGATCTATGGACCAAAGGGCATTCATGAACTGATGGAAGGGGTGCGCCTGATTGCACGCTATATTCCCTTTGAAATACATGAAGTGGAACTGGAGAAACATGAGGGATTTGAACTGGACGGGTTGTCTGTCACCTCCTTCCCGCTGCGGCACTCTGTATTGTGTGTCGGTTATCAGATGACCATGAAACGCAAACCGATGTTCGACAGGGAAAAAGCGCTGAAAAACGGTATTCCGATGAAGCTGTGGGGAACACTGCAGAAGGGCATGACCGTTGAACAGGACGGCGTCACCTATACACCGGATCTGGTGTTGGGAAAGGAAAGAAGAGGTCTGAAGGTTGTATATGCGACCGATACACGACCTGTATCCTCTCTTGTACAGGCTGTACAGGACGCGGATCTGCTGATTACAGAGGGAATGTACGGGGATGAGGAAAAGATCGAAAAGGCAAAGATGAACCGGCATATGATGATGCAGGAGGCCTGCACCATCGCAAAAGAAGGCAATGTGCGCAGACTCTGGCTGACACACTACAGTCCATCTCTGCACGATCCTCTGGAATACGAATCGATGTGTCATGTACTGTTTGAACATACCGTCGTATCCAGAGACGGTCAGAGAATCGACCTGTGTTTTGAAGATGAGGAAGGATAACACAATGTTTGAGGTCATCGTCAATCCAAACGGAGCGTCCGGGGAATCCATGAAGGTATGGAAACAGGTGGAACCGGTGTTTCAGGCTTCCGGGAAACCATACAGTGTCCATTATTCCGATGCGGATCACGGAATCCGACAGCTTGTGGAACAGCTGTCACAGAAAACGTGTGATATTGTGGTTGTCGGAGGAGATGGTTCTTTGAATCATGCCGTCAACGGACTTTCTGATTATGAACATGTCAGACTCGGTCTGATATCTGTGGGATCCGGTAATGATTTCTACCGCTCCATCGGTGTGAAAAAAGATCCGGTGTCCAATGCCGGAACCATTCTGGAAGGAAAGACCGTACGGACCATTGATGTGGGGGAAGTCATCTACCACAACCGGTTTGACATCTGTACTGATGAAAAGATGGATGCACAGGGACATGTTCATCACCGCTTTGTGATTTCCACAGGGATTGGTTTTGATGCGGCAATCTGCCATGATGCAGAAAGTTCCCAATTCAAAAAAATCTTCAATCATCTGGGTCTGGGACGTCTGATTTATCTGGCAACGGCGATTCGGCTGATTTTCCATACATCACGGACACAGGCCTGGATTACAACGGATGGGAAAACAGCACATTATGAAAACATGCTGTTGTCGATTGTGATGAATGAGATGTATGAAGGCGGCGGTTTCCGTTTCTGTCCTGCCGCAAAGGATCATGACGGCCTGCTGGATCAGTGTACCGGCGACGGTCTTTCCGCATTTGATTTTTTCCGTATTTTCCCCTGTGCATTATCGGGAAACCATGTGCGGTTCAAGGGAATTTACACCGATACCCTGCGTGAAACCGAAATCCGTACGGAACTGCCGTTATGGGTACATACAGACGGAGAAACATTCTGTAAGAGCAGCCACATTACCGTCAGGCTGTGTGCTGAAAAACTGAATCTTCTGATATGACATGCCTGCGGGCATGTTTTTGGTTGTGTATGATAGGATAGATACAGAAAGAAGACGGATTGTATGATTGTACTGATGATTGTGATTATCATTGTTCTGCTTCTCTCTTTTCTTCTTTACAGATTTGCCTTTGCGACAGGTGAAAAGGAAAGAGGGGATGTCCATGTGCCTTCCCATGGGCCATATGCCCCGTTGTATGAGCGCATGGTTTTGGATGTGGATACAGTGAAGAAAGCAGACTGGGAGTGGATTTCCATCACTTCCAAAGATGGCCTGAAGCTGTACGGCAGGCTGGAAAAAGGAAAGGAAAACATGCCGGTGATGATGTTTTTCCATGGCTGGAGAGGACATGCATTCTTTGACGGCTGTCCGGCATATATGATCGCACATGCGCTTGCATACAATATCATTCTGGTGGATCAAAGAGGGCATGGCAGAAGTGAGGGGAAATGTACGACGATGGCGATCAGAGAATGTCAGGATTGTGCGGACTGGGCAAATGCCGTTTATGCAGAAGCACCGGATACACCGATTATCCTGATGGGTGTATCGATGGGTGCCGCAGCGGTACTGATGTCTGCGGACAGGAATCTTCCATGCACAGTGAAAGGGATCATCGCCGACTGTGGTTTTACTTCTCCGAAGGATATTCTTCGCCACTGCATTCCTTCCATGGTACCGCACGCTCCGGTTGGACTGTGTTATCAGCTTGGCAGGCTTGGTGCACTGTTGTTTGGACACTTTGATCCGGACAGGGGTGATGCACGAAAGGCACTTGCCGCATCACATATTCCTGTTCTTCTGATCCATGGGGATATCGATGACTTTGTGCCATGGCAGATGAGCATTGAAAATCAGAAGGCATGTGCAGGGGAAAGCAGACTTGTGCTGATCCGCAATGCACCGCATGCGTCATCCTGGTTTACCGATCCCGATACATACCGCAAAGAGGTGCTCTCATTCCTGAACAATATACATGAATAAAAAAAGGACTGTTGTGATTTCAGTCCGTTTCTTCAAATTTTCCGTCGATCATATCCGGAAAGTTTGTACGATAGCTGATCAGACTGTTGACAAGCAATGTCAGAGTCTGAATGGTGGAATCCTGAACTTCCACATAATAGTAATTCCTGGTTCCGATTTTCTGTACACCGACAAGTCCCGCATCCATCAGCATCTTCAGATGATGGGTGACAGAAGGTCGAGACAGAAATGTCGTTCTGGTAAGCTCAGGTACACGCAGCCCCGGTTTCCCGCTTTCAAGAAGAAGGCGGAGAATATGCATGTTGATCTCATCCCCTAAAGTATTCAGAATATTTGATGAATACTTTACCGAGCTTATCAGATTCTGTTTGACTTCATGAAACATCTTCATATCAGAACTCTTTCCCTTACCTGTATATGATAACAATTTATCTTGATTTTTGTTCAATGGGAAAGAAAGTGTTTCCCAAAAACTGAATATTTCCTGTATTTCTACAGTGATTTTTCATGCCATGTACATATTTATGTACTGATGGGAAACAAAAAGGCAGCCGGAAACCGACTGCCTGACAGGCGTGCCCGATGAGGCTCGAACTCACAACCTCTGGCTTCGGAGGCCAACACTCTATCCGATTGAGCTACGGGCACAAGACACATGGAATATTTTATCATCCATGGTATAATAAATCCATGAAAAAAAGAGCTGAGAATATAAAAATGATTGTCTGCGATGTGGACAATACGATTATTCCTTCCGGTTATGATGCAATGTCCAGACGTCTGGCATCGGATTTCGCAAAGGCAATGGAAAAGGGGATCCGGGTTGTCCTGAATACGGGAAGGCATTATACATTCCTGCAGGAATCCCTGTTTGACGATCTGCCGCTGGATCTGATCGGTACAATCAATGGTGCCTGTGTTGTCAGACGCGACGGAACAATTATTGAAAAACATGAGATGAGTCATGAAAACATGAATACCATTACGGATCTGTGCATTCAGCACGATATCGGTCTTGGATTCAAGTTTGCGGATGCGATTGTCACCTATGCCAACCATGATACATTCGTGGACGGCTATGTCGGAAGAAATTCTCCGAATATCCACAAGGTCATCGATGATACGCACAACAGAACGTACCACGAAAAACACGGTTACCCGCTTGGTACATTCCTGATTGGGGATGAGACGATTATTGAACCGTTCAACCAGATGATTCCGGAACTGAAGTTTGCCTGGTCATACCATGACGGATATGATGTATTCCTCAAATCCATAAACAAGTCCACTTCCATTGAACGGATTCTGAAGGAATATGATCTGAAATGGGAAAATGTCATCGGTTTCGGTGATGCCGGCAACGATACCGCCTTCATTGAGAAAAGCGGAATCGGCGTCGCAATGGGAAATGCGAAGGATGATGTCCGTGCCCATTGTGATCTTGTCGCACCGGACTGTCGTGAAGACGGTGTTGCCCAGGTGCTTGAAGACCTGCATATTGTATAACACACAGCTTCCTGCAGTAATGCGGGAGGTTTTTTTCATGGACGGAAAGAAAAAGCCATACGGGTATTCCCGTATGACTGAATGGATCAGAGTTCTTCTCCGTTTGTTGCGATGACGTTCTTGTACCAGTAGAAGGACTTCTTGCGGGATCTGGACAGATCACCTTCACCGGCATTGTTTTTGTTTACATAGATGAAGCCGTAACGCTTGTCCATTTCACCTGTGGATGCGGATACGATATCGATCGGAGCCCACATTGTATAACCGAGCAGATCAACGCCGTCCTGGTTGACAGCGTCTCTCATTGCCTCAATGTGTGTCTTCAGGTAGTCGATACGGTAGGAGTCATCGACAGAACCGTCTTCCTCCACCTTGTCGTATGCGCCGAAGCCGTTTTCAACGATCATCTGCGGCTTGTGATAACGGTCTTCGATGTAGTTGAGTGCGTAACGCAGTCCCATCGGGTCAATCGGCCAGCCCCAGTCGGATAACTTGAGGTATTCATTTTTAACGTTGTCTTTTGTTTCGCTGTAGTCAAATTCCGTATTTTCTGCACGGTGTGCACATGTGTTGGACATGTAGTAGGACCATCCGATGTAATCAACCGTACCGTTCTTCAGATCTTCCTTTTCAGCTTCGGAAAGGTCAATGCTGTATCCCTTTCTTTCCCAGTATCTGTACATGTATGCCGGGATGAAGCCGTTGGCGTGAACATCCATGAACCAGTATCTCTTGTGGTTGGCAGCTGTCATTTCCATGAAGTCGTTCGGATTGCATGTATGTGCATAAATCGGAACCATGGCAATCATACAGCCGATCTGGAAGTCAGGATTGATCTTGTGTCCTTCGATGATGGCACGTGCGGAAGCGACCAGTTCATTGACACCGGACTGGTACATCATGTATTCGTTGTCCGGATTGTCATCGGTTGTCAGAATCGCACCTTCCTGAATCAGGTGGTGTGCAGAAGGATTGGCAGCCTGGTTGTTGATTTCGTTGAATGTCATCCAGTACTTTACCTTGTCCTTGTAGCGTGTGAATACCGTTGTTGCGTAACGGACAAAGAAATCGATGCAGCGCTTGTCCATGAAGCCGTTGTACTTTTTGGCAAGAGCGTACGGCATTTCAAAGTGTGCCAGTGTGATGACAGGTTCAATGCCATACTGATGCATTGTGTCAAACATGTCATCGTAGAACTTCAGACCTTCCTCATTCGGTTCAGCATCGTCGCCGTTTGGATAAATACGGGACCATGCGATGGATGTACGGAATGCCTTGAATCCCATCTCAGCCATCAGTGCAATGTCTTCCTTATAGTGGTGATAGAAGTCGATTGCCTCGTGGTTCGGATAGTTTTCTCCCGGGAGAATTCCATCTGTAATTCTTCTTGGAGAGTGTGTCTTGTTGTCTCCTGCTGTCATGACATCAGCGATGGATGGACCTTTTCCACCCTGATCCCATCCGCCTTCGAGCTGATGCGCTGCGACCGCACCACCCCAAAGGAAATCTTTACGAAAACCCATTGTATTTTTTCCTCCGTTTTCCTGCTTATATTATAGCCCGAAGTGATATCATGTGAGTATGAAAACTCTGAGAAAACAGGTTGAAATGTATCAGCCGTACAACCGTCAGGAGGAACAGGACCGCAGGGAGATTCTGAAATGGATTGACAGCGGTATGGATATCCTGACACGTGACAACACAACTGCCCATCTGACGGCCTCGGCATGGGTAGTCAACCCCGATCACACAAAGACACTGATGGTTTATCACAATCTCTATGACTCCTGGAGCTGGATGGGAGGACACGCCGACGGAGAAAAGGATCCGCTGATGACTGCCCTCAGGGAGGTGAAAGAGGAAAGCGGCATCCACAACGTCAGACCATTATCCGATGAGATCTTTTCCATGGAAGTGCTGACAGTTGACGGTCATGTCAAAAAAGGCCGTTATGTTTCCTCTCATCTGCATCTGAATCTGACATATCTTCTGGAAGCGGATGATCAACAGGAAACACATATGAAGGCGGATGAAAACAGCGGTGTGCGCTGGTTTGAACTGGACGAGGCAGTTGAGGCATCAACGGAACTGTGGTTCCGTACAAATGTCTATTCCAAACTGAATGAGAAACTGAGGAAAACAGATGGGAAACAGTAAAGTCTATGCAATGAAACTGTCAAAGGTATTCCCGCTGCTTGTCAATAAGGCAGTACGGAAGGGCAGAAGTGAAGAAGAGGTATACCGGGTTGTATACTGGCTGACAGGATATGAGAAAACACAGATTGAAGCCATGATGGCACAGGATGTGGATTACGGAACATTTTTTGAACAGGCACCTGCCATGAATCCGGATCGGTTTCCTGTCAAAGGCAGTATCTGCGGCGTAAGGATTGAAACGATTGAAGAGCCGCTGATGAAGGATATCCGGATTCTTGACAAAGTGATTGATGAACTGGCAAAAGGAAAGCAGGTGGAGAAAATATGCCGCAGGAAATAAAGGATCCGACAAGAAAACTGAGCCCGCGTGAAGCACAGCGTGCTGCAGCATTTGAACAGATCTGCCGTGATATGGAGTCAAAGGGATATCAGAAAAAGGAACTGACGGTATCGGTCAAAGAGGCAAATATTTCCGGACTTCTGACAGTCCTGCCGGATATCATCTGTCTTTTGCTGCTGTTTTTGATCTTTACGCCAAAGGCTCAGCTTGTTGTGACGGAAATTCAGTTCGTCAGTCTGCCATTTGTTCTGCTGGCACTGATTGTCATACATGAGATGATTCATGGCTTTGTATGGGGATTGTGCCTGGAGAAAAAGTTTGCCGGTATTGAATTCGGTGTGATCTGGAAACTTCTGACACCGTACTGCACATGCTGCAGACCGCTGACGAAGACCGCATATCTTGTCGGTCTTGCCATGCCGACAACACTGCTGGGATATACGCCTGCCATCTGTGGAATCTATACCGGAAATCTGTACATGTTCCTGATCGGTCTGATCATGATCACAGGCGGTGCAGGAGACCGTCTGATTCAGAAACGGATTCTTCAGTCCGGAATCAGGGATGCCCTGTGTCTGGATCATCCGTATGAATGCGGAGTGGTTCTGTTTTTCCGATAACCGTTTCTGACCAGTCCTCTGCTTCTGTCCGGATACCCGTTGCCACCTTTGACTTCAATTCGATTTACAATGGAAGTGAGGAGGGGCATACATATGGAAAAGATCATAACGGAAGCGTGTGTGAATGCTTTCTGCGCATATCTGAGAAGTGAGGAAAGAAGCCGTCATACACTGGAAAAATACAGCCGTGACCTGAAAGCCTTCATGGCATTTCAGGATGGCCGCCCTGTGACCAAGGAAAGCGTGATTTCCTACAAGGATTACCTGTTGTCAGAAAAATACTCCAATACCAGCATCAACTCCATGCTTGCGGCAGTCAATTCCTTTCTGACATTCATGAACTGGCATGAGTGCCGTGTCAGATCCATCCGGATTCAGCGCAAGGCATTTATGTCAAAACAGATGGAACTGACAAGAGAGGAGTACCTCAGGCTTGTGAAAACAGCCAGAAAGCAAGGAAACTTCAGGCTTGGACTTGTGATTGAAACAATCTGTGCAACCGGAATCCGCGTCAGTGAACTGGCATACATTACTGTGGAGGCAATCCGGCAGGGATGCGCGGTTGTTTCATGCAAGGGAAAGGTGCGGGAGATCTTCCTTGTAAGGGATCTGCAGGAAAAGCTGAAGAAATATGCCAGACGGAAACATATTGAGGAAGGACCTGTG
The DNA here is from genome assembly GCA_051873755.1 of Bulleidia sp. Taxonomy (GTDB): domain Bacteria; phylum Bacillota_I; class Bacilli_A; order Erysipelotrichales; family Erysipelotrichaceae; genus Bulleidia. The sequence continues at coordinate 97,973 of JBJEFE010000015.1, read as the reverse complement.
TTTGTTACACGCAGCGGAAAACCGCTGGAGCGTTCCAACATATGGAGACAGATGAAAAAACTGTGTGAGGAAGCAGGCGTGGAAAAGGAAAAGGTATTCCCGCACAATCTTCGCCACCTTTTTGCCAGAACGTTTTACCGCATGGAAAAGGATATTGCCAAACTTGCGGATGTTCTTGGACACAGCAGTATCAACACCACCAGAATCTACATTACAACGACAAGCGAAGAACACAATCGAATCATGGAACACATGAAACTGATCCTGTAAGCACATAATCTGTATTATGTAATCAAACGCCCGTCCGATACAAAGCGGATGAACAGAAAGGAATTCAGGAAACCCGGATTCCATCAGAAAAAAGGCATCACAAAGAAACCTGTGATCATGATTGCGGACAGATCTGTATCTGACAGGTTTTTTTACGTTGTTTTCTTTTCGATTTTCAAAAAAAGTGCATAAAAATGAGTATTATGAGTATGCTTTATCTTGTATATATATCCAAAAAAGTTTAAGATATATGTAAGATCCGGTATGAATCCGTGCCGGTTGATCTGATACATACAACATAATACAGATTATGTTGTACAACGGAGAGGAACAGGATATGGGAAGACCAAAGAAGAATTACAGACCGCTTTATATTCTGATGGATCTGAAAATCTCTGATCAGCTGAATGATTACTGTGAGGCAACAGGGCTGACAAAGACAATGGCAGTTGAAATCATTCTCAGAGATTATTTCCGCAATCATCCGATTGAAAAGGACGATCAGAAATAAGGGGCGGCGCTTTCCGATACGGGAAGTGCTTTTCTTTTGGCAGAGAAAAAGCTCCTGTATCAGATACAGGAGCGGATGATTTACATCAAAGGAGTAAACAGGCGGACAACCGAGAAGAAGAAGGCGCGCAGGGCACCTGTCTTCAGATCATCGATATGAATCTGACGGCAGTGCTGCAGTGTTTCCTCAATGTCCTGTCTGACTTTCAGAACTTCCGGATTTCCGATGACAAACGTGCCGTTTTCAAAGTGCAGATACAGGGATCTGTAATCAAGGTTGATGGAACCGACCGTGGCACAGATATCATCACTGACAAATACTTTGGCATGGACAAATCCAGGTTCATATTCATAGATCTTCACACCGGCTTCCAGCAGCTGCGGATAGTAGGTGCGTCCGATTTCCCAGACGATTTTCTTGTCCGGCACACCCGGCATGATGATGCGGACATCGACACCTTTGCGTGCGGTATGAATCAGGGTGTTGATCATTTCCGAGTCTATGATCAGATACGGTGTCATGATATATACATAATCATTGGCACTGTTGAGAATATCCTCATAGATGGACTGTGCAGTCAGGTCCTGATCCAGAGGGGTATCCGCATACGGTGCGATATATCCTGCAGTAGGAATGTCCGGCAGAGTATCAGGACGGAAGACATTGTAATCACTGTCCTCATGGCGCAGTGCATTCCAGTTTGTCAGGAAGATGACGAGCAGGGACCATACGGCTTCGCCCTGAATTCTGACAACGTTGTCTTTCCAGTGTCCGTGAATCACCTTGACATTGATATATTCGTCCGCCAGATTGATGCCTCCGGTAAATCCGACCTTGCCGTCGATGACAAGAATCTTGCGGTGATCACGGTGGTTCATGATGACATTGATGATTGGGGTAACCCGGTTGAATGAAACCGCCTTGATGCCTTTTGACTCAAGCTTTTTCGCATAGGAGGCAGGGATTGTACCGATGGACCCCATGTCGTCGTACATAACACGGCATTCCACACCCTCTTTGACTTTTTCCTCAAGGATCTCCAACATGGTATTCCACATCTTTCCCTCTTCGATGATGAAATACTCCATGAAGATATACTTCTTTGCTTTCCGCATTTCCTCAAGCATGACCTGCCAGCCTGTATCCCCAAGCGGATAGTAGTCATAACCGGTACACGGATAGAATGGATAACCGGAATTTGGAATAAACTGCAGAGAGGATCTGCGGTCAGGAAATTCCGCAGTCATATTCCCGATTACCTGTGGATTCTGCACAAGGTAGCTTTCCGCTTTTTTCTGTTCCCTCAAAATCGCACGGTAGGTTTTGTTCTTCAGTAAATCCGCACTTGACAACAGGAAGATGGCGGTACCCGGGACAGGTGCCAACATGATCAGCACAAGCCACATCATATCCGATGACAGATGTTTGCTTGTACGGATGATATGCAGAACGATCAGCACGGATAGAATATGAAGTACCACCTCAATCCATGCGGCCTTTTCACGTACCAGATGAAACAGCGACATATAGATGCCAACTTCCAGTAGTCCGGTCAGAATAACATAGATCAGCCGGTTGGAAAACAGTTTTTTCAGATTCATACAAAATACCTCCGCGTCACAACATCACGCGATACAGAATGGAGATAAACAGAATACCGACGGATGCCCCGCCAAGATGTGCCCGCCAGGCAACACCCGGGATGAAGTTCATCATCAGATTCAACAGAATCACCGATAACATGGATGGATTGTTCACAATGGCGGATGGACCGAATACAATCAGAATCATTGCCAGCTGGGCAGCGATCAGGCCATACATCCCGCCTGACATGCCGCCTGATACGGAATAATCCGGATGCATGTATACACAGAATGCATTTCCGGCAAGGATGGAACCGTACAGCAGCACCGCATACAGCACATGTCCAAACGCTGCTTCCATTGAACCGCCGAGTGAAAACAGAACATACATATTCATCAGAAGGTGAAAGATCGAAAAATGCACGAAACCGCCGGTAATCAGACGGTAATACTGTTTCTGTTCAATGACATACGGTGCGTAAACACCACCGCACTGAACAATTGCATCATTCATGCCTGTTTCCTTTGCTTTTGCGTTGATGCGGATGTAATTGTAAACACACAAAGCGATTGTAATACAGGTAATGATCGGAATGCCCGTATAGTAAAACATAACCCCTCCTTCGAGTACCCATTATAACAGAAAGAAAAGAAGATTCTGAAATCGAACCTTCTTTTGCAACGATCATTCAAAAATGTTGTGGTACAGGCGGTCAAATGCCTCTTTGACACGGGATGTCGGAAGGGCAAGGTTGATACGGATGCCGTATGGATCATGGAACGGACGTCCATCCTGCCAGAACACACCGACTTCCCATCCTTTGCGGATCAGTGTATCCATGTCGATGTTGTGTGCTTTGCAGAAATCCTCACAATGGATAAACAGCATGTATGTGCCCTGCGGCTTTGCCAGCGTAATGCCCTCAAAGTGTTCATTGATGAAGTCATATGCATAGTTGACATTGTCGGACAGTACCTGTGTCAGTTCATCCACCCAGACTTCACCCTCTGCACTGTAGGCACCGATCAGACCGTACATGGACAGAACATTCTGGCTGTTGTAGTGGGAAAGGGAACCTTCCTTGTCCATTCTCTCACGGATCCAGTCATTGTATACAATGCGGTATGCACCGATCAGACCTGCCAGGTTGAATGTCTTGCTTGGCGCGTACATTCCGACGGTATGATATCTGGCATATTCATTGACGGACTGCACAGTCACATGTTGTGAACCGTTGATCATCAGGTCGGACCAGATCTCATCCGCAATGACATACACATTGTGCTTTTCAAAGATTTCCATGCACTTCAGCAGTTCTTCCTTTGTCCATACTCTGCCGCATGGATTGTGCGGGTTACAGATGATGGCCGCGTGGATGTGGTTTTCAACAATCTTCTTTTCCATATCCGCATAGTCCATTCTCCATACGCCTTCCTCATCTCTGTACAGCGCGGAGTGAACGATGTTGTATCCGTTGTTTTTCAGAGAACCTGTGAAACCGACATAGGTAGGGGAGTGAAGCAGAACACTGTCTCCCTTTGAACAGAGGACATTCAACGCTGTGACAACACCGCCCAGTACCCCGTTTTCATAGGCAATGTGCTTTCTTTCCAGATCCGTTGTGCCGTGTCTGTGGTTCTGCCAGCGGATGATGGAATCGAAATATTCGTCTCTTGTGTTGAAATAGCCGAAGGTCGGATGGTCAACACGCTGGTGGATTTCCTTCTGGATTTCCGGCAGGCACGGGAAGTTCATATCCGCAACCCACATCGGGATGACGTCATAGCCCTCCTTCAGTGTAAAGCCTGTAAACGCTCCTTTCTGTTCGCTCGGCAGATCCACCGCAATGGCATCGTGTCCCTTTCTGTCGAGAATACTTGTGAAATCATACTTCATACGTTTTCTTTTCCTCCCTGAAATATAAGTAATCTTTCGATGGCTGATCTCTGATGATCTGAACGGTTCCGCTGACCGGATCCGGATACTCCAGTGTATCCGCCCATAATCCCATGTATTCAAAATCACGGGACGGGCTGCCGTAGATATCGTCATTGACAATCCGCAGTCCGTTGGCCTCAAGGTGCACGCGGATCTGATGGGTGCGCCCTGTATGCAGGGTACAGCCGATCAGTACATATCCGTTTTTTCTTTTCTTTACTTCAAAATCCGTCTTTGCCGGTTTCCCGCTTTGACTGATGCGGTACCGGTTGGACTCATGCCGGTCTTTTCCGATCGGTTCTGCACATGTGAAATGATCCGGAATGCCTTTTCTTTCAAAGCAGACAGCCATGTAATGACGATGGATTTTCTTTTCCTCCAGCATCTGATCAAAGTACGGCTGGAAGAATCCGGTTTTGGAATACAGTACAAGTCCGGATGTCTGTCTGTCAAGACGATGGATCGGACGGACATGATGACGCTGACCCGATGCCCTGTAATATGCCGCAACACGTGCATTCAGACAGTTCCGATCATCCGGTTCACCATGAATGATACATCCTGCAGGCTTGTGCACAACACATACAAGTTCATTTTCAAACACAACCTGTGCCTGTTGTGATCCCACAGTCCAGTCGATTTCCTCACTGCACAGATGAATGATGACAGCCCCTTTCATGACTGTATCCGGATTCCGGACCACACTGCCGTTGTTTTCAATCCGGCCTTCACTGCGGAGAATGTGTCTCTGCTTTCTTGAAAGGCAGAACCGGTCTGACAGCTGCTGAAGTGTATATTCACGATCCACAACCAGGATCAGATCATTTCCGTGTATGCTGTAATCCATATGTCATCCATTATAAATGGAAATGTTTGTTTTTATGTACGATTTTCAGGAAAATGCGACAGAGCCGTAAAAGTGATCTGAAAAAGGTTTCATGGTAATATTATCGTATGGAAAGAACGTATATCGCAATTGATCTGAAATCGTTTTATGCCTCGGTTGAATGTCAGGAAAGAGGGCTCAACCCTTTAAATACCAACCTGGTCGTGGCGGATGAATCCAGAACCGAAAAAACGATCTGTCTTGCCGTGACGCCCTCTTTGAAAAGCATGGGTGTTCCCTCACGCCCAAGACTGTTTGAAGTGGTACAGAAGGTCAGCCGGATCAATGATCAGCGCATGCGGGAAAACCGGTACCGGGATTTTGAGGGAAGTTCCATTTATCTTGATGAGCTCAATGCAAACCATGCCCTGAAGGTGGAGTATGTCGTGGCACCGCCAAGAATGCGTTTATACATTGAATACAGCACACGGATCTATCAGATCTATACGAAATACATCTGCGCGGATGACATCCATGTGTATTCCATTGATGAGGTATTCATCGATGCGACGGATTATCTGAAGCTGTATCATCTCAGTGCCGAATCCTTCGCAAGAAAACTGATTCTGGAAGTGCTGCGTACAACCGGGATCACCGCAACAGCGGGTATTGCGCCGAATCTGTTTCTGTGTAAATGTGCGATGGATATCATTGCCAAGCATATTCCGGGTGATGAAAACGGAGTGCGCATTGCCCATCTGGATGAAAGAAGCTTCCGCGAAAAACTGTGGACCCACAGGCCGCTGACCGACTTCTGGAGAATCGGAAGGGGCACAGCCGTACGCCTGGAAAAAGAGGGCATCTTTACGATGGGGGATATTGCCAGATGTTCCATCGGTGGTTTCCATGATTATTACAACGAGGACCTGCTGTATAAAATGTTCGGAATCAATGCGGAACTGATCATTGATCATGCCTGGGGATATGAACCGGTCACGATGAAACAGATCAAAGCATACCGTCCATCCGCATCCTCGATGGGCATCGGACAGGTACTGCATAAACCGTATTCCTTTGACGCCGCACTTGTGATTGTCAAGGAAATGGCGGAATCGCTTGCTTTACAGATGGTTGGAAAACAGAAGACAACACGCTGTGTTTCCCTGTATATCGGTTATGATATGACCTCGGTTGAAGATGGGGCATACAAAGGGGATACGGTAACGGATTTCTATGGCCGCACCATGCCGAAACCATCCGGTGGTTCCATCCGTTTTCCGATGGATTCCAACTCCAGAGATCTGTTTGTGAACGGACTGGAAAAGGTATTCCGCGCAAACATCGATCCTTCTCTTTTCATCCGCAGAGTCAATGTGGCAGCTCTGGAAATCAGGGACGAACAGAAATCAGACCGTACACTGTATGTGCAGCAGGATCTGTTTTCCGCCATGGATGAGAAAAAGCAGAAACAGGATGATGAGAGAATACGGAAGGCGGTGGATGACATGAAAAAGGAAAAGAAGGCACAGGAAGCCATTAACACAATCCGTGAAAGATACGGAAAGAATATCATCATGAAGGGAATGGATCTGCTTGAAGATGCCACAACCCTGGAACGCAATGAGGAAATCGGAGGACACAAGGCATGAGACGTGTATCGGAAAATCCCAATGATCCGCATCGCTATGATGACATGCTGGATCTGCCAAACCACAGATCAGGCCTGAGAAAACCGTTGTCGGATGCCCAGCGTGCCGCCCAGTTCCTGCCGTTTTCCGCCTTGAGCGGATACGGGGAAAGCATCCATGAGGCAGACCGCAGTGTTGTACAGAGAAGAGATCTTTCTCCATGCCAGAAGGATGAACTGGATGAAACGATCCGGTATGTCATGGCCCATCCGGGACTGGAGGTTACCGTGACATGGTTTGAGGATGACCCATTCAAACAGGGCGGACAGTACCATACAAAAACCGGCATAATCCGCAGGATTGAACCGGTGACAGGAAAAATCATTTTTACAGATCACACACATCTGTGGCTGACATCCGTTGATGACATTGAATACCGCTAGAACAGAGGGCGGTATTCTTTTCGTGTGACATCAATCCGGTCTTTCTGCACATCCACAACCATATAGGAAGGCGGTGTCATATCCCGATTGGAACAGATGGATCCGGGATTGAGAAGACGCACACCTTCATGGGTCATATCGCAGTACATGTGCGAATGTCCAAAACACAGAATATCGCATTCATTCCGCAGGGCAAAACGTGCCAGGGCATCGGCGTTGACATGCCGTCCGGAAAAGAAGGCGTGACCGTGGGTAATCAGAATGCGGTGCCCCTCCACGATCACAAGGTCGGCCAGTGGATATCTTGCCGGATCATCACAGTTGCCCGCCACCTGAATCCAGCCCATGGAATATTCCTTCGGAAGGCAGATATCACCGCAATGGATGATGAGATCCGCATCCTGATATCTGTTACGTATGTAGCGCAGCGGCTCCTTCTGGCCGTGCGAATCGGAAAGAATCACAAGTTTCATTGCAATAGTGTATCATACTTCTTGACACAGACGCAAAAAGATATCAAAATGATATCATACAGAAACACATGGAGGGTGTTATGGAAAACGTGAAAAAAACTGTTGTACAGGAGAAAATCATTTCCGGAAACAGAATCGGTATGCCTGTACTGATCGGGACGATACTGCTTCTGATCGGAGCACTTGCACTGTTTATCTATGCGATTGCGGCAGATATCTTCGTGCTTGGAATCATTGCGGTGGTGTGGATGACCATCGGCTGGATTCCATTCATGGGACTCAAGACTGTCAAACCGCAGGAGGCACTTGTGCTGACACTGTTTGGAGATTATTACGGAACACTTGTCGGTCCGGGCTTCTTCTTTGTCAATCCGTTCTGCACAGCTGTCAATCCGGCAGCGGAAACACACCTTGGACAGAGTGGTGATGTCAGTGAAAAGAGCGGAAACCTTGCCTCAGCGGTAGCCAACGGCAGTGCCAGGGCTGTGGACAAGCGGATTTCCCTGAAGATCATGACATTATCGAACACAAAGCAGAAGGTGAATGATGTTCTTGGTAATCCGGTGGAAATCAGTGTTGCGGTCACATGGCAGGTTGTTGATACGGCAAAGGCGGTATTTGCGGTAGATAACTACAAGGAATACCTGTCACTGCAGGTTGACAGTGCGGTACGTGATATCGTCAGAGTCTATCCGTATGATGTGTCTGAAAATATCGATACAACCGGAGACGGACATGCGGATGATGGAAGTCTGAGGGGATCCAGTACGGTGGTTGCGGAACGCATCCGTCAGAATATCCAGGATCGCGTCGGGGATGCGGGAATCGAGGTCGTGGACGCAAGAATCACATATCTTGCCTATGCGCCTGAGATTGCGGCGGCCATGCTGCAGAGACAGCAGGCATCCGCAGTGATTGATGCCCGTAAGATGATCGTGGACGGTGCTGTCGGAATGGTGGAAATGGCTCTTGAAAGACTGAATGAAAACGGTGTTGTGCAGTTGGATGAGGAACGTAAGGCAGCGATGGTTTCCAACCTGCTTGTGGTATTGTGCGGGAATAAAGATGCACAGCCTGTCGTAAATTCCGGCAGTCTGTATTAAAATATCCGCATGGCAAAAAAACAGATTCCCTTACGTTTAAGTGAAAAACTATATGATTCCATTGCACAGTGGGCCGAAGATGACTTCCGTTCCGTTAACGGACAGATCGAATATCTTCTCACTGAGTGCGTCAAACAGAGAAAGAAAAACGGAAAATATGTTTCCGATACGATTGACGAGGAACCGGAGTTTGATATCAGGTAGGAGTGTGCGTTCACTTCTGCCTTTTTTCGTATATAATGGGACAGAAGAAATGCGAGGGAAAATATCATGAATGAAGAATTGAATTATATCGGACAGCAGCTGAAGGATCTGACCGCCGTTGCGTCTCCTTCCGGCTTTACAAAACATGCGGAAGCACATGTCATCCATGTATTACGGGAACTGGGATACAACCCGACCCAAAACCGCAAGGGAAATGTGGAATGTGTGCTTGGCGGGGAAGGAAATCCGCTTGTACTGGCAGCGCATATTGACACCCTTGGGGCAATGGTGCGTGCCGTCAAGGCAAATGGCAGATTACGGCCGACGACCATCGGCGGACATCAATGGACAACCGCGGACGGTGAAAACTGCATGGTATTTACAAGAGGCGGAAAAATGTACACCGGAGTTGTACTCAACAGAGAACCGAGCAGCCATGTGCGTGACGGAAAGATTGAGGATGTTGAGGAAAACATGGAAATCCTGCTGGATGAAAATGTCAACAGTAAGGAGGATGTGCTGAAACTCGGGATTGAAAACGGAGATATCATTGCGATGGATCCGCGCACATGCATTACGGAAAGCGGCTATATCAAATCCAGATTCCTGGATGACAAACTCTCTGCCGCAATTCTGATCGGTATTGCAAAGTGGGTGAAGGACAACGGCATTCAGCTCAGACGCAAGGTGACCATTGTATTTACGGTGCTTGAGGAAGTCGGATACGGCGGTGCCAATGTGCCATCAGATACTGAAGATATGATTTCCGTGGATATGGGATGTGTCGGAGGCGATCTTGCATGTACGGAACGTGAGGTTTCCATCTGTGCCAAGGATTCCGGTGGCCCATACAACTATGACCTGACATGTGAACTTGTTTCACTTGCCAAAGCCAATGATATTCATTACGCCCTGGATGTGTATCCGCACTATGGTTCGGATGTGGAAGTCACACTGCGTGCAGGCTATGATATCCGTCATGCCCTGATCGGACCCGGTGTCTATGCCTCCCATAACTATGAAAGATCACACATGGACGGTGTTCAGAATACATACAGCCTGTTGAAGGAATATCTGACAAAATGAACAGGGAAAAGGCACTGCGGTTTATCCATGAATACGGAAGATCACTGGATCTTGCCGTATATGATTATCATATGCACAACGGTTCTCCACAGAAGGTGCAGCAGGAACTTCTTGCATATCAGAATGCGGACGGCGGCTTTGGACATGGTCTTGAAATGGATTATCTCAATCCCCATTCCACTCCGATTGCGGTTAATGAGGCACTGCATATCCTGCATCGTGTCAGTCTTCTGAAAAAGGACAATCCGGTTGTGCAGGGAATTGTATCCTGGCTGACATCCGGTGATGGTTATGACAGGCAGAAGCACAGATGGCTGTTTGCGGTGGCATCCAACCTGGATTATCCGCATGCGGCGTGGTGGGAGAAAAAAGGCGACGGAATCTCCGGGATGAACCCGAGTGTTTCGCTGGCGGCAGTCTGTATTGCGATGGGTGAGGGAACGGCAGAATATGAGCAGATTGTCAGGGAGGCATATGAAGGCCTGAAACAGGAAACGGATGTTTCGGCTGACATGCTCAAATGCCATCTTCTTGCATGGCATCTGTTAAAGGAAAACCATGTTGAAAACCTCATCCCTCTTTCCGATTACTTTCATCTGATTCAGACAGAAATCATCGATACCATGGAACGGGATGTTTCCATCTATGACACCACCTACGTCAACAAGCCTTCCGATTATTTCTGTGGCATCAATCCGGAATTCACAAATGATGAAATCAGAATGATGATTATAAATGAGATATCCATGGATGAAAGCAGACAGAAGGAAGATGGAGGCTTTGAAATCTCATGGAACTGGAGTACACCATATGTCAGTGAATTTGAGCAGGCACGGAAGAAATGGCGTGCAAAGCTGACCATTGACCATCTGATTTTCAATCATCTGTATACAAAGTAAAACAACCCGGACGGGTTGTTTTTTAAGTGATCAAGGCAATGGTCTGTTTTCCGCAAGATACAGCTCGTACCATTCATCATGGCCAAGTTCGATTGTATCGGCAGCGCATAACTCACGCAGATGGGAAACGGATGTCGTACCGGCAATTGCCTGCATGTGTGCAGGGTGACGCAGGATCCATGCGGCAGCCACGGCACTGGTGCTGACATTGTACTTTTCCGCATATTTACGGAGCACTGCATTAAGCTTTGGATATTCCGGATGATCCAGGAACAGGCCTTTGACAAAGTCCACATTGAGAATGGACCAGCACTGGATCAGAATGTCATTGAGTCTGCAGTAGTTGAGAATATCACCGTCTCTGTTGACCGCATACGGGTCATCCATGTTCACATGAATGCCTTCATCGATCATGCCCGCATGCGCCAGTGAGAACTGAAGCTGGTTGATGATCATCTTTTCGCCCGTGTGTTTTTCCAGCAGGGCAATCTGGTATGGATTCATGTTTGAGACACCGAAGTATCTGACCTTGCCGGATTTCTTCAGTGTTTCAAAAGCACCCGCAACCTCTTCCATGTCCATCAGGGCATCCGGACGGTGCAGGAGCAGGATGTCAAGGTGGTCGGTATGAAGGCGTTCAAGAATCTTCTCCGTGGAGGATACGATGTAATCCTTTGAGGCATCATAGCAGATACCCGGACGGATACATGTCTTGGACTGCAGTACGATTCTGTCCCGCAGGGAAGGGTCTTTTCTCAGGGCTGCACCGAACAGCTGTTCGGATTTCCCACCGCCGTAAATGTCCGCATGATCAAACAGATTGATGCCTTCATCGAGTGCCGCTTTGATCAGTGTATCAACCTCGGCTTCACTTTTACCCGCAATGCGCATACAGCCAAGGGCAATGCGCGATACTTCCAGATCTGTATTCTGAATTTGATATGTTTTCATGTCTGATCTCCTTTGCCTTTATTTTACCTGCAGAAAGGGCAAAAGAAAATCTCTTTCCCGAAACGGGAAGAGATCATTCCCCGTAGTTGTCCCGTTCAAGTACGGTAATGCTTTCCACATGCGGTGTATGCGGAAATAGATCAAACGGAAGAACCGTAACAGGATGATACTGGTGTTTCAGCACATTGAGGTTTTTTCCAAGGGTAGAAGGGGAACAGGAGATATAGATGATCTTCTTCGGTCTGACCTTCATCACCGCCTCCAGCATCCTGTCATCCATTCCGCTTCTTGGCGGATCCACAAGCAGGGTATCCACAGGACCTTTTGCGGCAGCTTTGTACAGTCCCTCCGCCGCATCCATACAGATGAATTCACAGTTGTCGATGTGGTTGCGTGCCGCATTGTTTTTCGCATTGCGGATGGCCTTTGGAACGGATTCAATACCGATGATGCGCTTTGCCCTGTCATGTGCCATCAAAGACATCGCACCCACACCGCAGTATGCCTCAACCAGAGTGTCACACGGATCGATTTTGGAGACTGCCGTTTCATACAGTGCCTGTGCCTGTGATACGTTCAGCTGGAAAAAGGATTCCGGAGACAGTGCGACGGTAATCCCTCCGATCTGAACAGGCATTGTATTCTCACCGGCAAGTTTCCTTAAAGAGCTTCCGAAGATTTCAGGCGTTTTGGGATCGGTGTTGATCGACTGGAATACACCCGTCATGCCTTCAATGGACATCAGATCGTCAATCAGTCTTTGCGGCAGGTTGTTTTTACCTGTCACAAGCGTGCATTGACTGATGCCTTCAATGGTACGGATGACAATATAACGGATGCCTTTCTGCAGCTTCTGGTCATAGTCACGCAGGTGAGCATTGTTCAGATACTGCAGAACCTGTTTCCGCACGGATTCCAGTTCCGGTGCGTGAATGATGGATTCCTCAATCGGATGATAATGATTGGTTCCCGGCACATACATGCCTGTGGTCAGAACCTTATGTGATTCCTGAACCGGCAGCTTGCACTGGCTGCGGTAACCGATGGAAGGCACACTCGGGCGGATGTCCCGCACAAAGTGGGAGCGGATGCCTGCGTATTTATACAGAGCCTCGCATAACAGCTGCTTTTTGACTTCCAGCTGTTTTTCATACTTCATGATCATCAGCGGGCAGCCCTCTTCAATATAGTACGGATACGCTGTCTTCACTCTGTCTTTGGAATACCAGGTGATCTTCTGCAGCTGTGCCTTGGCATAATTCTGTTTCTGTTCCTTTATTTCCACTTCAGCGGTTTCACCCGGCAGTACGCCGTCGCAGAATACAGGCTTATGATCCACATAGCCGATTCCTTCGCCGTTGATGCCGATTTTTCTGAATGTGATTTTCATAAAAATGATGTCCTCCTTCAGGGCAACGCAATTATACCAGTTTTCAATGATGGATACAGATGAAACAATTTTCAGATCATGTTGTCATTTTCAGTGATTTGTTTGCATAAACATGCAAATTGAATCCTTTATCCAATTCTCTCATTGAAATTTCATGTGACGAAAGCGTAAAATCTAAGTGAACTGAAAGTTCTATTCAGCAGGAGGAGAATCATGAAAAAGATCTTATCTACAGTTCTCGCCGGCGTCATGGCAACAAGCCTTGTTGCATGTTCTTCCGGCGGCAACGACACATCCACAACAGGTTCTGACACTTCATCCGACATCAAGGTTGCGATGGTTACAGACTACGGTGACATCACTGACCAGTCTTTCAACCAGACAACCTATGAGGCAGCCAAGGACTGGTCCGCAGCCAACGGTGCAGAATTCAACTACTTCAAGCCGGCTTCCGACTCTGACGCAGACCGTGAAGCATCCATCGAAGAAGCAATCGAACAGGGCTACAATGTCATCGTCATGCCTGGTTTCGCATTCGCAAAGGCAATCGTTGATGTAACAGGTGACTATCCTGATACAAAGTTCATCGCTCTGGATATACAGCAGGGTGACCTGGACGGCGCTTATGGTGAACCATATACACTCGGTGACAACCTCTACTGTGCAATCTACCAGGAAGAACTTGCCGGATACATGGCAGGTGTCGCTGCAGTCAAGCTCGGTTATAAGAAACTCGGCTACCTCGGCGGTATGGCAGTTCCATCCGTTATCCGTTACGGTTACGGTTTCGTTCAGGGTGCTGAAGCAGCAGCTGCAGAACTCGGTCTGAGCGACGTTGAAGTCAAGTATGCATACGGCAACCAGTTCTGGGGCGACGCTGATATCACAGCCCGTATGGACACATGGTACGGTGCAGGTACAGAAGTTGTATTCGCATGCGGCGGCGGTATCTACACATCCGCAGCTGAAGCAGCAGCCAAGGTAAACGGCAAGATCATCGGTGTTGACGTTGACCAGGCTCCAATCGTTGATGCAGGTTATGGCGAAGGCATGACAGTCACTTCCGCAATGAAGGGTCTGTATCCGACAGTTACATCCGCTCTTGATGAAATCAAGGCAGGCAACTGGTCTTCCTACGGCGGATCCATCAAGACTCTGGGCCTTGTTTCCGGCACAGATCCATCCGCTAACTTCGTTCAGATTCCGGAATCCACACAGTGGGATGACAACTTCACGGAAGATGATTACAAGCAGCTGGTTTCCGACATGTATGACGGCAAGATCAAGGTTGACCCTACAACAGAAGAATCCTGGATCACAGACTACGCCGGAACAATTGCAGTTTCCTACGAAGGCAACATCAAGTAATTCACAAAAACTCTGTATTCTCAGAATATCCTGTCACAAGCAGGATATTCTTTTTATATCCGATTGAGAAAATTATGTGAAAAATGTAAAATAAAGTGTAGTTAACGGAAGGAGTCATCTGTCATGGAAGACAATACACCATATGCGATTGAGATGGTCGGTATTACAAAGCGGTTCCCGGGAATCATTGCCAATGACAACATCACACTGCAGCTGCGGCGTGGTGAGATTCATGCATTGCTGGGAGAGAACGGTGCCGGCAAATCCACACTGATGTCTGTTCTGTTCGGCCTGTATCAGGCGGAAGAGGGCATCATCAAAAAGGACGGAAAGGAAGTCCACATCAAGGATCCAAACGACGCCAATGATCTTGGCATCGGTATGGTCCACCAGCATTTCAAACTTGTTCAGTGCTTCAGCGTGCTTGAGAATATCATTCTCGGTGTGGAAGACACGAAAAACGGTATTCTGCAGGAAAAGGAGGCCCGTGAAAAGGTCATTGCACTGTCTGAAAAGTACGGTCTGAAAGTCGATCCGGACGCAAAGATCGAAGACATTACCGTTGGTATGCAGCAGAGAACGGAAATCCTCAAAATGCTGTACAGAGAAAACGACATTCTGATTTTCGATGAACCGACAGCGGTACTGACACCGCAGGAAATCGAGGAACTCATGTCCATCATGAAAAACCTGGCAAAGGAAGGCAAGAGCATTCTCTTCATTTCCCACAAGCTTGCGGAAATCATGGAGGTCGCAGACCGCGTTACGGTATTGCGCCGCGGTAAATACATCGGTACCGTGGATGTCAGGGATACGGATGAAAAGGAACTGTCACGCATGATGGTCGGCAGAGATGTCCAGCTTGTTGTGGACAAGAAACCGGCAGAGCCAAAGGATGTCGTACTGCATGTGGAAAACATGACGGTCGCATCCCACATGCATGACAACAATGCCGTAAAGAACGTATCGTTTGATGTCCGTGCCGGTGAGATCGTATGTATTGCCGGTATTGACGGCAATGGCCAGACGGAACTTGTCTACGGTCTTTCCGGTCTTGAACCTCTGAAGGAGGGAAAGATCGAGGTATGCGGACAGGATCTGTCCACAGCCTCCATCCGTGAACGTTCCATGGTCATGTCCCATATTCCGGAGGACCGTCAGAAACACGGTCTTGTCCTGGATTACCCGCTGGACTACAACATCGTTCTGCAGAGATACTGGCAGGATACATTCACATCCAAAGGCCTCCTGAACAAAAAGGCAATCCGTGAATATTCCGACCGCCTGATTCAGGAGTTTGATATCCGCAGCGGACAGGGCTCTGTCACAACCGCAAGATCCATGTCCGGCGGAAATCAGCAGAAGGCAATCGTTGCCCGTGAAATCGACAAGGATCACAAGGTGCTGATTGCCGTACAGCCGACAAGAGGACTGGATGTCGGTGCGATTGAAAACATTCACTCCCGTCTGATTGAAAGACGTGATGCCGGTGATGCGGTACTGCTTGTATCACTGGAGCTGGAAGAAGTCATGAATCTGTCCGACCGTATTCTTGTCATGTATGAGGGCGAGATCGTCGGTGAACTGGATCCGAAGAAGACAACTTCCGAGGAACTCGGACTTTACATGTCCGGTGCCAAGCGTGACAAGGAAAGGAGCCATGCCTGATGACGAAAGATAAATTCTGGCAGAAACCGGCCTTTCAGACACTGATGATTTCTCTGCTGTGTATTCTGATCGGTTTAGCCATCGGCTTTGTGATTCTGTTGATGATCGCTCCGGAAGGTGCATTCAAAGCCATCACAACCATTATCCTCAACTTCCTGACAAAAAACACAACCGCTTCGATGCTCAAGGCACTCGGCAACACCCTTGCCAAGACCGCACCGTTGCTGATGTGTGCACTGTCCATCTGTTTCTGCTATAAGGTCGGCCTGTTCAACATCGGTGCCGCCGGTCAGTACGAGGCAGGTGCCGGTGCTGCGCTTGCCCTGGCTCTGATCTTCAGAATGCCGTGGTATGTATGTCTTGTCGGTGCCATCGTTGCCGGCGCACTGCTTGGTGTGATTACCGGTGCACTGAAGGCTTACCGCAATGTCAACGAGGTTATCTCCGGAATCATGCTCAACTGGATCACATTGTATGTTGTAAACACGGTTCTGGCCAACCCGGCATCCAAGGATACGGCATCCCCGTATACACTGGATCTGGTTACCGCAAATAAAACCGCACTTCTGCCATCTCTTGGCCTTGGTGCACTGTTCAACAACAACCGCAACGTTACCATTGCAATTCCTCTGGCGGCCATCACAGCCATTATCATCTGGGTTGTGCTGGACAAGACAAAGTTCGGTTATGAACTCAAGGCAACCGGATACAACAGGGAAGCCGCAAGATATGCGGGTATGCAGGAAAAGAAAAACATCATCGTCACACTGGCAATCGGCGGTGCACTGGCCGGCATCGGTGCCGCATTCATGTATCTGTCCGGCTATGCCAAGTGGGAAACAACGATGGCTTCCGTTCCGGGTATGGGCTTCAACGGCATCGCCGCCACATTCCTTGGCGGTCTGCATCCGATCGGAACAATCTTCTCCTCATTCTTTATTCAGAATATTACCGACGGCGGTGCTCTGATCGACCGTATGCTGTATCCGTCCCAGATCTCTGATCTGATTTCCGGTGTCATTATCTATCTGTGCGGATTCGTCCTGTTCTTCCGGACAATCTTCAAGGCAAGACCTTCTTCCCGTAAATCCAATACGGATAAGGCGAAAGGAGAAAAGGCATGATTTTACTTCTGCAGTACACACTGATATTCGCATCCGTTCTGACGCTTGTCGCTCTGGGTGGATGTTTCTCGGAACATTCCGGTGTCATCAACCTCGGTCTGGAAGGTATCATGGTCATGGGTGCCCTTGGCGGTGCACTGGCAATGAATATCTTCAGTTCCGTCACAAATGCGTTTCTGATGATTCTGCTTGTCTGCGGTGCGGCAATCCTGTTTGGTGTTTTATATTCCTGCCTGCTTGCGGTTGCGTGCATCAACTTCAAGGCTGACCAGACCCTTGTCGGTACAGCCATGAACATGCTGGCGACTTCACTGGCAGCGGTTCTTGTACGTGCCTACAACAGCTCCAAAAATGCGTCGGACGTTTCCACGGTTCTGAAATACATCAATGCCAAGAAACTGTTCCTTGTCAGGATCGGCGGTTTTGAATTCAACTGGATGATGCTCATTGCACTGGTGCTTCTGATTGTGATGTTTGTCGTTCTGTACAAGACAAGATTCGGTCTGCGTTTAAGAGCCTGCGGTGAAAACCCGCATGCGGCAAACTCCGTCGGTATCGATGTCTATAAGATGAGATGGGCAGGCGTGCTGATCTCCGGCATGCTTGGCGGTCTTGGCGGTATTACCTATATTCTTGCGGGTGTTTCCGAATGGAAGTTCGAAGTCGGTGTTGCCGGATTCGGATTCCTGTCCCTGGCTGTTATGATCTTCGGTCAGTGGAAACCGCACAAGATTGCGGCTGCGGCAGTTCTCTTCGGTCTGTTCCGTGCACTGTCCAATGTCTATACAGGTATCGGATTCCTGGCGGCACTGAATATTCCGGGTACGGTTTACAATATGCTGCCGTATATTATCTCACTGATTGTTCTTGCCTTTACATCGAGGAACTCCGCTGCACCAAAGGCGGAAGGTATCCCGTACGACAAAGGCCAGCGATAAACAGATTCAAAAGACGGTTCAGCCGTCTTTTTCAAAGGGAGGGAAAAAATGAAGGAAAGAATGTTTCCGCATGTAACGATCACGAAAAAACAGGAGAGTTCCATTCGAAAGGGACATCCATGGGTATATGCCGATGAGATTACGGAACAGAGTGAAGACATTGATAACGGTGCATATGTCGATGTGCTGTCCAATAAGGGAAGTTATCTTGGAACAGGATTCTACAGTGCACAGTCCAGAATCCGTGTACGGATTCTTGGAAACAATGCCAATGAGAAATACGATGACCTTTTTTATCAAAGAAGGATCCGCTATGCTCTGGAATACAGAAAGACCGTGATGGGGGATGACTTCAAAGCATGCCGTCTGATTCATGGCGAAGCGGACGGACTGCCGGGACTGACCATTGACCGGTATAATGACCTGCTTGTATCCCAGGTGGAATCCTATGGTATCTCACTTCATATCGATGTGATTTATGCACAGTTGAAAAAACAGCTGCGTGAAATGGGGGAGATCATTTCCGGCATCTATGAAAGAAATGAAGGGGAACTGCGGAAGAAGGAAGGCCTGCCGCAGTATAAGGGATGGTATGGAGAGGACCATCCGCAAAGCCCTGTTACAGCCATTGTCGAAAACGGCATCCATTATGAAGTTGACGTGGAAAACGGACAGAAGACAGGTTTCTTTCTGGATCAGAAATACAACCGTCAGGCAATCTGGAAGATCGCAAAAGACAGAAAGGTACTGGACTGCTGTACCCATACCGGTTCGTTTGCCCTCAATGCCGCAAAGGCAGGAGCGAAGAGTGTGCTGGCAATGGACATTTCACAGACTGCACTGGACATGGCAGCCGTCAATGCACAACAGAACGGTCTATCATTGCAGTTTCGACAGGGTGATGTGTTTGAAGTACTCAAGGATCTGAAAGCTGAACATGCGGACTTTGATTTCATCATTCTCGATCCGCCTGCTTTCACCAAATCTAGAAAGACATTCCACAATGCCAGAAACGGATACCGTCAGGTCAATGCGGATGCGATGCGTCTTCTCAAACGCGGTGGCTATCTGGCTTCCGCTTCCTGTTCCCACTTCATGCCGAAAGATGAGTTTGGAAGAATGCTTGTGGATGCGGCCAACGATGCCGGTGTTTCCATCCGCATCATTGAACAGCGCGGTGCCGCCCCGGATCATCCTGTCATGCCTGCCATTCCGGAAACTGAATACCTGAAATTCTTCCTGCTTCAGATTGTATGACCACAGGTTTCTCTGTTGTTCACTGTTGTTGAACTGATGGAAAGTTGTGAAAACAGATCCGGAAAATACTTTCATAAAAAATGCCTGTTTTATGCGGTTTTCCGATGATTTTGGGCAAATTTCCAATTACGGAAAACGCCTGGAAATGATAAAATATAGAGGTGGAAAAGAGGTGAAATCCGTGTTTCAGGTAAATGACATTGTTGTGTATCGAAGAATGGTATGCCGTATTGTCGGTAAACGAAGAAGTGACTTTAATAAGGAAATGTGCTACATACTTGTTCCATATAATGCAGAAGAGGGTTCCACAAGAATGCAGGTACCTGTCTCAAATAAAGCAGGTCATCTGAGAGCACTTCTTTCATTGGATGAGATTGAGGAACTGATTTTCGCGACCTCCAAAATCGATGTGCTGGAAAACAAACCTGCAAATATGAAGAGCCAGTATGCCAACCTGCTTAAGACAGATGATGTTCATGATCTGATTGCGATTATCAAGACATCATATTCAAGAAATCAGGCGCGGATTGAAAATCATAAGAAAACCGCATCCGTCGATGATGAATATCTTCAGAAAGCGGAAAACTATCTGTTCAATGAATTATCCGTTGCGTTGAATATGAGCTATGAGGAAGCCAGACATTATTTCAACCAGAGGGTTGAGGAAGCAGGCAAGTTTTAAGTGTTACGAAACACTTTCCCGACAAAGGAGAGTGTTTTTTATTACGCAGGCAGGAATACCCCGTCTGAAATCTTCGATTCAGGCGGGGATGAATTGCCGGAAATCAGCTGTTTAAAACGCTGTATTTCCGCATAAATACGCGGATTAATTTACTATGATATATATGGAGATATTCCTGTGGAAAGAAGATTATGTATAAAGCAATGACTGTTCATGTAAAGCCCGGTTCCGATCTGTCAGAATGGTGTGACAGAAACGCTCATTACGCAGACAATCTGTATCATGCCGGTCTTTTTCGTGAGCGCCAGCTGATGTTTGCCGCAAAGAAAACAATCCATCAGCTGACTGATAACGCGTTGCGTGTGCTGTTATGTGCAAATGGAGCCATGGCATTTCTGAGGGGAATTGCAGTTTCAGAATCAATAAAAAAACTACAACCGGGGATCCACATTGCGTTTTGTGTCTCCTGAAATCATTGTCGTATTTCTCCTGCCCGATCAGAATATAAAAGACACATGATCTCAAACACCTGGAAAAGATGCAGACAGAATCGGATGAATCATGAATCAAAGACTGTACATGATTCCGTGTACGGTCTTTTTGCAATTCCAGGATCAGGAACTGATAGAAAAATAAACCTGAAATGTTGTATTATGGAAGAAATTGAGAAATGAGGAAAACATATGCTGGAAAGAATAGATGCGATTGCGGCGGATATTGACATGACACTGACCGCCAAGGGAGGAGATCTCCCGCAGGAAACCATTGATGCGTTTGAAATTCTTCACGGTAATGGTGTGAAGATCGGGCTGGCAACCGGAAGAGTCATTGGCGACAACGAAAAGAAATACGGTACAAAGTGGGGCCTGAGCTTTGATTTTGACTTTATCATCGGACTCAACGGCGGTATGGTTTACGACCGCTGTCTGGCAAAGGAATGGACAATGGATGAGATGAGTACGGATGAAATGCGTGCGATTCTGTCATATCTGATGCCGGCTGTTGAAAAGTATACGATCTGTGTCAACTGTGAAGGCTGCGGTAATATCAACGCCATGAATATTGTAGGGGAGCTTGCTGAAGCACAGATACGTCATGGCTGGGTATTTGATGACAAAACAGGAGATCTGGACGGTTTCTGTAACAAACCATGTTACAAGATGCTTTTCCGTACGGAACAACATATGGATGAGGTAAAAGAGCTCTTCCTGAAGAAATTCGGAGAAGAGTATCAGATGATTGAGACATTCCCGGGTACTGTGGAAGTCATGCATAAGGGCATTGATAAAGGAAACGGAATGAAGATCTGGGCTGAATGGAACGGTGTGGATATGAAAAACTGCGTCGGCTTTGGTGACAACGAAAACGACAACACACTGCTTCAGGACTGTGGGCTTGGTGTTTGTCTGAAAGGTGGTAATCCGAATACGGTAAAGATTGCGGATGCCGTTACGGACTATACATGTGAGGAAGCAGGTGTCGGCAGATATCTGTTTGATCATTACATCATTCCAAAGGGACTGAAATGAAATTCCTGACGGCCTACAGGCAGCTTCCGGTCAATAACCACATTCTTGCGATCGGCAGAATGATGACAACACTTGGATCATGCGTCTTTTCCATGTTGACGCTGATCCTTTCTTTGAAAATGGGCCTTTCTGCATCCGCCATTGCAGTTGTGATGTTTGCCTATGGTGTGCTCAGTGTTCCGACTTCACTGATCGGCGGTAAACTGGCAGACCGTTTTTCGAAGAAAAAGATTATCATCTGTTGTGACCTGTGTTCGATTATTGCCTGTTTTTATACGGCTTCTGTACCGTTGTCCTGGACTTCCCTGATCGTATTTGCTCTTGGTACATTGATGCAGGGAATGGAGTATCCGGCCTATACCGCACTGATTGCGGAACTGACGCCTTCAGAACAGAGAGAAGCCGCATATTCTCTGAATTATCTTGGCTCCAATCTCGGTATGATTCTGTCTCCGACTCTTGGTGGACTGCTGTTTCAGAATCATCTGAATCTGATGTTTGTGCTGCAGGGGTCGTGTATTGCCCTGAGTACCTTTCTGATCTGCCGTTTCCTGGATGAAACGAAGACATTTACTGACGGCAGTGTGTATGAGACGTCAGATGATTCCCTTCCCCTGCGTGCGGTATTCAGAAACAATCATGTCATTGTGATGTTCATCATTCTGATGGCACTGTATTTTTCCGTATACAACCAGTACACATATCTTCTGCCATTGGATATGGGTATGATCCATGGTGATGCCGGTGCCGTGATTTACGGTACGGTTTCATCCATCAACTGTGTTACTGTTGTCATATGTACGCCGCTGATCACAAAGTGGTTTGACAGATTGAAGGAACCGTCCAAAATAACTGCCGGATGTATGCTTGTCACGGCTGGTTTTGTACTGTATATTTTTCTTCGTGGGTGGATACCAGGCTATTATCCGGTTATGATCATTTTCACATGGGGAGAGATTTTTACGACGATCACGATGGATACGTTCATCACCCGCCGGATTCCTTCCTCGCATACCGGAAGAGTCATCTCCGTTGCCAATATCGTGCAGAGTATCGGTATCGGTTTATACCAGATGCTGACAGGAAAGCTGTATGACATTCTTGGTGCGCCTGTCACGTGGACGGTTGTCATCGCAACGGGTGCTGCATGTGTGGCGGTATCCCTGTATCTGAAATACCGGGATCGCAGAGAGTATCCGCTTCTGTATCAGCGGGAGGAAAATACATGAACTGGGATCTTCTGTTTCTGACAAACAGTATTGCGCTTGGAGTGGGGCTTGCCATGGATGCCTTTTCGGTATCACTGGCCAATGGTCTGCATCAGCCGGATATGAAAAAGACACGCATGTGTCTGATTGCGGGCATCTTTGCATTGTTTCAGTTTGCGATGCCGATGATCGGATGGGTGGCTGTTCACACTGTCGTGCAGTATTTCACGGCAGTTTCCGCTGCCATCCCATGGATTGCACTGGCACTTCTTGGCTATATCGGCGGTAAGATGTTATGGGAAGGCCTGCATCCTGAGGATGACGAACAGGAACACGCAAAAGAACTGACATTCAACCTGTTGATTGTACAGGGAGTTGCGACATCCATCGATGCACTGTCCGTCGGTTTTACCATTGCGGAATATGTTCTGCCGCAGGCTTTTGTCAGCTGTGCCATCATCGGTATTGTGACATTTTTCATCTGTATGGCAGGACTGCTCATCGGTAAGCGGTTCGGTACAAAGCTTGCCAATAAGGCAGGGATTCTTGGTGGTGTGATTCTGATTGTCATCGGACTGGAAATCTTTATTTCCGGAGTCTTTCTATGATCAGGGCAATGGAATATCTGAAACAGGATCATGTGCTGTATGCCGGTATTCTGCAGGTGATCAGAAGAAACACGTATGTGATTCTTGAAGACGAAACCGATGGAATCCATATTCAGGATACGGTCTCAAAGATCTTCTTTCTGACGTGTGCGGACAGGGAAAAAGCATTCCAATGGTTTGTAAAACATCATATGCCTGGTTATGCCATGGTCACGGTATATGATGAAACGCTGTCCAGACGCATTGAAACAGAATACGGCCTGACATGTTTCATGGAGGTATACCAGTGCGAATACCCAAACAGGGAAAAGCTGGAAATCACATCGGATCTGACAATCGTGCAGGCCGACAGATCCGATATACCTCTGATTCTGTCCCATTACGATAAGCTTGAGGAATGGGAGATTGAAACAATCATCGAACAGGGAAATCTTCTGATCGGGTATCATGACAATGTGCCTGTCGGGTTTATCGGATGTCATCTGGAAGGTGCGATCGGACTTCTGGAAGTATTTGAAGAATACCGCAGACACGGGTATGGAAGAGCACTGGAGGCACATATGATCAACACTCTGCTGGATCGTGATCTGCTGTGCTTCGGACAGATCGAAAAAAACAATGTGAAATCCATTGCCTTACAGAAAAGCAAGGGCCTTGTACTGGATGACAGACTTCAGTACTGGCTGATACAGGAAGCCTGAATATGAGCACCTATGTCATATCCGATATCCATGGACACTTTGATCTGTTTCAACAGATGCTTGACATGATTTCGTTTGGGAAGGACGATACACTGTATGTACTGGGTGATTTCCTGGATCGGGGAAAGGATCCTGTCCCGCTTGTGCAGTACATGATGGCACAGGACAACATCTTTCCCATCTGCGGGAATCATGAATACATGGCTTTGGAATGCCTTTCTTTTCTGATGCAGGAAGTCAGTGAGGAAACCATTGCGGAATTTGAAAACAGAATGGGTGAGGGTTATGTCAACTGGATGGAAAACGGCGGACATACCACATTGAAACAGTTTGTACAGCTCAACGCTGATGAAAGAGAGGACTTCCTGGATTACCTGCAGGAATGTTCGTTGTATGAAAAACCGGAAATCAATGGAACATCATACATGCTTGTCCATGCCGGACTTGGGAAACATGCACATCAACTGTCTTGTCTGACCATTGAGGATCTGATGTTTTCCAGATATGATGACAGTTACAACGATCTTCCTTTTACAGTGATCCATGGTCATACCCCAACGCACTCAGGCAGAATTGAGACAGATGGAAACGGCATCTGTATCGATTGCGGCTGTGACCTTCCACATGGCAGACTGGCAGCTTTGAGACTGGATGATCTGCGTGCATTCTATATTGAAAATCCTGAGGGAGTGGAGTGAGTTCACTTCCTTTTTCCATGCAAAAAGGCACATTGATCTGTGCCTTTACATGTATGTATTGAGATACTGTACCAGAGCCATGGCGGTTGGAACGTCCATGGATGAGATGGTGGAGTTGTTGCGGGAAACGACGAAGGAATAGTCTTCGGTAAAACCGGCAATGTATGTATGAATGCGGTCATTGACACATTCCGCCGTACCTGTTTTGGCGTATACCATACCATAGTTATACTCATCAAAGCCATACCCCACAGCGGTACTGTGCATGATTTCCTTCAGTCTTGCATTGACACCGTCATCCATGGTGGTGGACAGCTTGTGGCTGAATGCCTGATAACACGGAATCAGACCGCCTGTAATGGAACTGACGATATACGGCTGCATCATCACACCGTTGTTTGCGACAGACTGGGCAATCATCGCAATGTGCAGAGGGGTGATCTGTGTTTTTCCCTGACCGAAGGATGCCTGTGCCAGTTCAATCTGGGTATCTCCAATATCCATCGAAGAGGAGATCGTCGTCAGAAACGGAATGGTGATATCCTTTCCGATCATGAATTTCTCCGCTGTCTTTTCCAGCATATCCTTTCCTGTTTTCACACCCAGATTGGCAAAGTACGTGTTGACGGAATTGTTCATTGCCTGTTCCAGTCCGATGGTGCCATAGCTCAGATCCGCCCAGTTTGTAATTTCAAAGTCACTGCCCTGGGCATAGAAGGAACCGGTATCCGTATACTCAAACCAGGAATCATCCAGGCCTTCCTCTTCCGCCTTTGTCAAAGCCGCTGCTGCGGTTACGATCTTGAATGTGCTTCCCGGAGGATCCGTTTCATATGTACCTCTGCGGTATTGGGAACCTTCCACATCACTTCCAAGAAGGGTATCCATGTCATTGACGTCATAGGCTGCCGTACTGCTGGATGCCAGTGCCAGAATGGCACCCGTGTCATTGTCCAGTACGATGATCGAACCTTCCGCCTCACCAAGCAGTTCATTGCAGTAATTCTGCAGTCCGTTGTCGGTTGTCAGGTGTACCGTGTCTCCTTTGTTGTTGTCATCCAAGTGGAACAGGGTATGATCCTTGAGATTACCGCGAAGACCATATGCATTCTCACGGTCTCCGGATACGGAATAGTAGCCAAGAAGATAGGCATAGCTGTAGTTCATCGGCCACTGTGCACTGGCTGCCTGTCCCGGCACATCACTTCCCATGATGAGGTCACCATTGCGGTCAAGATAATTTCCCTCCATGGCATAGAAACTGATCGTTTCATAGCGTGTGGAATTGACATATGCCTTCCATGCCGGATTTGTGATCGGAAGAACGGCATAACGGTACCCGCACAGAGAACAGAACAGAATACATACAACCGCACATCCGATCATTGTCAGACGGATCCGCTTTGTAGCCACGGATTCAGGCCGCTGATCAGATTCCGATGGTCTGTGTATCTTCATCATCGTTGTCCTCCATTTCCTCTTCCTCCGGTGTTTCCTCAATCATGCGCATGCCGTTGTATTCGGATTCCAGCAGTAACAGACCGCAGAAACAGAACACAATTGCCTGATAGGTACCGCCGCGGGATAAAAACGGTATCGGAAGTCCGGTAAACGGTATGATATTACATGATCCGAGAATCACGATCATCGCCTGCAGAAACAGCAGAATCGAAGCACCGAAGATCACAATGGAATCCTGCAGTTCATACCGGACAAGCTTCATGCTTAACTTCAGTCCGCTCAGCACAATACCCATGAAACACAGAATCGCTCCGATTCCGACAATCCATCCAAAGGAATTGACAAGTGCCACAAATGCCATGTCGGATTCCGCTACCGGAATGGCTGTGAAGTTGATGGAATTGCCAAACAGCCCTGCCATGTACAGCGCTTTTCTGCCCTGATACAGCTGGTATCCGGCCCCGAAAGGATCGGAGTTGATGTTGGCTGTTACGGAGATTCTCTGATGAACCTTGTTTACAATCGGCCATAACAGGCTTTCCACCGCATTCATTGTACCGGCATCGTGCGATGGGGCAATGAAGTGATACAGCAGGAAGGATACGGCAACCGCACCGAAGATGGCGGTGAACACCGCAATCAGATAAATGCGTTTGAACCGGCTTTTCCGCATGAAGATAAACAGAATCGACAGATGCAGAAACAGCAGGATCAGAAATGAACCAAGTTCTCTGATCGCAAGGGATCCGACCAGATTGATGCCGAAGAAAATACTGGATTCGATCAGAATCCGTCTGTCATCCTTTGGTACAGCAGGGGAAAACAGGGAGGCGTAAAACAGCAGGGCACTGATCTTTGTGAAGTCCGTCAGCTGCACGGTAATGGAACCGACGGAGATCCATGCGGATGTACCGTACCCGTTGGGGTCAACGCCCCTGACAATCAGAATACCGTACAGGAGTGCGGAAACAGCCATCATGACATAACATGTCGCGTTGTACTTCAACAGTTTCCGGATCATCCGGTAGAATACGATAAACATACACGCAATGAACAGTCCCGCCATGTTTTTGAAAAAGGAAAAGGTGTTGATTGGATCATATACCTGATCGATGTAGAGCTGCAGTCCCGTACCGATGGCAGTCAGTACTGCAATACAGCCAAACAGCTTCATATCGCCGTCCCGGTTATACAGAAACGTACCGAGCAGTGCTGTCAATAACAGCAGCGGAATCAGCGCATACAGATATCCGATACCTGCCTGTGTGTTTTTCAGAAACAGGACAACCGCTGTCAGTACTTCCACAGCCAGTGGAATGACGATGCCGGACGTACCTGTTTTTTCAATCTTTTCATCATTTTCCATACTTTGATATTTTATCATGTTAGAATAAATGTACAAATATGACGGTCTTACAGTATTGTAAGACAGTGAGGGTTTATGAAACAGAGTTTTGGAAACTGTCAGGGAAAAGAGGTTTTCCTGTACACGATTGAAAATGAGAAGATCCGCTTTTCCGTAACCGATTACGGCGCATCGCTTGTATCTCTGGAGTATAAGCCATGTTCCATCGATACCGTAGAAGGCTATGACAATGTCGATGACTACATGCGCCATGACACGTATCTGGGCGCATCCATCGGAAGAACCGCCAACAGAATTGAAAAGGGTATCTTCACGCTCAACGGCATCACATATCACATTCCGGTAAACAATAACGGCAATGCCAACCATGGCGGTATTCATGGATTTGACAAAAAGATCTTTGATACGCAATGCAGTGAGCATGAAATTGTGTTCACATACACATCCATGGATGGAGAAGAAGGATATCCGGGTACACTGCATGTGAAAATCACATACAGACTTCTGGAAAGCGGCATTGCGATTGTTTCGGAAGGAAGAGCGGAACAGGATACGCTGTTTGCCTATACCAATCATTCGTACTTCAACCTGGATGAAAGTCAGGATGCGATGCAGCATACTCTGATGATTCCATCTGACAGATATGCGCTGCTGGATGAGACATGTCTGACATTGAACCGTACAAGTCCGGTATCCGGTACACCGTTTGACTTCACAACACCAAAGGAAATCGGACAGGATATTGACTGTGATGATATCCAGCTGACATACGGTGCCGGATATGATCACCACTATCCGATTGCAGGCAAAGGCATGAGAAAGATGGCAGTATTGGCCGGACAGAAGCTGACGATGACAATGTCTTCGGATTTCCCTGGTTTCCATCTGTACACAGCCAACTGGCTGAATGGCGCAAAGGGAAAGAAAGGACATGTGTACCCGCGCAGAAGTGCGGTATGCCTGGAGGCGGAATACTGTCCGAATGCGGTCAACTATGCGGATATGGAAGAAAAACCGGTTGTGAGAGCAGGCGAAACACTGCGTCATGAAATCCGGTATGAATTCAGTGAAAAAGAGGGATAAAAATGGAAAAGTGGACAAGAGAGGAAAAAGAACAGATCTTATGTGAGAAAGATGAAAAACGTCTTTCTCTTCTGCATGAACAGATTGCGAAATCAAAATGGCGTGCACAGTACCATGTGCAGACCGTAACCGGACTGATGAATGATCCAAACGGTTTCAGTTATTTTGACGGAAAATGGCATCTGTTCTATCAGTGGTTCCCGTTCGGGGCGGTACACGGCATGAAGCACTGGTACCATGTGACATCGCCGGATCTGCTTCACTGGAAGAATGAGGGGCTTGCCCTCAAACCGACACTGCCGCAGGAAAATGACGGCTGTTTCTCAGGTTCGGCAATTGTCAGAGATGATGTACTGTATCTTGTATATACCGGAAATGCCAAAGATGACTATGGCAGAATGGTGGAAAGCCAGATGCTGGCGGCGATGGGAAAGGACGGACGGATCGGAAAGTCATCGGAACCGATCATTCCTCCCCAGCAGGGATATACCGGACACCAGAGGGATCCGCACATCTTCTATGAAAAGGGAAAATTCTATATCCTGCTGGGCGCCCAGAATGAAAAGAAGGAAGGAAAACTGCTTCTGTTTGAGTCCCGCAGAATCCGTGATGGCTGGAAACTGCTGGGCGAACTGAATGTGGAGGGATATCCGTCTTTCGGTTATATGTGTGAATGCCCTGACATTCAGAAACTCGGCCGCAACTGGCTGCTGATCTTCTCTCCGCAGGGCCTGCATGAAAAAGGAGATCTGACAAGTAATTCCTATCAGTCCGTCTATTTCATCGGTGATCTTGATATTGAAAATCTGACATTCCGGCCAAAGGGTGAAATGAAACTTCTGGATTACGGTATGGACTTCTATGCCCCGCAGTGTGCATGGCAGAAGGAATACCGCGGTAAGGCCATACTGGAAGGCTGGTTTGGATGTTCGGACTGCTGCTATCCGCCGACGGATGAGGAAGGCTGGGCAAATTTACAGACGATTCCAAGAGCGTTGTCCTATGAAAACGGCAGACTGAAACAGCGTCCGCTTCCGGTTATGAATTCTCTGAAAAAAGATATTCTGTTTGAGGCGGAAAACGGATCCATTACAACCAACAGACTGTTTGGCAGAACACCGGAAGCCTGTGTGATTCTGCTTGAGAATCCATCTGATTCGGATATCTGCCTCAACCTGTTTGCACATAAGACAGGCCGCGGCTTTGAGATTACCTACAACAGTGAAACACGTGAGGTTGCCTGCGATCGTTCGGATATGGTACATGTTGTCAATCCGGAATACGGATCCCGCCGTACCGCGGTTCTTGATGAACCGATGACAAAGATGGAAATCTTTGTGGACCACAGTACAGTGGAACTGTTTGTCAACGACGAGATCGTCATGTCCTCCCGTGTCTTCCCGACGGCACCGGAACATATGATCCGCATGTCAGGCAGAGACATCAATCTGAAGATCTGGAGTGCTGACCGTACTGTTGAGGATGATTTCGTATTATTCCACAGATGAGGGAATACAGCTTTCTGTTTTTCGGATTGTGATGATGACGGAAGCCGGTCCGCATGCGAAAATATTGTCAAAGGAAAAGAAAAGTTATGGCAAAGATTGAAAAGACAGTTTATGAAGACCTGGGATCCCTTGTCAATCGTATTGAATCAGGGATTCTGGAAGGAAGTATGTCCGCATCACTGGAAGACGGCACAGACTGGAAAGTCGAGGATGTGTGCTGTTCCGTAAGAGTGTTTGAACGTTACAGCTACATGGGAGGCAACCGGGTCAGTATGAATGTGACACTGATACAGAAAGGCAGCGGTCCTGTTTATCTCAGTGCCATCACATCCGGCGGTTCCCAGGCGGTTTTCTGGAAAATCAACACATTCGGTGAAGAGGCATTCCTTGAAAAACTTGAGGAAATACTCTGAAACATCAGAATCATCCATTGTCATCCGGCAATGGATTTTTTGTTTTTTTGAACATTTTCTGGGAGAATTCCGTTTTGTGGGTAATAACAATACTGCAGGGTGATCGACCAGTCACACCTGAGTGACTCGAAAAAACGGGGAAAGAAGGTCCTGGCGCCGGCCTTCTCCGTCCTGTGGTTTTCCGGTCAATCTGTACAGTGTAAGGAGGTTAAGCACATGGATCAGATTCCAGGAAACAGTAAGGATCTGCCTGAAAGAAAAACACTGCATCATCGACAGTTCATTGCGGACGTCGCCAGTGACATTCTGTTCCACAGAATGATCAGAATCCATCCGGAAGACATTGCGGAGATGAGTCCGCACCTGATCACGTTTGAAACAGACAACGGAAAGATCACAGAGCTCAGAGAGAACATCAGGGATGGACTGTATGCGGTTGTCTTCAAAAATCAGGGCAGGCATGATGCATTCTACTGCGGGATTGAACCGCAGACAAAGCAGAAACAGGATCTGCTGTTCCGTTTTATCGACTATGATATCCGCACATACAGGGAAGTCATGGACAAGGGAACAGGCGAACAGCTGAACAGGCTGAAAACAGGGTTTGCAGGGATGTGATCACTGAAGTACAGTTCATTTGAAAGTCTGCGTCTGTACCTGCCATGAAAAACAGGTGGCAGTGAATGTCAGAAAATGTATCATGAGGGATTGAACACTTGAAGGAATCCTGCAGGTCGAAACCTGCAGGATTCTTTTTATACGTGAAAAAAGCTGCCCTGAGGCAGCCTGAATTACGCAATTCGTGAGTTTTCTTTGCTGAGGTAGATCATAGCCATCAGACCAGGTCCGACATGACAGCCAATGACCGGTCCAAGCTCCATGATGGAAATGGAACGGATTGTCGGATACATTTCTCTGACCATCTCCTCAAATGCTTTGATGTCTTCCGGTACATCGGCGTGTGCCAGAATCAGATCTGTTTCCGCCGGATCTCCCATGTCTTTCAAAGAGCTTTCAAGCAGGGCGCGGATGGCCTTTTTCTTACCGCGGATCTTACTGAAGGCAACCAGTTTTCCTTCATTGTCAACGTAGATCAGAGGTTTGATGGATAACAGGGAACCGAAGAAGGCCGATGCGTTGGACAGTCTGCCGCCTCTGCGCAGCCACTCAAGATCATCAACGAGGAATCTGTGTGTGACTCTGAGTCTGTTGTCATCAATCCACTTATGTACTTCCTCCATGGACTTTCCCTCATCCGCAAGTTTCATGGCATGTGCCACCAGCAGTGCCAGACCTGCAGTAACACAACGTGTATCTGCGATGACAAGATTGGAATCCGGATAGTCTTCTTTGATCTGTTCTGCCGCTTTCAGAGAGTTGAAATAGGATGAACTCAGGGCACGGTCCATATCCATGAACAGTACGTTTTTGTCTTTTTCAATCAGTGAACGGAAGAATTCATAATAGGAGTATACCGTAATCTGACTTGTACGCGGCTGATTTCCTTTCCGCATTTCAGAATACAGAAGTCTTTTTGTCTCTTCCAGTCCGTCATCAATATAAACCGTATCATTCAGCTCGAATGTATAGGAGATAAAAGGAATGTTGTGTTCATCGAGCCATGATTTATGTGCATCAATCGTGGATGCTGTCGCAAGTGTGAATTTTCTCATCTTTTCCTCCTTTTTTGACGCAGACATTTTACCACTACAGTGCACATGATGGAAGAACATACGAAAAATGTAAGAACAGTGTTAGAATTATGTCTATCAGAATAAGGAGTCAGAAAAAATGAAAGTACCGTTTTCCCCATATCTGGATTCCATTGCGGACGGGCTGAAACTGATGATTGCGGATCTGTCGGATGTATTTGAGTATGTCAGTGTACTTGCGACGGATTCCTGCGGATTCACGGTCGTCACCTCACTGCATATGCGGAAAGTATCCAGAGATACCATTTCCTGTGAAAGAGGCATCGTTGTCAGAGTTGCCCGCAACAGGCACTACAGCGAATATGCATTCAACGATTTTGATCCGTCAGAATGGAGTGAAAAAGCACAGGAGATCCGTACCGCCTTTGACATGCAGGAAAGCATGATGGATGAATGTGATGTCAGACCATATGATACGGATGTTCTAGAGGATACACCGGCATGTGTACGCTATGAAGCGGAGTGTGAAACACTTCCGGAAGACTGTGATATGCATCAGATCGTGGAAAGCATGTCACAACTGTGCACATCGATTGCACAGCAGTGTCCACAGGCTGTGGAAGTGCACTCCTCTGCCCAGTCCACACATGTTTCCAAGATGTTCCTGACATGTGAAAAAGACATGCGTCAGTCATATGTATACACGGAAGCCAATATTGCCCCGATTTTAAGCAAAGACGGAAAAACCGCCCATGGATACAAAGGGATTTCCGCCAAGGCTGGACCTGAGATCATTGCACAACTGCAGGATGTCAAAGATACCGCGCTGCAGATCGCACTGGATGTCCTGAACGCCGACAGGATTGAACCGGGTGAATATGACATTATCACAAGTCCTGAAGTATCCGGACTGATTGCCCATGAGGCTTTTGGACATGGGGTTGAAATGGATATGTTTGTCAAGCACAGGGCACTTGGTGCGGAATACATCAACCAGCGTGTCGGCAGTGATCTTGTGACCATGCATGAAGGTGCACTGGCTGCGGAAAGTGTCTGTTCCTATGCGTTTGATGATGAGGGAACACCGGCCGGTGATACAATTGAGATCGATCACGGAATCCTGAGGACAGGCATCGCGGATGCCCTTGCCGCAAAGCGTCTGGGCATTGCCCCGACAGGCAACGGCAAGCGTCAGAACTTTGAACACAAGGCATATACACGTATGACAAATACGCTCTTTGATGCCGGAGACAATACCCTTGAGGAAATGATTTCCTCCATTGATCACGGTTATCTGCTGGAAGGCATGGAATCCGGTATGGAGGATCCGAAACACTGGGGAATTCAGTGTATTATCTCTCTTGGCAGAGAAATCAGAGACGGAAAACTGACCGGAAAATGTGTTGCCCCGATTATCATGACCGGTTATGTGCCGGATATTCTCGGCAACATCACAATGGCTTCCCAAAAGCAGGCGGTATCCGGAAACGGTTTCTGCGGCAAGGGATACAAGGAGATTGTCAAGGCCGCTGACGGCGGACCATACCTGAAAACGAAAGGAATTCTGGCATGAATCAGATTGTGGAATTACTGAAGGCAAGCCGGGCGGATGCCTGGGAATTGACCGATACGAAAACAGAAGGATGGGAGTTCTATTTCATCCGTCATGAACTGGATCAGAACCGTCTGCGTCATGTGGAACATGTGCAGGTTACCGTATATGTCAGTATGAACGACGGAGCCTCATACGGCATCGCTTCCGGTGAACTGCATCCGACATGGAGTGTGGATCAGAAAGCGGCGTTTATTGATCAGCTTTGCGATACGGCACAGTATGGTGAAAACAGGGTCTTTGAACTTCATGAACCAAAGGAAGTCAGAACGGAAGCTGTAAACATCAATCCAAGGGACAATGCCGCCCAGTTTATTGAGACAATGAAGAGCGTGCATGAGACGGAAACGGAATTCATCAATTCCTATGAAATCTTTACCGATGTCAGTACAACCCGCTTCCTCAACAGCAACGGCATCGACATCACGGAAACCGTTCCTTCAAGCATGGTTGAGGTTGTGGTCAATGCCCGCGATGCGGAACATGAGATTGAACTGTACCGCATGTACCGCGGCGGCAGCTGTAACAGTGCATACCTGAAACAGGAAATTGAAAATACAATGCGCTATGGTCACGACCGTCTGTCCGCGGTGGATACACCGGTCAACCTGAATGTTCCGGTTGTCTTTACAACCGATGCGGCCTGTGCGATCTACGATTATTTCCTTGCCCGCATTGACGGGGCATATATCTACCGCGGCATGTCACAGGCAAAGGAGGGAGAGGCACTGATTGAGGACAGACAGGAATACCCATTGACTATCCGTGCCGTGCGTAACCTGCCGAATTCCTCTGCCAATCATGTGATGGATCAGGAAGGAGGTCTGATTGAAGACCGTGTGCTGATCGATCACAACATGACTGCTTCCATTACCGGCAGCCGCCGCTTTGCCTGGTATCTTGGAAAGAAAGACAGTTTCATCGTATCCAACTATGAAGTCGAACCATCAGATGTATGTGAGGATGACATCCTGAAAGGAAGTTATCTT
The DNA here is from genome assembly GCA_051873755.1 of Bulleidia sp. Taxonomy (GTDB): domain Bacteria; phylum Bacillota_I; class Bacilli_A; order Erysipelotrichales; family Erysipelotrichaceae; genus Bulleidia. Next base: position 62,802 of record JBJEFE010000015.1, on the reverse strand, counting down.
GAGGTTGTCGAGTTTTCCGGTTTCCAGGTCAGCCCGATGACAGGGGATATTTTCGGTGAAATCCGACTTGGATACCTCCATGACGACAACGGAATAACGGTTGTCAAGGGTGGTTCCATTTCCGGGAATATCAGAAATCAGCTCAAAGACATGTTGTTTTCTGACACTTTAAAACAGTATAATAATAAAAGCATTCCTGCGGTCACATGCATGAAACATCTGACCATTGCCGGATGTGCAAAGAATTGAAAAGGACGTGAAAAAAGACATGGCAAAAAACAATAAGATGACAGGTATTCTGGCAACAGTCGGACTTCTGGCTGTTGCGGTTGTCGCAGGCACCTATCCTTACTGGCGTTCCGCACCGGTCGCTTCCGGTGAGTTCACAGGTACAGCACAGGGTATGGAGAGTGAAGTCAAGGTTACTCTGACGCTTGAAGAGAATCATATCGTTGATGTTGTTGCGGACGGCAGCGGCGAAACAAAGGGTCTTGGAGACAAGGCTGTTGAAAAGATTGCCAAGGCAATGAAGGAAAACGCAACGATTGAAGTTGATACGGTTTCCGGCGCAACGGTTTCCTCCACGGCAGCTCTTGAAGCAGGCAAGGCAGCTCTGACTGCGGCAGGCATCTCTGTTGAAGATCTGAAATAATTCTGGAAATATAAAAACAGCACATGCTGTTTTTTTTCTGGTCACAGGATCATTTCAATTCCGTCCTTTTTCCGCAGGTAATCCTTTAACATGGATGTGAATACGGCAATTGCGTTTTCACTTCCCGGCTTTGGATTCCGGCAAGCCAGAAGGCATGTGGTCCGGTATGGTGCGGGATGATCCGTAAAGTGGTGAATCATATGATCCGGATGGGACGCAAGAAAGCCTGCGGCAGCACTTTCGGGCATGATACTCCAGCGCTCAACCGTATTGAGAAGACGTGTTGTCATGGAAACGGTACCGGTCATCATCACAGGCTGTGCATCCGGGAATGTACGGTGGTACCAGTTTTCCGTTTCGTTGGAATAGGTCTGGTGGATTTCCGGTGTGGTTTCCAGATCGTGGATGTCATGGGACAGGACATAGGGATGAAGCTGGTGTGTGACCAGGACAAGCTGTTCACGGTATAACGGTGTGGTGATGATATCTCTGTATGGATACAGATTGATGCATAATCCCAGATCAATGTCCTGATGATCCAGAAGTCTGTGGATTTCACTGGAATGGTGGGTCCGTACGGAAAGACGGATATCCGGTACATCATGCATGATCGTTTCATACAACGGCAGAAGGGTGTCGGTATTGATCATGTCCGTTGCGGCAACCTTTAATACCGTTGTATGGGAGTGCGAGGCAATCTGACGGGCATCGTTGACAAGGTTCAGCCAGCGTCTTGCGATCGGCAGGAATTCCTCACCCTGCGGTGTCAGAACGGTCCTGCGGATACCCGGTTTCCGGTAGAGCAGAGGAAAACCGAGTTCCTGTTCAAGAGACGCAACTCTTGTACTGGCGGTGCCCTGTGAGATATACAGCCGGCGTGAAGCTGCGGCGATACTGCCGCTGTCATACGCCTGCACAAATGTCATGACATCCTCGTATTTCATAAATATCTGATCTGTTAATATTATATATCTCAAATATCGAAAAATAAAACATTTCAGATCGGATATAATCAGAATATCACAGGAGGTAGTTATGAAAGAATACACGGATCAGTTCCCGCAGGATTTTCTGTGGGGCGGCGCAATTGCCGCAAATCAGGCGGAAGGAGCCTGGGATACAGACGGAAAGGGGCTTGACCTTGCCTCATGTTTCCCATATGGTCTGCATCATAAATTCCAGGGACATCCAAAACCGGGTGTTTACTACCCGCAGGAAACAGCCATTGATTTCTACCATCATTATAAAGAGGATATTGCCATGTTTGCGGAAATGGGGTTCCGGGTATTCCGTACTTCCATTGCCTGGACAAGAATCTTTCCGACAGGAGAGGAAGAGGAACCGAACCAGGCGGGACTGCAGTTCTACGACAATCTGTTTGATGAGCTGCACCGATACGGCATTGAACCGCTGATTACCATTTCCCATTATGAGATGCCGGTCAATCTGGTTGAAAAATACGGCAGCTGGGTCAACCGGAAACTCATCGGTTTCTTCGAAAAATACTGCCGTGTGATTTTCACAAGATACAAAGACAAGGTAAAGTACTGGCTGACCTTCAATGAAATCAACAACATGAGACGCAATGCGGACTACGTGGCAGGTGTGATCTTTGACGGAAGCGAAACACCGTCTCAGCGTCAGAACATGATCTATCAGGCTGCCCATCACATGTTTGTCGCAAGTGCAATGGCCAACAGAATGTGCCATGAGATCATACCGGACGCAAAGATCGGCTGCATGTTGTCATTAAGCAATATCTATCCGTACAACTGCGATCCTCAGGCTGTATTTGAAACAATGGACATCCGCCGCAAATCCCTGTTTTTCTCCGATGTCATGATCCGTGGAAAATACCCTTCCTACATTCTCCGTGTCTGGAAGGAAAAAGGTGTGACGGTAAAGATGGAAGAGGGGGATCTGGATCTGATTCATGATTACCCGAGTCAGTTTCTGGCATTCAGTTATTACCGCACCAGTGCCCATGAGGCAGGCAAACCGTCTTTCTTCGATACAGGCGGAGAAGTCAGCACACCAAACCCGTTTCTCAAAACAAGTGAATGGGGATGGCAGATCGATCCGTTGGGATTCCGTTATACATGCAATGAACTGTATGACCGCTATCAGGTACCGCTGTTTCCGGTTGAAAACGGTCTTGGCGCAAATGATGTCATCAGTGAGGATGGTAAGATCCACGATGATTACCGCATTGATTATCTGCGTGAACACCTGATTGCCCTGAAAGAGGCAGTGAAGGACGGTGTGGAGATCATGGGATATGCCTACTGGGGACCGATTGATATTGTCTCTGCCGGAACAGGGGAAATGAAGAAACGATACGGGTTTATATATGTGGACAAGGACAATCAGGGCAACGGAACTCTGAAACGTATGAAAAAGGATTCGTTTGACTGGTACAGACATGTGATTGAAACAAACGGAAGGCAGTTGTGAGGACCATGCTGACACTGCAGATTGAGATTTTTCTTCTGATGGCGGTCGGATACGGGTTGTCAGAAACAGGGCACTTTGACAGAAAGACAAGGTCACAGGTGACCGACATTGTCATCTCTGTTGTCCTGCCGTGTTCGATCATCCGTTCGTTTCAGATCCGTATGAGTCAGGAAGTGCTGCTTTCCACCTTTCTGATTCTTCTGATTTCCTTCGGGATTCAGATTCTGTATTATCTGTTCAATCTGATTCTGTACAGAAACATGGATGAGGCAAGACGGATCTGCTGTAAATACGGTACGATGGTTTCCAATGCCGGGTTTCTCGGCATGCCGATTGCGGAGGGTGTATTCGGTGCCCAGGGACTTCTTTACGCTTCCGTCTTTCTGATTCCACAGAGAATCTTCATGTGGTCATACGGACTGTCTTTGTTTGCGGGTGGAAAACAGGGCGGTGTTGTGAAGAAGCTTATGACCCATCCGTGCATCATTGCGGTATTGATCGGCATTGTACTGATGGTCATGACCTCCTTTGATATTGCCCTTCCTTCTTTCCTAGACCGCACAATCCAGGCGCTTGCCCAATGCAATACCGCGTTAAGCATGCTTGTGATCGGTGGCATTCTTTCCGATGTGGATCCGAAAAGCATGTTTGATCGGGATGCCCTGTTTTACAGTCTGATCCGTCTGATTGTGCTTCCGCTTGTGATCATGGTCATACTCAGACTTGTACATATGGCCGAACTTCCATCCAATGTATGCATTCTGCTTTCGGCCATGCCGGCAGCCAGTACAACGGCCATGCTGGCGGAGAAATATGACGGGGATGCGGCATTTGCCTCAAAGCTGGTATTTGTGTCCACGCTTCTGTCGCTTGTCACACTGCCTCTGATTACCATGCTGTTTGAGATGTTCTAGGATACCGGTGATACGGTATTCTTTTTTCAGTGGTGGTATAATAGTCATACATGTAAGAGGTGACGTATGAAAAAACTGGAACAGATGATTACACGAAAGGGATCTGTATTACCCGGCGATATTCTGAAGGTGGATTCCTTCCTGAATCATCAGATTGATCCTGATCTGATGGCGGATATCGGAAAAGAATTCCATGAACGTTTTCAAAAGGAACCGGTAACCAGGGTCCTGACCATTGAAACAGGCGGGATTGCCCCGGCACTGTTTACGGCACTGCAGTTTTCCGTACCGTGTGTCTTTGCCAGAAAAGAGGCGGGAATCAACCCGTCACAGGAGCGTTATGCCACGGATATCTTTTCCTATACAAAACAGCACCTGTACAACGTTTCCATATCGAAGGAATACCTGCAGGAAGGAGACAGTGTTCTGATCGTCGATGACTTCATGGCCAACGGAAAAGCGGTGGAAGGCATGATTGATCTCTGTCATCAGGCAGGTGCCCATGTGGCGGGAATCGGTATTGTCATCGAAAAGGAATTCCAGGAAGGCGGACGCCGTATCCGCGAAAAGGGGTACCGTGTGGAAAGCCTGGCATGTATACGTACAATGAGTGACTCTGCCATTTCCTTCCGGGTTCAGAAAGAGGAGGATCTGATCTGAAAGCCCTTTCCAGAACAGGAAACAGGAATTTTTTCTGTTTCCTTTTTGATCGGTTATAATGAATACAATCAATCAAAGAGAGGTATTTCACAATTATGGCAAATTATTTAGCGGTTGATGTTGGCGGAACCAATGTCAAGTACAGTCTGATGAGCGATGAGGCTGTCATTTTGGAAAAGGGCGAATTTCCGACACCGTATGATGAGGGATTGGACGGTCTGGTCAACGGCCTGAAGGAAGTCTATGACCGGTATGCCGGTCAGGTTGAGGCGCTTGTCATGTCCGCACCGGGCAAGATTGACTCCTCTACAGGTTACTTCTACACAAGTGGTGCTCTGAAGTACATTGACGGCATCAACCTCGGAGATGTGCTGAAGGCTGTCATTCCGGTTCCGTTTGCGGTTGAAAACGATGCCAAGGCGGCAGCGCTTGCGGAAATATGGAAGGGATCATTAATCGATGTGAAAAACGCATTTGTGCTGGTACTTGGTACAGGTATCGGCGGTGCGATTGTTCTGGATGGCAGACTGTATCGCGGCAGCACCTTTGCGGCAGGTGAATTCTCCGGTATTCCGACAGACCTGCGGGCTTTCCCAGCTACAGCGTCTCCGATGTGGGCAAATATCAACGGCGTCAACAATCTGGTCGGTTACTATGCCGAAAAGATTGAAAAACCTGCAAATGAACTCAACGGAAGAATTCTGTTTGAAGCCGCAAACAACGGCGATGAAAACGCACTTGCCGCAATTGACCAGTATACAAAATCCCTTGCGGCTGGTATCATGAGTCTGCAGTTTACGCTGGATGTACAGCGTGTATCTGTCGGCGGCGGTATTTCCAAGCAGCCGCTGCTTCTGGAATACCTGCACCGCAACCTGCAGGATTACTACGGCGCTATGGCAAAGTACATGCCTGCCACAATTCCGGAAGTCGTGCAGTGCACATTCGGCAACGATGCCAATATGATCGGCGCACTGTACCACTATCTGTATGAACTGAAAGGAAATGAGAAATGATCCGTCACATCTGCATGTTCAAACTGAAGGAAGAAAACCATCAGGAAATCTTTGAAAAAGCCATGGAACTGGCACAGCCTTTAAAGAAACTCCCACAGGCTTTGTGTGGTGATGTGGTTGTCAACAGTGAAAAGGCACCTGCCAACAACTATGACCTGTGCCTGATCTTTGACTTCAATACAATGGATGATCTGGACGCCTACCAGGCAGACCCGGTACATCTGGAATTTAAGAATTATGTCGTCGCAAACATGGTATCCCGTGCCTGCATCGACCATGAAATCTAATAATACGTCTTACACGAAAGTACTTTACCGATGATCTTTACCGGAAGGGAGGATACCTCCTGTGCGGTGAAGATCCGGCCCGGTACGGATGGATTGGCGGCCTCAAGAATCAGAAGATCGTTTTTGAAAAGAACCTTCTTGACGGTGACCTCATCCCCGATCATCACCACACCGATGTCTCCGTGATTGAGTGTCGATGTCTGATGAACCAGGACAAGAGAACCGTCCATGATCCCGCATCCGATCATGGAATCTCCGGTGACTTTGAGATAATAGTCACCTTTTTTTCGTTCTGAAAGACTGACTTCCTCTTCGCCAAGCCAGTTCTCCTCACACAACAGATCATACCCGGCCTTGACATACCCGAGTACAGGCAGACGGAATGTCACATCGATGTCCTGCAGCTGCAGGGCAATGTTGTATCCCAGCAGGCGGGACAGCTTTTCGGTTGTCTCCGATGACAGTCTGCGGATATCACCGTTTGCCCACCGCATGACAGTGGAGCGGGAAACACCGCACTCCTTTGCGATCCGGCTGTCTGACATACCTGTTTTTTCCTTGAATTCACGGATCAGTGATGAAAGTTCCATAACAGTCTCCTTTGTGCATATTATAGATGTTATGCAACGATTCGACAATCAGAATTCATAAAATGTTGCGCATATGATTGAAATATGCAACATATGTGCGATAGAATAGATACAGGAAGGGAGGAAATATGCAGCAGCTGTATAAGCGTTACATCGATGTTGTGTTAAAACAGTCAAAAAACGGTTCGATTGAACCGCTGTATGTATGTTGGGATGACGGAAGAAAATACAGGATTGATAAGGTTGTCAGTAAGGAGAGGCGTGCCTCCCAGGTGGGAGGATGCGGAATGCGGTATGTATGTCTGATCGGAGGGCAGACCCGCTGTATCTATCTTGAAAAGGACCGCTGGTTTATTGAGAGCTATCAGCCGTAATTTCAACTTCCATGCCAAGTTCCTCAATCATGGAAAGCAGCTCAGACCGCCTGCGTGTATTGTCGGAACGGAGTGATGCCGTGATTGCGGACAGAGATTCTGTTTTCTGCAGCAGAGAGCTGTTGTAGGGTATCACCACAAACTGCGTGATTCCATACAGCAGTGCAGAAACACACAGAATCATGCATGCGGCACCGAAATCATTGAGTCTTCCATTCTTCATGCGGCGCTCTCCTGTTTCAGTTTTTCCCTGAACCATTCCGAGCGGTTGTCCATGTTCTCCAGCAGGGAAATCAGATCCCTGTCATATTTGATATTCAGTTTAAATACAAAGCGTCGGATATATTTCTTCTGATATGCTTCATTATATGCTTCACGTCTGGCAATGGAGTCAGACTTTTTTCGTTTTGGCATACGTTCCTCCATGATTGGTATACCAATCATGATAACACGGTTTTATGTTAAACAGAAACATAATTATGGTATGATTTGTGTAAAGTCTGGAAGGAAACGTTGGATTATGGGAATTGCAGTATTCGGATCTGTTTTTGTGGATATCAAGGGATATCCGTTGAACCAGTTTGTGATGGACGGAAGAAATGCGGGAAAGGTGATTCAGGTACATGGCGGTGTATGCAGGAATGTGGCGGAGGATATCGCCAACATGGAACTGCGTCCGACCTTCATTTCCGTTGTGGATCACAGCGGTACCAGTACGGATGTCATTGAAAAGCTCAAACGCCACAAGATTGAGACAAAGTATATCCGCCGCACGGATACGGGCCTTGGTACATGGCTTGCGGTGTTCAACAATGAAGGGGATGTCGTGGCTTCCATTTCCCAGCGTCCGGATCTGTCTGAAATCGGAAATATTCTTGATGAATACGGGGATGAGATCATCAGTTCCTGTGACAGTATCGTTGTGGAGATGGATATGACGGCGGATCTGCTCAACCGGATCTTCATACTCGCAGACAGGTATGACAAAAAGGTGTACGCGGTTGTGTCAAACATGTCGATTGCGATGGAACGCAGAGACCTGATGAAGCGGACAGGCTGTGTTGTATGCAATGATCAGGAGGCAGGACTTCTGTTTTCGGAAGACTATCATGGCATGGAGCCGGAACAGCTTGCGGAAATCATTCACGAGCGCGCAGGCAATGCGGGCTATCACAATGTGGTTGTGACAATGGGGGAAAAAGGTGCGGTATATACCGATGGAACAGACTATGGTGTCTGCCCGCCGCAGCGTACGGCCGTCATCGATACAACCGGTGCCGGTGATGCCTTCTTTGCGGGTGTTGCGGCAGGACTGACATACGGAAAGTCGCTGTCTGAATCATGCCGGATCGGTACACGTCTGGCATCCTCTGTCATTGCCACAAAGGAATCCGTAAGTCCAAGATTCCAGCCGGAGGAATTCGGCTTTGAACCGAAAGAGTAACGGAAATCAGGCGTTCCGGTTATGCCGGACAGGCATTGTATCCGGCAGAAAACATATGGAAAGGAAACGCAGTAACCTGCGTTTTTTTGCGGCTGTGCTGTCGGCAGAAGAAAAGCCCCTTCTGCGGGGCTGTGTATTACTGCAGTGATGCGATAACCATTTCGGCCTGGTGGATGCCGTCAACGGCAGAGGAGATAATTCCTCCGGCATAGCCTGCACCTTCACCACATGGATATAATCCGGAAACGGACATGCTTTCGCCGCTGTCATTTCTTGGAATGCGGATCGGTGAAGAGGAACGTGACTCCATGCCCACCATGATGCCCTGATCAATAAATCCCGGGATTTTATGGTCAAAGGAAAGGAAGCCTTCTTCCATGGCACTGTTGACCTCCAATGAAAACAGACCGTGCATATCCTCAAAGATCAGACCTCTTGGATAGCTTGTGCCATGTACCGGAGACTGTGAAACCTGATGACTGACATAATCACGGATGTTCATGGCAGGTGCCTGATAGGCAGTGCGGAATGCCAGTTTTTCCAGTTGTTTCTGATACGCAAAGCCATCCAGCGGATGCCCGTGATTGAAGTCGGCGGAAGGAATCTGTACAAGGATGGCACTGTTGGCGTATTCTCCGTCTCTTGCGGCGTAGGACATGCCGTTGACTGCCAGTGTGTTTTCCACGCATGAGGCAGGTACGACAACCCCGCCCGGACACATGCAGAAGGAATAGACACCGCGGCCGTTGGATGCGGTATGGGCAAGCCTGTAGGATGCGGCGGAAAGGGCAGGATGATCGTGGTATTTTCCGTACTGCCTGCGGTTGATCAGATCCTGCGGATGTTCGACACGAACGCCTGCCGCAAAGTCCTTCTGGACCATCACAACCCCCTGATCATACAGTGTTTCATATGTATCGGACGCGCTGTGACCGGCACAGAGAATGACCCTTTCACATGGTATGACACCCTGATCCGTCACAACACCGGTGATGGTGTTTCCCTCTTTCCGCAGGCTGACCATCTGTGTTTCAAAACGGATTTCACCGCCAAGGGAAATGATTCTGTTTCGGATATTGCGGACAACCGTGCGCAGGGCATCTGTACCGATGTGCGGTCTGTGCTGGTAGGTGATGGCCGGATCGGCGCCTGCCTGTACAAACTCCTCCAGTACCTTCTGAATCCGGATGTTGTGAATCCGGGTTGTCAGTTTCCCATCGGAAAATGTACCGGCACCGCCTTCACCATACTGTACATTGCTGGATGGATTCAGAATCCCGTGTTCAAAGAATGCCTGCACATCCTTTTCACGTTCCTCCACACATCTGCCTCTTTCCAGTATGATCGGTTCAAACCCGCACTCAGCCAGAATCAGTCCGGCAAACATTCCCGCAGGTCCAAACCCGACAATCACAGGGCGTGCACATGGTGTCTTCCGGAAAGGAGGCATCGTATAGACTTCCTTCTTTCCTTCACTGACATCTTTTTTCTTCAGATAACGGTGGGCATTTCTGACCCGTGCCAGTACGGTATAGGAATCGTGCAGGTCCTTTCTGGCATCCAGAGACTGTCTCTCAATCTCAAAGGAAAGAATATCCGAGACAGAACAGTGCAGCTTTGACGCAATATCGTTTTCGTTCAGTTTCCGATCCACCGGACAGCGGATCTGATGAATTCTCAATGTATCACTCATGTCTGACATTATAAAGCAAAATCATGTTCCGGAACAGATTGTTTTCCGGTTGCACAAATCACAGGACAGGGTAAAATAATAGAGCAGGTAATCATCAGTCATGACAGGGGTGCCGGAAACGGCTGAGACGGGCAACCGATCCCTTATCACCTGATCTGGGTAGTTCCAGCGGAGGGAGTCATATCGATTGTACAATGATCGGACATCCTTTTTGCGGATGTCCGTTATTTGTTTGCGGAAGGAGGTACAGTTTGAAAACAGATCGAAGAATTGTCATGCCGTTGCTTGTGTTTGTATTTGTGATATGTCTGTGGGAGGCATACGTCAGAGTATTTGATATTTCTCTGTACATTCTGCCGTCCCCGACGAAAATTCTGTCCGCAATCGTAAACAGTTTCGATGTGCTGATGAAACACTCTTTTGTGACGCTGCAGGAATCTCTGATCGGACTTGGAATATCCGTGATCCTGGCAGTGATCATTGCGATTGGGATGGATTTTTCAAAGACATTCCGGACATGCGTCTATCCGTATCTGATCGTAACCCAGACGGTACCGGTAATGGTTCTTGGACCGCTGTTTTCAATCTGGTTCGGATTTGATCTGACACCGAAGATACTGATTGTCATCTTCATGTGTTTCTTTCCGATTGCCGTATCGTTTTCCGATGCGCTTTCCCAGGTGGATCAAAGACAGATCAATCTGCTTCGCAGTTTCGGCGCAAATACATTTCAGATCTACCGGCTGGTTAAGATACCATCCGGAGCGACAGGTCTTTTTTCCGGACTGAAGGTTGCGGCCACATACTGTATGGGCGGTGCCATTGTCGGTGAGTGGCTTTCCAGCAAGGCAGGCCTTGGCTATTACATGTTGAGAGTGAAAAACGGCTATATGCTGGACAAGGTATTCGCATGTGTTGTCATGGTCATTGTATGGAGTATTCTTCTGAGTCTGGCAGTTACACTTCTGGAAAAAGTGATGTTCCCGCATCTGCGGAAAGGAGTCAGGAAATGAAAAAAGGAATCAGGGTATTATGCACGGGTGTGATCGCACTGTCTTTGACAGCGTGCGGTTCCGCCACAGCTTCTTCAAACGGTGACAGCAGTGAGAATTCACTGAAAAAGGTCACTCTGATGCTCGACTACACGCCGAACACAAATCACACAGGTATCTATGTCGCAGCTCATAACGGCTACTATGAGGACATGGGACTGGATGTGGAAATCATTGAACCGGGCGACAACGCCACAACATCGATGGTCGCCGCAGGAAAGGCGGATTTCGGAGTCTCCTATCAGGAGGACGTCACGTACGCTCTGACTTCCGAAGACCCGCTGCCGATCAGGGCTGTCGCCACTGTGATCCAGCACAACACCTCCGGATTTGTATCCCTGAAATCTGCCGGGATCACATCCGTGAAGGATTTTGAAGGCAAAACCTATGCGGGCTGGGGTGCACCGAGTGAGGAGGCAGTCATTGAAGCATGCATGAAGCGTGAAAATGCGGATTTCTCCAGGCTGACCATTGTCGGTGCGGATGGTTCCGGTATTGCCGGCCTGTCGGATGAAACAGGACCGAACAGGGTCAACATCAACTGGGAATTCTATGGCTGGGCTGTGATCCGTGCTCTGATGGACGGATATGAAATCAGCTATCTGCCGTTAGCTGAACTGGATGAAAGACTGGACTACTACACACCGGTACTGATCACAAACAATCAGATGATTGAAAACGATCCGGAAACAGTCAAGGCATTCATGTCCGCCACAAAGAAGGGCTATGAATATGCGATTGACAACCCGGATGAATCCGCACAGATTCTCCATGATGACGCACTGCCGGATGTCGATCTCGAATTCCTGAAGGAATCCCAGGCATACCTGAGCGGGGAATACGCAAAAGACGCGGAATCATGGGGTGTGATGAAGGATGAGGTATGGGACAACTATACTTCCTTCATGTATGAATACGGACTGATCAGCGATCAGATTGCGGCTGCGGATCAGTACACAAACGACTTTGTAAAATGAAACTTCAGGTCGAACATCTGAATCTGTCATTTTCTGACAGAAAGATACTGAATGATATCTCGTTTGGTGTTGAAGAAGGGGAATTCATTTCCCTTCTTGGACCAAGCGGCTGCGGAAAGTCTACGATTCTGAATATCCTTGCAGGACTGATTGAAGACCATGAGGGTAGTTTTGAAGTCGACGGCCAGCAGGTCAAAGGCATCAGTTCTCACTTTGCCTACATGCCGCAGAACGACCTTCTTCTGGAATGGAAAACCATTCTGGACAACGTCTGTCTCTACGGCATCATCAATCATGATCCGACCTGTCGTGAAAGAGCATTGCAGGAATTCGAAACATTCGGTTTATCCGGATATGAGAATGCCTATCCATCCGCACTGTCAGGCGGTATGCGTCAGCGCGCTGCCTTTCTGCGCACATCACTCTGTAAAGCCGATATCCTTCTGCTGGATGAACCGTTTGGCGCACTGGATGTCATCACCCGCAACGACATGCAGGACTGGCTGTTAAAACTGCGAAGCAGCTATCAGAAGACAACCCTGCTTGTGACCCATGATATCGATGAAGCACTGTTTCTGTCAGACCGCATTCTCATTCTCTCCAACAAACCGTCACACATCATCGAGGAAATCAATCTGCACGATCAGATCAAATCCCGTCAGTGGCTGTTTGCCCAGAGTGAACTGAAACAGAAGATCTATGATCTGTTAAAAGGTGAAAATCATGCATGATGCCCATTTCCATGATTCTCACAGGATCCATGATCTCCAGCAGGAATATGGGATTCCCGGGATATGCAATGTTTCGGACCTGCAGGAATATGAACAGGTTTCAAAACGGTATCCGGTCTGGTCCATGGGTGTTCATCCATGGAAGGCGGATGAGACACTGCTGGAACAGATGATCCCGTACATGAAACAGGCACCGGTCATCGGTGAAATCGGAATGGATTCCCTCTGGTGCAGGGTACCGATGGATATCCAGGAAAAGGTGTTTGTACGCCAGCTGAAGCTGGCAAAGGATCTGAATAAGCCGGTTATCCTGCATACAAAGGGAATGGAAAAACGGATTCTCGAGATTCTGCGCACCATTCCAAACACCTATGTTATCCACTGGTATTCCAGCATGCATTATCTGGACGGATACCAACAGGCAGGTACGTACTTCACAATCGGACCTTCGATTGGAAAAGACCGTGCCGTCACAAAAACCGCACAGCGGATTCCGATGGACAGGATGCTGCTGGAAAGCGACGGCATCGGTGCGGTATTGTGGGCAACCGGTCATGGAAACTATGTTCCGGCATTGCGTCATACCATCCGTGAAATCGCAAAAATCAGAAATCTCAGTGAAGGGGAAGCGGAAAAAAGACTCGATGACAACTTCGCCCGTCTTCTTGCCTCACTGTAACCGTCAAAGACATGTGTCATAAAGGCATATGTCTTTTTTAAAATGAAAAGGTGTCCGGAACCGGACACCAATCCAAAAGAAGTGAAGATCATTCAGAATCCGTCATGGATTCCTCTTTTGCGATATATGTTTTGCGTTTGCTGTTGCGCATGATCTTGTTGATCTGTTTGGTGGAGATGATTTCAAAATCCGTACGGTAACCAAGGAGTTCGTGAAGACGGTCGGTGATCACATCCGGTGTATACAGCGGGACATAACCTTCCATCGCGGCTTTCATGAAGTTCATGCCTGCCAGTTTTTCCTGGATATGCGGTGCCAGATCAAACATGCCGGTATCACGCAGGAATCCGCAATAGATGCATAATGCCATGTAACAGATGATGAAATGGGCACGGATCATTTCCGATTCGGAAAGTCCCGAGGCAACAGACGGGAATTCCATTGCCAGAATCCGGAAGTTTCTGTGTACCTGTTGGCGGAACAGTCCATTGCGTACAACCTGTACCGGATCAATGTCATATGCATTCGTCACAAAGGCGGTCACATCCTTGTTAAAGACGGTTTCCTGACTTGTGATGGCAGGCAGGACGCCTGGATTGTGCAGGATGTACAGCTCCTTTTCCGTACGGGAGCGCAGCGTATCCGATACCGAGTAGCATAGGATGACACGGTTTCCGTTATCCTGTGTCATCTGTTTCCAGTAGAAACGTTCCGGATGACGGATTTCCTGATCCAGACGCAGATTGCGCAGATCCCATTTTCCATCCTGGTCACTGCAGTTCCATCCTTCCGGATTGTTTGCTTCGGTTTTTGCCGAACCGTACAGAAGGGAGGAAGGCATGGAAGTCACGTGGACATTCGGGATGTTCCAGTCCTTGAATGTATCGCTTCCCGCCGCGGAAATACCGCCGTCGGACTGGGAGACGACACGGTTGATATCGTAGGAACGGATCAGATCCTCCTCAATTGCGGAATTCGGCTGGGAACTGAGATGATCCGGATTGATCTTGTATCCAAGCGGAATCATATTCCCGTCATAGTAGATTTCCATCGGAATGACATGATCCGCGGACTTTCTTGCATAGGAATCATACAGACAGATGGTTGTATCGTAATACAGGTTGGACAGATTGTGTCCATATGCCTTCTTTGTATTTTCATAAAGCTGCTGTTCAATGAAACCGGCTTCCTCTGCCAGGATCTTCAGAGCCCTGTCCATGTGACGCGGCGTGAAGTCAGGCTGTTCGAGAAACAGGGAGGCGCTGTCATGATAGGAAAGTGTGGAGGAAGGATTGATCAGACGGATATAGATCAGCTTGCACATGATATCATCCAGATTGAAATCAAGATGATGACGTTTGCGGATGGCACGGCAGATGGTATGAATGCCCAGCTCACTCAATACAGGGTCAAGAAAAATATAACCGCCGTTGAATGTGCGCGGCTGATTCTTTGAGATTCTGCGGGAAGTGGAGTAGGTTGTTTTGATTTCCTTCTTTTCCTCTTTTTCCTTTCTGTTCAGTTCCTCAATATACTTTTTGGCCCACTCGATCGGATCTTCGCCGTTGAGCTTTTTGGCAAGTTCCTCTGTTGTGCCGAGTTTCTCAACAATCCTGGTTGAGTGAAATCCATATTCATATGTGGATTTCAGAACGTATAATGACACGGAGTTCTTGGATTTGGATTTTCCTAAATGCATACAGTTTTCACCTTCCTGACAATGCGTTTTCTATATTCAAATAATACTCAAAAAGAAATGCAACTTTGTTACAAAAAGTGTATCAGAAGAGGGGAATCATGATCAGAATGCGGCGGTTTTATGCGTTTTTCCGGATATTCCAGACACATGAAAACCACTTTTTCAGGCTTTTGTTACATATATGTAACATATATCTGATATTGCCGAAGAAAGCACAAAAAAAACCGCACATTGTGCGGTCTTCTGTATGGCGCAGGAACAGGGATTTGAACCCTGGCACCGTGTTACCGATCTACGAGCTTTCCAAGCCCGCCCCTTCAACCACTTGGGTATTCCTGCAAGTGCTTATCTTTTTCAGCGCTTTCTAAGTATACTATAATATTTTGAAAAATCAAACATTTTTTTGTACAATATTGAAAAAGGTAAAAACTATGGCGAAATACACGAAACAGATGCTCGCAGAATCCCTGTATCATGTTCTGGATAAGAAACCGCTCGACCGGATCCGCATCAGCGATCTGACGGAGGAATGCGGCGTCAACCGTCAGACATTCTACTATCACTTCCACGATATCTTTGAACTGATTGAATGGATCTATGTGACGGAGGCAGAGAAGGCAATCGGACCACATTACACATATGCGGACTGGACCATCGGAATGAAGAATCTCTGTGATCTGATGATGAAGAAGAAAACATTCCTGATGAAGACATATCATTCCGCATCCCACGGAAATCTGGAAAGGGTTCTTTCCGACAACCTGTACCAGATGATCTATGATGTCATCGAGGAAAAGTCAAAGGGATATGTGATCTCGGATCAGGCAAAACGGTTCATTGCGGATTTCTACAAGTACGCCTTTACCGGGGTGCTGATGGATTGGCTGGATAAAGGCATGGTTCTGGAAGCCGATGCGGTTGTCAACTGTGTTTCAAAGATCATGTACGGCAATCTTGAAGATGCGATCCGTAAATTTGCAGTACGACAAAGGACATAATCGTTTATGTTCTTTTTTGTTTGCCATGCACTATAATAAGAACATAAAGAGAGAACATATATGTATGACATTGTAATCATCGGTGCCGGCATCATCGGCACAATGCTTGCCCGCGACCTTTCCGCTTTTCACCTGAAAACTGCGGTAATCGAGAAAAACAGTGACGTTGCGGACGGCACAACGATGGCAAATTCCGCCATTGTGCATACCGGATATGATCCGGAAGAGGGAACCCTGAAGGCAAAGCTGAATGTGCAGGGAGCCCGCCTGTATCCAAAGCTGTGTCAGGACCTGGCATGCCATTATAAAACCGTCGGTGCAATCATTGCGGCCTGCGGGAAAGAAGAAGAGAAACATCTTGATGTTCTTGCCGTACGTGCAAAGGAAAGAGACATTCCATACCGCCGTTATGACGGAGATCAGGCAAGATGCGTGGAACCAGGACTCAGTGAACAGGTGAGTGCTGCGCTTGATTTCCATACGACAGCTGTCATCTATCCATGGGAGATTGCGGCCGCATGCATGGAAAATGCAATGAACAACGGAACAGAACTGTATCTCAATGAAACAGTGGAATCCATTGAAACAGTGAATCCGGGCTATTGCGTGCACACCGATCACAGAGTATTTCAAACGCGCATGGTCATCAACTGTGCCGGGATCCATTCTGCCCACATTCATGACATGGTTACTGCGGAACGTGACTTTACCATCACACCTCGAAAAGGGGAATACCATGTTCTGGATCGGGATGCGTCTGTTGTCAGTCATATCGTCTTCCCGGTACCCGGCCCAAAAGGCAAGGGTGTGCTTGCGGTACCGACGGTATACGGCAATACCCTGATCGGACCGAATGCCATGGATCTTGATGATTCCGCCGATGTCTCCACAACACGGGACGGTCTGGCGTATGTGAAACAGGCCATTTCCAAAACCATTGCCCATGTTCCGTGGGACAGGAATATCCGTACATTTGCCGGATTACGTGCATCCTCCTCACGTCATGATTTCATCATTGAGGAAGTGAAAGGGTGTCCGGGATTCATCGATGTCTGCGGCATTGAATCACCGGGACTTGCCAGTGCACCTGCCATCTCACAATACATTGTGAACACATTTGTCATTCCACAGTGCAGACCGGAACGAAATCCAGACGCCTGTATGACACTGGCCCCAAAGGTGTATATGAACGAACTGTCCGATGCGGAAAAGAATGCCATGATCCGCTCCAACCCGCTGTACGCAAAGATCATCTGCCGCTGTGAGAATATCAGTGAACAGGAGATCATAGACTGTATTCATCGTCCATGCGGGGCAAGATCCGTCAAAGGCGTGAAAAAACGCGTGCGTCCGGGAATGGGAAGATGCCAGGGAGGCTTCTGTGAACCGCGTGTTCTTTCCATTCTGGCCCGTGAACTGGGTATTTCCGTCATGGATGTCTGCTATGACGGACCTGGTTCAGAGATATTGAGAAAGGAGAATCGATGATGCGTACACAGTATGATGCGGTTGTCATCGGTGCGGGATGTGCCGGGCTTGCGGCAGCTGCGGCATTGCGTAAAAAAGGAATTGAACATGTGCTGCTTCTGGAAAAGGATGAGGAATCCGGAGGCATTCTGAACCAGTGCATTCATAACGGATTCGGACTGACCACCTTTCATGAACAGCTCAGCGGACCTGCGTTTGCCCAGCGTTTCATTGACGATGCCCGCAGTGCGGGTGTGGAATTCCGCCATGGTGCCATGGTCACAAAGATCGGTACGGATCGTACCGTCACATATCAGAGTGCTGATGAGGGTATCGTGACTGTGGAAGCCAAAGCCGTCATTCTTTCCGTAGGCTGTTATGAAAGAAACAGAGGTGCTCTGTCCTTACCGGGTACCCGTCCTGCAGGTGTATTTACCGCCGGTCAGGCTCAGCGCTATGTGAATATTGACGGCTGGATGCCGGGAGAGAGAGTTTTTATCCTTGGATCCGGTGATATCGGACTGATTATGGCAAGAAGAATGACGCTGGAAGGCGCAGCGGTACTTGGTGTGGCGGAAATCATGCCGTATTCCAACGGACTGCCAAGAAACATGAAACAGTGCCTGGAGGATTTTGATATCCCGCTGTACCTGTCTCATACCGTCACAACCATTTACGGTGAAAAACGTCTGGAGGGAATTGATATTGCACAGGTGGATGAAAACCGCAATCCGATCCAGGGGACAGAGAAACACTTTGACTGTGATACGCTGCTGTTGAGTGTCGGTCTGATTCCTGAAAACCACCTTGGTGAACAGGCCGGAATCCCGATGAACCCCGCTACGAAAGGGCCGAAGGTGGATGAGACATACATGTGTGAAACCGAAGGCATCTTTGCCTGTGGGAACGGACTTCATGTCCATGATCTGGCGGACTTTGCGGCTCACCAGGGCACAAAGGCGGGAGAAGCTGCGGCCGTGTATATTACAGAAGGCACAAATCCATCACCGTATGTTTCTGTTATTGCGGGTAATGGAATCAGTTATGTCGTACCGGACAGAATTCATACGGCAATGCGGGAAAAAACGGCAGAGCTGTATTTCAGAGTCAGAAAACCGATGCACAGTGTATCGATTGTCATATCTGCCGGAAAGAAGGTACTGCGTACCATTCATCAGGAACATGTGATGCCAAGTGAAATGGAACATGTGCTGATTGCCGGAAAGATGATCGAGGGAATCTCTGATGAGATCCGAGTGGAGATCGTGGAGGAATAACATGGAGACAAAACAGCTTGTATGTGTCAACTGTCCAAAGGGATGCCGGATCACCGTAACGATTGAAAACAGCACCGTTACAGACATGAAGGGCTATGGCTGTGATAACGGAAAGCATTATGCACAACAGGAATCCATCCGCCCGATGCGGGTGCTCACAACAACAGTCCGGATTGAAGGCGGTACACACCGTGTCCTTCCGGTGATGAGCGAAAAGGAGATTCCGCTGGATCTGTGGCAGGAAGCCATGGATGAAATCCGTCAGATGACAGTCTATGCGCCAGTAAAATGCAATGATGTCATTGTGAAGGATTTCCTGCATACCGGCGTATCCCTGATTGCGTGCAGGGATATGGAATGTGTATGAAACACCTGTATCTGATTGGAGGACCGATGGGCATCGGAAAGACCACCGTGTGCCACTACCTGAAAAAACAGCTGAACAGCTGCGTATTCCTTGACGGGGACTGGTGCTGGGACATGGATCCGTTTGTCGTGAATGATGAAACCAGAACCATGGTCATGGATAACATCTGTTTTCAGCTCAACCGTTTTCTTCACTGCACCATACTGGAAAACGTTGTGTTCTGCCGGGTCATGCACCAGCAGAAGATCATCGATGATATTCTTTCCCGTCTTGACACAGAAAAGGTACAGGTCCATGTGATTTCCCTGACCTGTGACCCAGACGGACTCGTATCAAGAATTCAGAAGGATATTGCGGAAGGAAAGAGGGATTCCTCCGTCATCGAACGGACACTGTCATATCTGCCGTTATACGAAAACGTACAATCATACAAAGTCAGTACAACCGGCAGAAAGATCGAACAGATCGCTGAAGAAATCATCGGACACTGAAAAAGGCATTCTCAATTAAGCGGGAATGCCTTTCATGATGCTGTTATTCGGAATCGGACAGACTTCCGGTCAGGGTAACAGTAACATCAATCTGTTTACCGTCACGTTCAATCGTCATGTCAAACGGATCGCCAACCTGCTTGCCGATGAGGGCAGAGGACAGATCGGAATAGGAACTGATGGTCATGCCGTTGGCTTTGACGATACGGTCATAAGCCTTCAGACCTGCACTTTCCGCACCGGAACCCTTAATGACTTCGGTAATATACAGACCTGCGCTGTAACGGCCGGAGTTCTGTGAGAGCTCCTGCAGGTAGACACCGATCGTGGCACGGTTTGTGACCTCG
The DNA here is from genome assembly GCA_051873755.1 of Bulleidia sp. GTDB lineage: Bacteria > Bacillota_I > Bacilli_A > Erysipelotrichales > Erysipelotrichaceae > Bulleidia. Next base: position 42,633 of record JBJEFE010000015.1, on the reverse strand, counting down.
CCGTTTTCCATGATCTGGGTTGCGACATCAAATGCCGTGTTGATCGGAATCGCAAAGCCGAGACCTTCAATGGTTGTACCGCTGGAGGTTGTGCCGGAGTCCTTGGCATTGACAATGCCGATCAGGTTTCCGTTGCCGTCAAACAGACCGCCGCCGGAGTTGCCGGAGTTGATCTGTGCATTGGTCTGAATCAGCTCCATTGCCTCGTTATTGATGGTAACCTGTCTGGATGTGGCGGAAATGATGCCGTCGGTAACCGTACCGCCCAGTGTGCCGAGCGGGTTGCCGATGACAATGGCTGTGTCACCTGCCTGAATCTGGGAGGAGTCACCGATGACTGCCGGTGTCAGATCCGCAGCGTCAATCTTCAGAACACCGATATCCGCCTTGGCATCAGAACCGACGACAGTCGCTTCATACTGATCGCCGTCATAGGTTGTGATGGTGACTTTATCGGCGTCCTCAATGACGTGGTGGTTTGTGATGATATAGCCGTCATCCGAGATGATGACACCCGAACCTGCGGACTGGGATGTGTATGTGCCCCCAAACATACCGTAGGTTGTGGTTGTACCTTCCGTCAGGATTTCCACAACACTCGGACATGCCTTGGCCGCAACCTGTGCGGTTGTCAGGCCTGTGCCGCTGCTGTTTGAGGAAACCGTTGTTGTGCCGCTTGGTGATTTCTGATCACTTGTCACAACACTGACATTGCTGCTGTGAGCGCCGCTGCCAAGGAAGGCCCAGGTGATACCGCCGCCTGCCATACCGCAGACACCGCACAGAACTGCGGTACATACGGTTTTTACGATGCCGTTTGCCTTTTTATGCGGCCTGCGTCCGTGATTGAAGTTGTCATGTGCGGAAAAGCTGTTCTTTTCCTCATATTCTGCATCAAACGTATTGTCACGATTGAATTCACTCATATAGATCACTCCTTTTTTACTCTGTACGCCATTATCCTAGGATTCACATGTGAATGGTGTGTGAATACTGTATTAAGGATATGCGAAAAATAACGTGCACGTTTATTATACCGCAAAATTGGCGGTTTCCGCATTTGTATGCATAGAGAAAAAACGGTATACTGATACGTGAAAGCAGGAAAGAATATGGCAGATAGAAAAACAAAAACAGCACCAATCAGAAATCCTGAACTCGAAAAGGTCATTCAGGATATGAAAGCCACCTCCCCGGCGGAACAGCAGGACAGACTGACTGCGGCATTGAAACAGGCAAAACTGCTGTCCCCGTGTGACTTCGATGTGGATATCCAGCAACAGAAAGACGGTACCATCCGCAATGCGCATCCGTCCCAGATCAAGTTTTATCTTCTGAATACAAATGACGGGAAGACACTGTTCCCGGTATTTACCGACTTTGAAAAGTCAGGGAAAGTACAGTTCGGTAAAGGAATTGAACCGAAGCTTGTCGTCCGTCAGACAAAGGATTTTGATCAGCTTCTCACCGACAATCCGAAAGCCGCAGGCATCGTGATCAATCCGGGCACTGACAATGTGGTCATCCCAAGGAACCTGGTTGCGGTTGTGGCGGGAAGAATGCAGGCCCCAAAACCGGTTTCCCAGCCGGTACCGCCTGTACCTTTCCAGATCCGCTACAGTGAACCTTCCGTTTATCCGACCCGTGCGGTCAATGCAGTATATGACAGATGTGCACAGGAAAAGGAGATTTCCCGTGTATGGCTGAAACAGAAGAGTGCCGGAACGATGGTTGTACTCAACTTCATTGTGGAAGCGGATGTGAAGGAAGAGCGTCTTCTCAACGCAGTCCGCGAAGCAGCCGTACCTTTGACAAAGGATGTACCGGTGGAAGTCAGCTATGCAACAGAGCAGCTTCTCAAGGATGTCATCAGGGATTCCGTTCCTCTGTATGACAGAGAACTGGAACTGTAAAATGATACGGATTGCAGGGCAGGATGAAAAACTCACTGCCTTTGCGTTTTTAAAAGACTGTCTTCCGGATGATCCGCAGTTTCACTCAGGAGCGGAAACCATTCTGAATCAGCTTCAGGGCAGAATGGATGAGGATACATGGATCATGGAACAGGAAGATTCCATCAGAGGGGTTCTGATTCACGATGACAGCTTCCGGATTCGCTTTCTGTATGTCCGCAATGACTGCCGTCATCAGGGCATCGGAACAGATCTTCTGAATCAGATGGCGGAACAGGCGCAAAGGATCGGGTATGCCCGTATCACGGTACAGGCCTTCGGTCCATTCAGACAGTGGCTTGTCAATCAGGGATTTGAAACGGATGAGGATGATGAGAATGCCGTAGCCTCACTGGAATACCTGTGCGGACGATCACTGCTTGGTAAAACCGTGCAGATCATTGTGGACCAGCCTTACGGCAGTCTGGATCTCAGAACGGAGGGAATCCGGACATGCAATGTCGGCTATATGAAAGAAGAAGACGTGATGGAGGACAGGGAGATCATACCGGCCTATGTGACAGGTGTGCATCAGCCGTTGGAAACCTTCACCGGTGTTGTGATCGGACTGATCTATCATAAGGAGGATCATCTGATCCGCGTCATTGCCGCACCGCATGGAATGATCATTGACAGAAAGCAGGTCATTTCCGAGATCGGCATGATGGAACAGTATTATGAATCCCGCATGATTTTTGCGGATGGAGGAAATGCATGAAAAAAGCACTGATTCACGCAGCGATATTTGGAAAAGAAGGGGATACGGTCATCTGGGAAGATGAGAGAATCACCCATGTCGGATATGAAGCGGATCTCAAACAGGAACTGGACAGCTGTGATGACATCATGGATGTCAGGGGCTGTTTTGTGACGCCGGGATTTGTGGATTCCCACATGCATCTGCTGGAACTTGGCTATTACCTGTCGGTTGTGCAGCTTGGTTCCACGCATTCCCTGGATGAGGTCAGACAGCTTTGTGCCAGTGGCCTGAAACATGTACAGTCCGGCCAGTGGCTGCTGGGAAGAGGATACAACGAGGACCGTTTTGATGATCACATTGCACCGGACAGGGCATTCCTGGATTCCATCAGTACGGATGTTCCGATTGCTCTGACAAGAGCCTGCGGACATGTGGTGATGGTCAATTCCAAAGTACTTGAAATTGCCGGAATCAAAGAGGATCTGGAAATTGAAGGCGGAATGGTATGGTATGAAAGCGGCAGAGTGGAGGAGAATGCGATCAATCTGATCCGTTCCATCCAGCCTGCACCTTCCGTGGAAATGATGCAGGACTATGTCATCAAAGGGGCTGCCTATGCCAATGCATGCGGTATTACGACCGTCGGAAGTGATGACTTCCTGTGTGTCAGTGATGATTACAGAGATCCTCTGGATGCGATGGAAAAGCTGTCCTACCAGGACCGTCTGACCGTGCGCATCAACGAACAGTGCGAGTTCAGGGATGATCAGGCATTTGCCTCATTCCTGGATGACGGCTATACATTTGATGTGGGAAATGACACATTCCGCATCGGCCCGTTAAAGCTGATCCTTGACGGTTCACTGGGTGCACGTACTGCCGCAATGAACAACAGCTACCATGACGATGCCTCGACAAAGGGCATGATGTGCATGAGTCAGGAGGACATGGAGCGTGATGTGATTCTTGCCAGCCGCTTTAACATGCCGGTCATTGCCCACTGTATCGGAGACCGTGCCGCGGATGAGTGGATTGAAGTGCTGGAGAAAAACATCATGGAAGGCAACCCGCTTCACCATGGAATTGTCCACTGTCAGATTCTGCGGCCGGATCAGATTCAGAAGATCATTGATCTGAAACTGTCCTGTTACTACCAGAGTATCTTTGTGGACTATGATGCCTCCATTGTGGAAAGCAGAGTCGGAACAGACCTTGCAGAGACGTCCTACCCGTTCCGTACACTGTATGAAGGAACCCTGTGTTCCAACGGATCGGATGCCCCGGTGGAAATGCCGGATGTCATGAAAGGCATTGAATGTGCCGTCACAAGAGAATCGCTGTCATTCCCGGGATCTGCCATGAATCCGGATGAAAGGCTGAGTGTGGAAGAGGCCCTGCACACCTATACGGACCTTGGAGCTGCCCAGCTGTTTATGAATGACCGCATCGGTCAGATCGAAGCAGGTTATTATGCGGATATGGCAGTCCTGGATCAGGATATCCGGAATGTGGATGTCCACGAGATTCACAAAACAAAGGTCATGATGACAATCATGAACGGAAGGAGTGTGTATACAAGATGATACGGATGATCAGAGAGGATGATATCTTCTCCTGCTGGTGGTGGTACAACTGGTATATTACCCATTCCAGCTGCACATTTGAAACCCGGCCTGTGGATGAGGCTGACTTTGTTCAGCGTGTTCACACGGTCAGGGAAAAATATCCGTGGATTGTACTGCAGGAAGACGACAGACTTCTTGGCTATGCCTACCTGTCTAAGTTCCATGAGCGTGCAGCCTATGACTGGACATGTGATCTTTCCATCTATATGAACCCGGATGAAAGAGGAAAGGGCTATGGCAGAAGACTGATGGATGCGATCCTGGATCTGGCAGAACAGGATGGTTATGTCAATGTTGTGTCGATTATCACCTCCGGTAATGAGATGAGTGAAAAGCTGCATCTTGCCTGCGGCTTTGAAAAGAAGGCGGTGTTTGAAAACTTCGGTTATAAAAACGGGGAATGGAAGGATGTCAGTTACTTTGTCAGAAAGCTGAATGAACCTGCCCATACACCTGAAACGCCAAAGAACCTGGATCCGTTCAGTGTGGTGAAGCCAAAGCGTGTACCGATGTTATGAAACGTGTGATACTGGCGGGAATCTGCCTGAAGGATCAACGCAGGGGCTTTGAGGGAAAGATGGAGGAATGCCGGCAGTTATGTATTGCCTGCGGGTATGAGGTTGTTTCAACACTTGTGCAGAACAGCCAGTCCATGGACCGTAACACCGCATTCCGCAAAGGCAAGCTGGAAGAACTTGCACAGCTTGTCGGGGAAACCGGTGCCCGGCTTGTTGTGTTCATGAATCCCCTTGGTGTACAGGCGGCCGCATCCATTGCCGAAACCGTCGGTGTCAATGTGATTGACCGCACGTCCCTGATTCTGGATATCTTTGCGAAAAATGCAAGAACCCGTCAGGCCAGACTGCAGACGGAAATGGCAAGACTGGAATATGCATTGCCGCAGATGGTACACCAGGATGACGGTGCCTCCCGCGGAAGAGGCGGCGGGGTTGTCAACCGTGGTGCCGGGGAAATGCGCTCTGCTTTGATTGCAAGGAAATACAGAGCCCGCATTGCCGAGCTGAAAAAGGAACTGGCGGGAATTGAAAAACGAAGGAGTCAGGATGAGAGAAGAAGATCACGGACACTGTTGAAACGGGCTGCTCTGATCGGTTATACCAATGCGGGAAAGAGTTCCTTTCTCAACCTTGTGCTGAACCGCTATGATCAGGCGGGCAGTGAAGTGGAAAGCAGGGACGCACTGTTTGCGACACTGGATACCAGTGTGCGTTCAGTGATCTACAGACAGTATGGATTTCTGCTGTATGACACGGTCGGTTTTGTTTCAGATCTGCCTTCATCCCTGCTGGATGCATTTTATTCTACCCTGGCTGCCGCAAGGGATGCGGATGTTCTGATTCATGTGATTGACGCTTCCGATCCGGCCATGGATGAAAAGATTGCGGCGACCCATCAGGCATTGTCACGGATCGGTGCGGATGAGATTCCGCTGATCCGTGTGTATAACAAGATTGACCTTTGTGAACAGGATCAGAAACCGGAAGGCCTGCAGTTATCATGTATCAGCGGTGAAGGAATCGATGACGTCATGGATCATGTGGTTGAAATGCTGTATCCGGAAGAAGAAACATGCCGTATTTTCCTTCCGTATGATAAAATGTTCATGTTTGACCGATATCGGAAAGTGTGTATGATGAAAGTTGAAGAGGAAACAGAGACGGGCGTCATCATGAAGGTGTCCGGACCGTCTTCTTTCACACAGGCATTTTCCATGTACCGCATATAGAAAAGAGGAAACAGATGTCAAAAACAGTATGGGAAAAACTCAGTGAGGCGGAAATGAAGTCCCTGATGGACTTTAATGAGGACTACAGAACGTTCCTTTCCGCATCCAAAACAGAACGTGCGTTCACAATCAACAGTGTGAAGGCAGCGGAACAGGCAGGTTACAGAAACCTGGCAGACGTTACGGAACTCAAGCCGGGAGACCGTGTCTATTCCACAAACAGGGGTAAGAACTTCCTGGCATTTATCATCGGTGAACAGCCGATCCGTTCAGGTATGAACATTCTCGGTGCGCATATCGATTCACCACGTACCGACCTCAAGCAGCATCCATTATATGAAAGCAACGGCCTTGCCCTGCTTGACACACATTACTACGGCGGAATCAAGAAGTACCAGTGGACAGCACGTCCGATGGCACTTGCCGGAGTTGTCGTTAAAAAGGACGGCACAGTCATCGATATCTGCATCGGTGAGGATGACAGTGATCCGGTTGTCGGTATTTCCGATCTGCTCATTCACCTGGCTTCCACACAGATGGCAAAGACAGGAGACAAGGTTGTTGAAGGGGAGGCACTGGATGTGCTGGTTGGATCCATCCCGGCAAAGGATGAGGAAAAAGATCCTGTCAAGGCGTATATTCTTGCCCTGTTGAAGGAAAAGTACGGCATTGAGGAAGAGGACTTTGTCTCTGCCGAAATCGAAGTTGTACCTGCAGGTCCTGCCCGTGACTATGGTCTGGACCGTTCCATGATCATGGGTTATGGTCATGACGACAGAGTGTGCGCATATACTTCCTTACGTGCTGCCCTGGATTTTGAAGGCACACCGGAAAGAACATCCTGCGTCATTCTTGTGGACAAGGAGGAAATCGGTTCTGTGGGCAACACAGGCATGCAGTCGGCGTACTTCGATCATGTCATCGCAAAGATGCTGGAGATGCAGGGAGAAGGCAGCCTGAGCGCACTCAATGACACATATGACAATTCCAGAATGCTGTCAAGTGATGTCTCCGCAGCCTATGATCCGTTATATCCGGAAGTCATGGAGACAAAGAATGCCGCATTCTTCGGAAAGGGAATCTGCTTCAACAAATATACTGGCTCCCGCGGCAAGAGCGGCTCCAATGATGCCAATGCGGAATATATCGCAAAGATCCGCAGGGTCATGGACGACAACAACTGTCAGTATCAGACATGTGAACTCGGTAAGGTTGATGTTGGCGGAGGCGGGACCATCGCCTACATCATGGCCAACAGAAACATGGATGTCATTGATGCGGGAATTGCTGTTCAGAACATGCATGCACCATGTGAAGTCGTATCCAAGGCTGACGTCTATGAGGCGTACCGTGCCTACGGTGCATTCCTGAAAGACATGAAATAAGATGGAGATCAATGGCGTCTGCCATTGATCTTTTGTAAACCGCAAAGATATGAAAAAATTCAGAGATCTGTTTCTTCTTTCAGCAGGCAACGTTCTGTGTGCCGTTGCGATCGGGATGGTCGCACTTCCGTTATCGATTTCCCTTGGCGGTACTTCCGGTCTTGCCAAGGTACTCAATTCCGTTTTACCGATCCGTCTGAGTGTGTGGGTCATGGTACTCAACATCATTCTGTTTTCCATGGCCTACTTTCTGGTTGGAAAGAAGTTTGCGATGAAAACACTGTTTTCCGCAGTCGTGTTTCCACTGCTGCTGGAGGTGTTTTCACGCTTTACATGGATGTCCGTTCTGAAGGATGACATGTTTCTGGGTGCGATTCTTGCCGGCGGCCTGCTTGGAACAGGCGGCGGTCTGATTCTGCGTGGCAATGGCTCCTGTGGCGGACTGGATATCATTGCGATTATTCTCAATGAACGCTTCAATATCCCGACTGCGTTTCTGGTTGGACTGTTTGACTGTGTTGTGATGCTGCTGCAGTTTGACATGCATCATGCATTATCATTCATTTACGGTATTGTGCTGATTCTGACATGCAGTATGGCCATGAACCGGATTGTCGTAGCACAGAAACAGGAGGTCAAGATGATGATTTTCTCGCAGAAACATGAAGAAATCCGTCAGAAGCTTCTGCATCAGGAGGACTGTGGCTGTTCCTTACTGCATGGCGAAAGCGGATATGAAAGAAATCCGTTTTCCGTCATTGTCAGTGTGGTGCCGTATGAAAAGGTACGCGCATGCAAGGAAACGATTCTGAATACGGATTCCAATGCATTTATTGTGCTCGAGGATGTGCAGGCTGCCTACAGTGGGAACTACCATCTGCGCAGACCGCAGGATATCAGAAAGGATTAAGCAGTTCTTAAGGGAAAAGAATGTTAAAATGTGGTAAAGTTAAGGACAGAAAAAGGAGGACACATGACAGAAACAATCTGTTTGAATATCAGCCGGATGCTGGAAGGCATCAGTCATCAGAGACATGTTGTGATTCTGCGTGAGGCATCACAGAAACTGCTTCTTTTCTGGGCATGCATGGGCGTCACCCTGCTTGCGGCGAAGTATGCGACATCCTTTCCGCTTACCACCCTCAGTACGATTGCGATTCTTCTGATGATGGCATCGTATGTGTATGTCATCGCATCCAGACTTGCAAGACACTATGGTGCATCCGGTACCGCCAGCGGATTATCCGCTGTGTTTGTCTGCTTTCTGTGCAGTTATCAGACATTTACGGACAACCCGACACAGGATTTCGCAATCTGGTTTCTGCTTGCGCTTTCACTTGGTGAGTGCTTCGGATTTCTTTCGCGCTTCCAGTTTGAAAACAGGATCATGCCCGCAAAAGCGGAGGACTATCTTTCTGACCTGTTTCCATGTATCGGAACCATGATGGCAGGACTGTTCATCGCATTCCTGTCTCCTCTGTTCTTCCCTTTGATCCGCAGTATCTTTCTGTGGATTGCCCATCTGATGGATTCCCTTGTATTTGTGATTGCGATCGTGCTTGTGATCAGTATCGGAAAACTGTTCTCTCCGGATCTTCCAAAGATCGCAAGAGCATTTGTCAGACCCTTCTGGATCTTCATGTCTCTTGCCAATCTGTATGCATTCTTTCACAAGGGTGCCTATCCGTTTATCACAACCGAATCCTTCTTCCACTGGTATGTATGGATCGGCGGGGCAGGTGCTTCACTTGGCCTGGCACTGGATCTGTTTGTATTGAGTCCAAAAGATCAGAAGAAACAGTGTCTGACATATATGCAGGAAGGCTTCTTCAATCTCAATGATTCCCTGTATCAGGAAGTGATTGTCAAAGACCGCAGGATGTGGACTGTCCCGTTTGTACTGGCACCGGTATTGAGTGCGGCAGGCAGTTATCTTGCCATCGCCAACGGCATGATCACACCGAGCAGACTTCCGGCACCGTGGATGCTGCCGGGAGCGCTGGGAAGCTTTCTTGCCACAGGACTGGATGAGCGTGCCATCGGTGCGGCTCTGATCTGCCTTGCGGTCAGTATGGCAGTCTACCTTCCGTTTGCGGTTGTCCATGTCAGAAAACAGAAATCATAAATGGAACAGTCACTGAAAAAGGTGACTGTTTTCTGTAACGTTTTCAGGATCAGGGAGTCATACATACAGAAGGGAGGAACGGACGGTGCAGGATTTCGATACCGTATATCGGGAATACTTTGATATTGTCTACCGTTATGTGCTTTCCTTATGCAGGGATGAGGACTGGGCACAGGAAATCACCCAGGAGGCATTTTTCAGGGCACTCAAAAACATTGATCATTTCAGAGGGGAGTGCCGGTTGAATGTATGGCTTTGCCAGATCGCAAAGAATACGTATTTCTCACAGCTGAAACAGAGACAGAGATTTGCGGATGTGCCTTTGGAACAGATGGAATCGGATGAATCCCCTGAACAGGACTTCCTGAAAAGACAACAGGCTGTGGATATCCACAGATATGTCCACAGGCTCAAAGAACCATATCGTGAGGTATTCTGGATGCGTACCTTCGCAGATCTTTCCTTTGCGGAGATCGCATCAATTTTCAATAAAACCGAAAGCTGGGCAAGAGTCACATACCATCGTGCCAGGATGACAGTCAGAAAGGAGATGCAGGATGAAAATGCAGTGTGAAGTGATACAGGATCTTCTGCCGTTATATGTGGATGGCGTATGCAGTGAAACAAGCAGACAGCTTGTGGAGGAACATCTGAAGGATTGTAAACAGTGTCAGGACTGCCTGAATACATTGCGATCGGACAGTCAGATCCAGCACCGGGATGATGAATACCGTAAAGCGGACTCATTGAGGAAAGTGCATCACCGGATTGTTTTCCGGCAGCTTCTTGCGGCAGGAATTGCAGTCTGTATTCTGCTCGGTGCAGGACTTGGAATCAGAAGTATACTGCGCAGCAGTGTACAGGTGATTACAGATCCTTCCGTGCTGTCGGTCAATGAAGTCGATGGCAGCCTGATCGGCAGACTGCAGGGCAGTTCCGTACAGGAACTGTCCATCACAAGAGTGCAGAGAGATGACGGAGATGTTCTGTTTTTCAGCCTGACTGACACCAGATGGGATGAGATGATGACGGGTGATACCTCCTTCAGTGAATTTACCCTCTGCGCAAAGGATAAAAATGCCGCAGTGGTTCAGGCTGTGTATTATCTGAGTGAAGATCATACGGGACTGGAATCCATGGATGAGAATCAGATCGCTGAAGTCATGAAACGTTCCACCCTGTTATGGCATCGATAACCGCATGAAGCGGTTTTTTTTGGAAATCTCTGTAACGGAATCGCGCCGATGAAGTCATAGAAGCGGAAAGGGAGGAACGGGGATGAACCGGATAAGAAAAGCCTTCACACCGTCCGTGATTCTGATGGTGATCGGATTTACGGTATCGTTTGCGTCGGTCATGATCGGAATCAGCACAATTGAGGAACTGCTTGAACAGCTTGCACAGGCAAAGGAGGATATCCCGCTTCTGTGGACAATGCAGAATACGGGACTGTCACTGGCAATGGAGATCTATGTGTTTTCCATTGTCAACTGTCTGATTGTCACCAATGACAGAATTGTGACACAGACAGAAGATATGGCAATACGCAAGGCATTCGGCTGGACCAATACCCGTCTGAATCTGTTTGTCATACAGGATACGGCAGGGATTCTGCTTGTCAGCCTTGGCTGTTCCGTTGTTCTGTTAACCGCGATTGTTCATGGCAGTCAGGGACTGTTTCAGATCAGACTGTCACCATTTTTCATCGGTGGGACATGTGTGCTGTTTCTGTGCACACTGATCATCGCATCCATGATTCCGATGATCCGGATCATGCGGATTCATCCTTCACAGGTGGTGTCATGATGATCATACGACTTGCAATACGCAATCTGCGGAAACGATGGATCCGTACAGCCGCATTGATTGCGGTATGCTTTACCGCATTTCATATGGCAATCGTATCCGTGACAACGGTCGGCTGCTATGCCATGCAGAAACAGATCTTTGAAGAATATCTCAGATGGGACATGAAGCAGGTACTGCAGCTGGAGTACAGCCAGAGCCATGAGACAGATGATTTTACGGATACTCTTCAGCAGTTTCAGAAACAGATCAGAGAAATAACAGGCGTCAGGGATGTCGGACAGGCGGATGCCACAGGCATGTATTTCCGGGAGCTGAAATCATCACAGGAATACATTGAAGTCAACCGGAACATTGTTGCGGACACAAGGTATGCGGATGATCCGGATATCACACAGGTGATCCGGATGGATGAATGCATGCTTTCCATGATGGATATCGGTGTATCGTCATTTGAGATACAGGATGGAAAACTTCCGGTCTATGTATCTGAATCATACAGGGATGTCATTCCGATCGGTACGATCCTGCATGATGATTACCTGCAGGATATCTATGTGGTAAGCGGGTATATACCGAAAGGAAAACAGTGGATGGATGAGAATGATCTGATCCGGTTTCCTCTGATCAGTATGGATGGAAAATGCATTATTCCATGGTCGGACAACAGCCGGAGTGATCTGATGACACAGCTGTCCGCACTGCACAACACATATGTGTTTCCTGAAGAAAATGCGGATATCCGTGCGATCACAGATCAGATTCATACATTATCGAAACAGATGGGCTTTGCAGCAACGGCGCATACACTGGCTGACCTGTATGAACAGTACCGGAGTGAAACGGAAATGTACACGCAGCGTCATATCGCACTGGCACTGTTTCTTTCCGCCATGGCGCTGACATCACTGACCGCAATGTTCGCTGCAGGCACACTGCTTCAGAAAAAGAAGTATGGGATTTACATTGCCAATGGAATGACACTGTCTGGTACCGCCCTGTGTATTGCCGCAGAGATTACGGTCATGGTATCTGTACCGCTTTTGTCCGCATGGGCAGTGTACTGGTTTCATCTGAATGAAAGCAGGGATCTTTTCAGACAGGTACTGATGCGGGCACATACAGGGATGACCCTGCCGGTATGCATGATTGCCGGAGTGGTTCTGGTGTTGGTCTCATCCCTGATACCTGCCTTACGCATTTTTCATTACCGGCCATGTGAGCTGACAGGAGGAAATTCATATGGGAATCATTGAGCTGAAACAGATCACAAAGGAATACCGAAGTGACGGGATTGTGACCAGGGTATTGAACGGCATTGATCTGATTGTGGAAAAAGGAGAGATGACAGCGGTGATGGGACCTTCAGGTTCCGGAAAGACTACACTTCTGAATATCATTGGCTGTATGGATGTACCGACTTCCGGTACATATCTGTATGACGGAACGGATATCAGCCGTCAGAGTCAGAAGGAACTTGCCGCATTCCGCGGTACAAAGTGCGCATTTGTATTCCAGCACTTTGCCCTGATTGAACAGGATACGGTATTTGAGAATGTGGAACTGCCGTTATTAAAACACAACATGTCACGAAAGGAAAGAAAGCAGCGGGTCATGAATGCACTGCAGGACATGGGAATTGCGGATCTTGCAGAGAAACGTCCCAATCATATTTCCGGCGGACAGAAACAGCGCGCAGCCATCGCCCGTGCCATTGCCTGCGGTGCGGAAGTGATTCTTGCGGATGAGCCGACAGGGGCATTGGATTCCACAACCGGAAAGCAGATCATGGAATATTTTACCAGACTGAACCGGCTTGGAAAAACCGTCATCCTGATTACACATGACTGGAATGTGGCGAAACAGGCAGAACGGATCATCGAAATCAAAGATGGGAGGATCTTAAAAGATGAGAAGAATATGGATCACAGTACTGACCGCAATGCTGTTTCTGACAGGATGCGGGAAACAGAAGGACTATGAAATGATACAGACAACGGAATACCACTTCCTTCCGGAAGAATATGATCCATCCTATGCACATGTGAATGATGTGCTGGAACTGGAACAGGACGGTGTCTATCAGATTGCACTGTCCGCTGTCTGTCAGGAAGGAACGATGGAAATTGTGATCATACAGGGAGATCAGATCCTGACATATGAAGCAGATATAAAACATCCGTGTCAGGAAACAATGGAGATTACAAAGACAACACAGGTGAAACTGCAGGCCGCAATTCATGAAACCACGAAAGGGGACCTGTGTGTACAGCTGTTGAGGAAATGAGGATACAGGCCGCAGTGATGACTGAGGTCTGTTATTTTTGAAAAGGCTTTCATCTTTTTCTGAAAATGGATGTTATAATATTGCATATCCTCTATCATCATACACGAAATATGATGAAACGAAGGTAAAATGAAATTGAATTACATAAAAATATGAAATATAATAACATGGAAAGGACCAGAATATGAGTTTACAGAGCCGTATACAGGATGTATATCCGGAATTCACACAGAGTGAAAGACAGATCGCAGATTATTTCCTGAACCATCTTCAGGAGGTAAGTACCAGTTCCGCCAAAGATCTGGCAGAACGCTGCGGTACAAGTGCACCTACGATCGTCCGTTTTTCAAGAACCCTTGGATACAACGGTTTTCCGGCATTGAAGATGGACATTCTGATGTCTGAAAAGAATGATGTGGTGGATCTGACACAGGAGATTGAGGAAAACGAAACCGTCGCAAGACTTGTCAGTACAATGTACACCCACAGAAAAAAGACTCTGGAAAGCGTCAGAGGACTGATTGATGAATCCCTTGTGGAAAAAGCCGTGAGTGCGATTGAAACTTCCGGTATGGTATACCTTTGCGGAATCGGCGGAAGCGGAATCGTATGTCAGGACTTCTGTCAGAAGCTGAGCCGTATCGGGATTCATGTGATTTATGCACAGGATCCGCACTTCATGATGACATGCCTTTCCAGCATGCGTGAGAAGGATGTACTTGTGGCGATCAGCTATTCCGGCGAAACAAACGAGGTGATTGAAACGGTTCGCATCGCAAAGGAAAAAGGTGCGGTTGTCATCGGGATTTCCCAGCTTGGCAAAACAACACTCAACCGGCTTTCGGATATGATGTTCTATGTGCCGATGGAGGAAAATACCGTCCGTGCCGGTGCGATTTCAAGTCGTGACAGTTCTCTGTTTATCTGCGACACGATCTATCTGGTCCTGATGTCCAGGAATCTGAAGGAAAACAAACAGATTCTTTCCGCAACGAAAAACTGGACAAACAGACTTTGAAAAAAGGAGATTATCGTGAATTTCGAAAAAATGGAAACGGAAGGAAGAAATCCTTCCACAATGGATATTGACCGCTGTTCCACACTGGAAATTGTGGAGAAAATCAATGCGGAAGACAGAAAGGCTGCGGAAGCTGTCGCTTCTCAGAAAGTACAGATTGCGGAAATCATTGACCGTGTGTCTGAAAGACTTGTCAAAGGCGGCCGTATGATTTACATCGGTGCCGGTACAAGCGGAAGACTCGGCGTACTGGATGCCTCTGAATGCCCGCCGACATACGGTGTATCACCGGATATGGTCATGGGTATCATTGCCGGAGGTGAAAATGCCATGTTCAAAGCCAAGGAAGGTGCGGAGGATGATCCGGATCTTGCGGTTTCCGATCTGAAGGCACTGAACCTCAATGAAAATGACAGTGTCATCGGTCTTGCGGCATCCGGACGTACGCCATATGTCAAAGGCGGTCTGGATTATGCCCGCAGTATCGGTGCCTATACCGCAGCGGTAAGCTGTGTTTCCAATGCGGAAATCAGTGCCCACGCCGATACGGCAGTGGAAGCCGTAACAGGTGCGGAAGTGGTGACAGGTTCCACAAGAATGAAGGCCGGAACAGCGGAAAAGATGATCTGCAATATGCTTTCCACCGGTTGTATGATCCGCTATGGCAAGGTGTATGAAAACCTGATGGTGGATGTGCAGCCGACAAACGAAAAGCTTGTACAGCGTGCAAAGCGCATCATTGCCCAGGCTGTCAGATGTGACGGAGAGAAAGCCGCACAGCTGTTTGAGAAAAGCGGCAGGGATGTCAAGATTGCGATCATCATGGGTGTTGGCGGCCTGACATGTGATCAGGCCCATGAACGTCTTTCCCTGCGCAATGGAAACGTTCATGATGCCATTGAGGCGCTCAGATGAGACTGATCGGACTGATGTCCGGAACAAGTCTTGACGGACTGGATATTGCCCTGTGCAGTATCACCGGCTGTTATACCGACACAAAGGCGGTGCTGGAAGCCTATGAGGAAGTGAAGATGCCTTCCTGCCTCAGGGAAAAGATCCAGCGTGCCTGTGATATCCATGGTGCAGGTGTTGATGAGATCTGTTCTTTGAACTTTGAGCTTGGCACATGGTTTGGAAACTGCACAAAACAGTTCATGGACCGACACCATCTGACATGTGATGACATCGATGCGGTGTGTTCGCATGGACAGACCATCTATCATCAGCCCCACGACACCGCAGACCTGGTACGCAGTACATTACAGATCGGCGAACCTGCCGTGATTGCGTGGATCACCGGATGTCAGGTGATATCCGACTTCCGTAAAATGGATATGGCTGCCGGAGGGGAAGGCGCACCACTTGTACCGTATGTGGACTATCTGCTGTACCGCGATGAAATAAGGAAACGGATTCTGCTGAACATCGGAGGAATCTCCAATATCACGGTACTGGAACCCGGCTGCAGAGAAGAGGATATTACCGCATTTGATACAGGACCGGGCAATATGATGATCGATGAGGCCATGCGATGTTTTTATGGCCGTGATTACGATGAAAACGGAAACTGTGGAAAAAACGGAAAAAAGATCGAAGCCCTGTTTGAGGAGCTGATCCATGATCCGTATATCCATGCATATCCGCCAAAGAGTACCGGCAGGGAACTGTTTGGAAAACAGCGGGTGGATGATATACTGACCCGTTACAGCAGTTGTAAACCTGAGGACATCGTATGCACATTCACACACTTTACGGCATACTGCACAACGGAAAACATTCACTGTTTTCTTGAGGACACAAAGCTGTGCGATGAACTGATCGTATCGGGTGGAGGAAGCCACAACGGCTTCCTGCTGGAACTGCTGCAGGAATACATGGGTCATGGAACCGTACTCACCCAGGAGATGATCGGCTTCAACAGTGATGCCAAGGAGGCAGTTGCCTTTGCGATCCTTGGCAATGAGACACTGCACAGCCACTATTCGAATATGAAAAGCGCCACAGGAGCCTGTGCTTCTGTGATTCTTGGAAACATCACACCAAAGACAGGAAGAAAATGAACAGAAAGAAACAGCAGAACAGATCGGAAAGGGCATGGAACGAAACAGACTATGCCATTCCGAAATTCAGTTACAGAAGCGCATTTCTGATCTTCGGTCTGTCATTACTGCTGACAATACTGACAGTATGGCTGACGGATGGAAACAGAACTGCCATCATTGTCGTACTCAGTGCATCCATTGCACTGACCACCGGCATTTCACAGTATTTCATTGATACAAAACGGGGAATGACAAAGGGATTCTTCATGACCACCGGCATTCTGTTTCTTGCCAGTGTCCTGATTCTCATGTTTGTACCGTTCTGATACGCTACAGGGTTGAAAAACACCCTGTTTTTTCATTTTTTTGAAACAGAATTCACATAAATCCCATAAAGATGAAATTAAATTACAAATAATAATAAAATACACTTGAAATGAAATTTCATATCGGTATAATGTAACTGTAAGTTGTGAAAGGGCTTTCTCGAGTGCACAGGGATAGTTCTTCAACTTCAGAAAGGAATCAATTAAAAATGTTAGAGAAACTGACAACATTCTTCAACGAGAAGCTGTCCGGTCCAATGACAAAGCTCGCAAACCAGCGTCATCTGAGAGCTGTCCGTGACGGTATCGTTGCTACACTTCCGCTGATTATCGTCGGCTCCTTCTTCCTGATTGTGGCCAATCCGCCTCTGCCGGCAAGCTGGGGTATCTCCCAGTTCCTGACAGCCAACGCAGGCAAGATTGTTCTTCCATACCGTATGACAATGTACATCATGACACTGTATGCAATCTTCGGTATCGGAAGCTCCCTGGCACAGTCCTATAAGCTCGACTCCCTCTCCGGAGGTATTCTGGCTGAAATCGCTTATCTTCTGACAATTCTTCCTGTCAATGTTCCGGCAGATGCCGAAGCAGGCATTGCAGGATGGGTCGTTCCGATGTCCAAGCTTGGTTCTGCAGGCCTGTTCGTCGGTATGATTACAACATTCATTTCCATTGAAATCTACCGTTTCATCGATAAGAAGGGATGGAAGATCAAGATGCCGGATGCTGTACCACCGGCAGTCGCACGCAGCTTTGAAAATCTCACACCTACAGCAGTCGTCATTCTCCTGATCGGTGCCATCACATACTGGATCGGCTTTGACTGGCATGCATTCGTCGGAACACTGGTCGCTCCGCTTGTCTCCGCAAGTGATGGACTGGGCTCTGTCATCCTCATCGTCTTCCTGACATGTTTCTTCTGGGTCTTCGGCATCCACGGTGTTTCCATCGTCGGTTCTCTGGCAAGACCGGTATGGCTGATTCTTCTTGAACAGAACGCTGCTGCACTTGCGGCAGGTGAAGCACTGCCTTGCATTGCGGCTGAACCGTTCTATCAGTGGTTCATCTGGATCGGTGGTTCCGGATGTACAATCGGCCTGGCTATTCTGATGGCATTCCGTTCAAAGTCCACCTATGCAAGGGAACTCGGTAAGACAGCGTTCCTGCCGGCATGTTTCAACATCAACGAACCGATTATCTTCGGTGCTCCAATTGTCCTGAACCCGACTCTGATGATTCCGTTTGTCATTACTCCTGTTGTCTGTGCTGTCATCGGTTACGCCGCAACAATCATGGGTCTTGTTTCCCGCGTTACCGTTACCGCTCCATGGACTCTGCCTGGCCCGATCGGTGCCTACCTTGCATGCGGCGGTGACTGGAGAGCAGCTGTTCTCAATGTCATCCTGATCATCCTCTCTGTCGTCATCTACTATCCGTTCTTCAGAATGTGGGACAACCAGCTCCTCGCCGAAGAAGGAAAGTAATTCCCTCCAACACCAGAAATCGGATCTGTTTCAATCAGATCCGGTTTTTATAAGAGGATTATGAACAGACACGATATTCTGTGGGGCGGCGCTACCGCCTCCAGCCAGTATGAAGGTGCGTACAATATCGGTGGAAAGGGTCTGGATACCCAGGACTGCCGCAGGTATGTACCACGTACTGACAACGCAACGGTTTCCACAAGACTTCTGACCCGTCATAACCTTGAAACAGCCATGAAGGAGGAAGGCAATTATCCATTCCGAAGAGGTTCAGACGGCTATGAACACATGGAAGAGGATATTGCATTACTGCAGGAACTCGGCATTGACATCTACCGCTTTTCCATCAGCTGGGCAAGACTGTATCCGGAAGGTGATGAAACACAACCGAATACGGAAGGCCTGGCATACTATGACAGAGTGTTCCGTCTTGCCAGGGATGCAGGAATGAAGATTTTTCTGACCCTGACCCATTACGCCATGCCGGTACATCTGATTACCGCATATGGCGGATGGAAGAACAGAGTTCTGATTGACCTGTATGTCCGTTTCGCCACAACAGTATTTGAACGCTGGGGGAACATGATTGATTACTACCTGCCGTTCAATGAAATCAACGCCGGCTACTTCAGCCCGTATAACGGCATCGGCCTTCTGCGGGATGAGGAAACAGGCTATGATCTTTCGGATATCTTCACTTCCTTACATCATCAGTACCTCGCCAGCGCAAGGGTCATCGCCATGCAGAGAAGGACGGCCCCAAAGGCAAAGTCCGGTTGTATGGTCGCCTGCTTCTGTTATTACCCGTATTCCTGCAATCCTGTTGAAAACCTGCGAACAATGCAGGATGAACAGAAGTACCAGTGGTATCCATGCGATGTCCTGGCAAAGGGTGAATATCCGTATTACATGTTGAACTGGTTTGAAACAGATCACATCCAGGTGGATATAACAGAACAGGACAGAATCCTGTTGAAGGAAAACACCTGTGACTTTACGTCCTTCTCCTATTATCAGAGCTCTGTCATCAGTGTACAGGAGAGGGAAAAGACCGCCGGCAACTTTGTCGTCACCACAAAGAACCCGTATCTGAAGGTAAGTGAGTGGGGATGGCAGATTGATCCGGTCGGATTGAGAACGACAATCAACAGAATGTATGACCGCTATGGCAAACCGGTATTCGTATGTGAAAACGGACTCGGCGCAAATGACATTCTCAACGACGATCATACCATCCATGATGATTACCGGATTCAGTATCTGAAGGAACACTTTGAACAGATTGATCTGGCAATTGAGGATGGATGTGAAGTGATCGGTTATATCATGTGGGGTATCATCGATATCGTTTCCGCAGGCAGCTGCGAAATGACAAAGCGGTACGGTACCGTATATGTGGACGCGGACAATGAGGGAAACGGCACATACAGCCGTTACCGCAAAGACAGCTTTGCATGGTATCATGATCATATTCAGAACAGACATCGATTATACAGAAAGGATTCATAACATGAGAAGATTGGGTATTTCCATTTATCCTGAAAAGGACACGGCCGAAAACATCAGACAGTATCTGAAGGATGCGGCTGATTTTGGCGCAAAACGTATTTTTTCCTGCCTGCTTTCCGTCGAAAAGGATCCGCAGGAAATCAAACAGGAATTCAGGGAGATGAATGCATATGCACATTCACTTGGATTTGAGGTCATTCTCGACGTCTCTCCTGCGGTATTCGGCAGACTCGGTATTTCCTACAGCGATCTGTCATTCTTCAGGGACATTGATGCGGACGGCATCCGACTTGACGTGGGCTTTACCGGCAGTGAGGAAGCGATGATGACATTCAATCCGCAGAACCTCTACATTGAAATCAACATGTCCAATGATACACACACCATCGACACCATCATGGACTACCAGCCTGACAGATATCATCTGATCGGCTGTCATAATTTCTATCCGCACAGATATTCCGGATTATCCCTGGAACACTTCACAAAGTGCACGGAGAACTTCACAAAGTACGGTCTTCACACAGCAGCCTTTGTCGGATGCAGTGACCGCAATGCCTTTGGTCCATGGCAGGCAAAGGAAGGCCTGTGTACACTGGAAATGCACAGAGACCTGCCGCTGGACGTACAGGTCAAGCATATGATTGAAATGGGTGGTATCGATGATATCATCATCTCCAACTGCTATCCGTCAAAGGAAGAAATGGAAGCGCTGAAGAAGATTGATCTGTCCATGGTCACATTCGAAGTCAACACGGTCGAAAACCTGCCGGAGCTGTATCACAAGGTCATCTTCAAAGAAATTCAGATGAACAGAGGAGATGTCAACGAAAACATGATCCGCTCCACGATGACACGCGTCAAATACAAAGGTTCCAACTTTGAGGTATTCAACACACCGGAGATCATCAGAAGAGGGGATGTATGTGTGGAAAGCTCTCTGCATGGACATTATGCCGGTGAAGTGCAGATCGCAAAGGCAGACATGGAAAATACAGGCATGACCAATGTCATCGGTCACATCCGTGAAGAGGAAATCTTCATGCTCGACAGTGTGCGCCCATGGCAGAAGTTCCGCTTTGTTGAGAAGTAATCATGGTCATCGGAATTGATGTCGGCGGTACAAAGACAAAGGCGGTTCTGTTTGATCATAACGGCAGTGCCGTAAAGGAAATCACCGTCGGTTCCAGTCATCTTTCCGCAGGCAGTGAAGAGACGATCATTGCCAACCTCAGACAGTGCCTGCTGGATGATACCTCCCCGATTATCATCGGGTATGCGGGTTATGGCAAAAGCAGAGCCATGCAGGAAAAGATCAGACAGCTTGTGCATACCGCATTTGAAAACAGAACGGCTGTTATCTGCAGTGATCTTGAAACCGCTGTCTGTTCCACCCTTGGAAACAGGGACGGCATCGTAGTAATCCTTGGCACAGGCAGTATTGCCCTGAAACAGACAGACGGAATCATGGAACGCAGAGGCGGATATGGGTATGTGCTTTCGGATGAGGGAAGCGGATACGCCATCGGCAGGGAAATCCTGCGTGCCTATGTCCGTACCATTGATCACCGCATGCCTGATACAGGACTTCAAAAAGCTGTCATGGACACATTCCATCTGAATGATCCATCCGAAATCATCACAGCCATTCTGGATGAGGGCAGAGTCAACCGTACAAAGATCGCTTCCATTGCGCGTCTGAGCATGGATCCTTCACTGCAGGATGTCATGACTCCGATTCTGAAGAAAGCAGCACAGGATGTGTATGATCTGATTGCCTGTTATGGAGACATTCCGCACAATGTGTATGTGACAGGCGGAATGACACATAACACACAGTACATGTCATACCTGAAAAATCTGATTCCACATCTGTCCATCGCAGAACATGAACCTGTGTACGGCTGTTACGTATACGCAAAACTTCACAATCTCATCTGACACGGTGTCCCGGACTGAAATCCGGGGCACTTTTTCCATTGTGTCAGTTGTGCGGATTCTGATATGATTTCAGAAAAGGAATGCATATGAAAAGAAGACAGATCAGTGAAGAAGTCAAAAAAATCCATCCCGAAATAGACCGGAATGGAAGATATGTTGCGCATATGAACGTCAAGGATGACACGGATTTTCTGTCCGCGTTTTCCATTACCGATGCTCCGGTTATCTCATCAGATGTGGCGGAATATATCGAAACCGTAACACGTATGATACCGATGAAATCAGATATCAGCCTCCGTATTACATCCTCCTGCATCGATGATGAGGAGAAAAAGATATATGAAAGGGCAATCCATGCGTACTACCTGCAGAAGTATGTGGAAAACCATCTGGCGGTACGAAAGAACAGAATCGTATCCCTGTTTCTGATTCTTGTCGGTGTGATTGTACTGGCCATTGCCAATGAGCTGGATCAGCTGAACTTTCTGATCCGTTCGGAAGTCATTGATATCTTTGCCTGGGTTCTGATCTGGGAGGCAGGGGATATCCTTCTGCTTGAAAACAGAAAACTGACAGGGATGGAAAAACGTTATATTTCCTTCATAAACATGAATATTGAATTCATAGATACATATGAAAAACAGGATTCTGCACATCCTCTTCAATAAAGTGCCCGTACATGTTCCAGTACTTCATGCATGTCCGTTGTTTCCCGTCCAGATTCAGCTGGTACATGCGGAAGACAACAGGTATGTTTTTCGGCTGCCACAGTTCATGATAGGAGTAGCGGTATGTCATGCCAAGATGTTTCATGACATTTCCACTGGCGGGATTGTTGCGGTCATGGGTGGCCGTAATATACGGAATCCCGTCTTTTTTCAGACGTCCGATCAATGCATTTCCTGCTTCACTGGCAATACCCTGATGATGGAAGGCGGGAAGAAGCCCATAACCGATCTCAAATGGCTCCTGAGAATCCATACGGATATAACCAATCGGGATGTTGTCGGATTTCAGACAGATCGCAAAGGCATATTCCGATTGAAATCTTTCTTTGAGAAACCTCTCTGTTTCCTGCAATGATTTCACAGGATACCATGGAAGGAATGTATTGATGTTCTGATCTGAGAAGATCGTAAATGCGGCAGGAACATCCTCACCTGTAAACTCCCGCAATATCAGCCGTTGTGTTGTAATCCGTGTATTCATGAATGCATGATATCAGAAAACGTATACAGAATGCAGGGAATTATTGTGATTCATGGGATCCGCTTTGTTTCACGATGACGTACGAATACAATAAAATCACAGAAAAGAGGGAAGGACATGTTGCGGATGATCGGAATTGTGATTGTATGCATCGTCATCCGGTTTGGAATCCCGTATTCACTGCTGCATCAGAAATTTAAAAGGATACGGGAAATGATCAGCCTGTGATGGAACGTGAATGGAAAGAATGTGATCTCAACGGGATACCGGAAGTCATTGTCTGTTATGGTGTGGAACTGTACGCAGACCCTTTTGCGTATGAAAACGGCACAAAGGATGAGAAATACTACAGTGAAGTCTGGCTTCCGGTAAGAAAAAGAGGATGATAAAAAGATGCGGCAGGGTAAGTCTGCCGCACTTTTCAGATGATTCCCTTCTGTTTGAGAATGTGTTTTGTATGCATGACTGCGTAGAGTGCCGCAAGCACTTCACTGATCCAGAATGCATACCAGACAGAGTGAATGCCGGACACTTCTGCAAGCAGGTAAATGCATGGAATCAGAACCACAAACTGTCGGATACATGTACCTGCCATATTTACAAATCCACTGCCAAGACCTGATACCGTATAACCAAGAATCATCGTAATGGATGCGAATACAAAGGTCGGTGAGATAATGCGCAGTGCAGGCACACCGATGTCCATCATGGTTTCGCCTGCTGAAAAGATCTGTAACAGCTGTTGTGGGAACAGCAGGAAGATGAGTGTTGCCGCAAGAGAAATGACGACGGAAACAGGAATGATTGTTTTCAGCAGTTCCCTGATTCTGACGTAATTCTTCGCACCGTAGTTGAATCCGGCAATCGGAATGGCTGCCTGTCCCAGTCCGTTCATCGGCATGAACAGGAAGTTCTGAAGTTTGTAGTAGACACCGAAAAACGCAACGGCCGAAGTGGAAAACGGCAGGAGAATGGAATTGACACATGTGATCATGAATGAGCCAAGTGCCTGCGTGATAATGGTCGGCAGGCCGACTTTATAGATCTGAATGAAGTGTGTGCTGTTCCAGTGGAATGAGCGGAATGATATATGGACATACGGATTCTTTTTCATATTCAGTACAATTGCCGTAACAGCACTGATCCACTGTCCGATGACTGTCGCAATGGCTGCACCCTGAATACCCATACCCATGCCAAAGATGAATACCGGATCCAGGATGATATTTGTGACAGCACCGCAGATCAGTGAAATCATGCTGAAGACGGTATCCCCGACAGACTGCAGAAACCGCTGCACCATTGTGCTGATGAATGACCCCGCACAGAATACCATACAGATCCAGAGATACTGTTGACAGTATGTACGGATCAACAGGTCATCGGTGAAACAGGAAACGATTGTTTGAGAAAAGAACAGTCCGATGAACATGAACACAACCGTTCCGGACAATGCCAGAACAATTCCCATGGTGGCGATGTTCTTTGTCTGATCATACTGTTTTGCCCCGATGCTTTTGGAAAGCAGTGCATTGATACCGACACTGGTACCTACTGAAAAGGCGATCATCAGCACCTGTACCGGGTAGGCAAGAGACGTTGCGGTCAGTGCCTCCTCACTGATTCTTGCGACAAAGATGGAATCCACAATGTTGTACAGTGACTGCACAAGCAGGGAAACCATCAACGGTAAAGACATCTGAAAGACAAGCTTTGACATCTTCATGCTTTCAAGTTTATTCATAATACCCCCTTCTGAAACGAAAAAAGATGCACAAACCAAATGGTTTGCACATCTATGACGGTCGCTTCCACATCCGGTATTTTACATGAATCATTTCAGATTTCAAATGTTTTTTCAGCTTCTTCTCAAACGATGTTCATCTGATGTTCAGATTCTATCTGCTAGAATACGCCCGGATAAAGGGGTATTACACATGTATATTTTCAGAAACGCATTTCGATGCATCAGAAGAGCTCTTCCAAGAAATATTCTGATCGGCATCATCGTGCTTGTGATTGCGGCTGCCTCCTGTATCGGACTTTCGATCCGTCAGGCTGCGGAAACCGCACGCACACAGGCAATGGAATCAATGCACATTACAGCTTCCATCACATTTGACAGAACTGCGATGATGTCATCCATCTCAGAGAATCAACAGGATTCCCAGATGCAGGGCAAAGGCTTTGATAAAGGAAGCTTTTCCGGCATGATGAGCGGAATCAGTGATCTCAGTATTGAGGAATACCAGCAGTATGCACAGGCTTCCTCTGTCAGTGATTTCCATTACACATTGACTTCATACATCAACGGTAATGAAAACCTGGAACCGGTTGTTGTGGAAGAAGATGAGAGTACGGAATCCATGCCGGACATGAAGGGAATGGACAGCAGAGGCGGTATGGTCATGGGATCTTCCAGTGACTTTACACTGATCGGTTACAGCAGTGAGTCGGCCATGACATCCTTCATGGATGGAAGTGCATCCGTAACAGAAGGGACTGTGTTTGATGTAAACAGTGATGATCTGACATGTATGATCTCACAGGAGCTTGCCTTATATAACGGAATATCCGTAAATGATGTGATTACGGTCATGAACCCGAATGATGAAACAGACAAATTCGATCTGAAAGTGTGCGGTATCTATACCGATACCTCCGCCAATCAGATGACCTTTTCAAAGATGGGATCCTCTTCCACTGATCCGGCCAACCGGATTCTTGTCAGTGCCGGTACACTGCAGGCAATGGAAACACAGTCATCCGGTTCTGTGCAGCCTCTGACATCTTCCATATCATCCACCTATGTGTTTGATTCAATCGAGGATTATGAGAGATTTGAAACAGAAGTACACGAACTTGGTTTGTCTGACAGCTATACCGTCACATCCCAGGATGTCAGTGCATTCAATCAGGCATTGGCACCACTGGAAACACTCAGTACAATTGCCGGATATTTCCTTGTTGTGATTCTGGTGATCGGTGCACTGATTCTGATTGTCATGAACATTTTCAGCATTCGTGACCGCAAATATGAAATCGGTGTACTGACAGCCATCGGAATGTCCAAAGGAAAGGCAGCGCTGCAGTTTCTGATGGAGTCCCTGATTGTTACATGCATTGCCGTGTTCATCGGTGCCGGAATCGGTGCGGTAAGCAGTGTCCCTGTCACAAACACACTTCTGGAAAACCAGATTACCTCTGCATCTGAAAGTGCAGCCCAGGTTGAAAACAACTTCGGAAGAGGCGGCATGATGGATGATCGGGGCGGTATGAACCAGATGGGACAGACAGCTTACATCAGTGAAGTCAGTGAAGCGATGAATGTGGAAGTCGCTGTGCAGATGGGTGCGATCGCACTTGGGTTAAGCGTCATATCTTCAGCGGTATCCGTTCTGTTTATTCTGCGTTATCAGCCATTGAAGATTCTGAGTGAAAGGGATTAGGAGGAAACCATGTCGATATTAACACTGGAAAACGTCTGTTTCTCATATGGAAAGAAACAGGTTCTGAACAATATCAACTGCGCATTTGAGGAAGGCAGAATCTACTGTATTACAGGCAGATCCGGTACCGGCAAGACAACACTTCTGTCTCTTCTTTCCGCTCTTGCAAAACCGGATTCAGGCAGAATCTGTTATCAGGGAACTGACATCAACACAATTGATACATATACATACAGAAGTCATCAGATCGGTGTCATCTTTCAAAGCTATAACCTTCTGACAAACTTTACCGCACTGGAAAATGTTGTACTGTCCATGGAAATTGCCGGTGTCAGAAACATTTCCAGAAAGGAAAGGGCCACAGATCTGCTGAAACAGATGGGAATTGAAGAAGAGGATATCAACCGCAGAGTACTCAAACTCTCCGGCGGTCAACAACAGCGTGTAGCGATTGCCAGAGCCATCAGTTATGATCCGAAGATTATTCTTGCGGATGAGCCGACCGGCAACCTCGATGAGGAAACACAGACTCAGATCATGGCAATTTTCCGTTCCCTGGCGGATCAGGGCAAGTGCGTCATTCTTGTCTCCCATTCTCCTGAAGTCGCCATTGCCTGTGATGAAAGGATTCCACTCAAATCACTGTCAAAAACAAAATGAAACATACATGCACGGGAATGATTCCGTGCATTTTTCAATATGGACTGAAGCTGTGGCCGACAGAAGAAAACATGTCTGTATATCCCAACCGGTCATTCCATGTATATGAAGTCAGAGAAAATGAGGGATACACACGGTATCGGATCGGGGATCAAAAAGGTAAATGGATTGAAAGAACATGAATTTCCGTTTTTGGAAACAGTGAAATCTTCCCTTTATGATACACTTTGCTTAACAAAGGAAAGGGAAAAAAACATGGAATTAAGAAAGGACTTTTTATGGGGCGGCGCGACTGCCGCAAACCAGTACGAAGGCGGTTATCTTGAGGGAGGTAAAGGCCTGAGTATCGCTGACGTGGAAC
Organism: Bulleidia sp.; assembly: GCA_051873755.1. Taxonomy (GTDB): domain Bacteria; phylum Bacillota_I; class Bacilli_A; order Erysipelotrichales; family Erysipelotrichaceae; genus Bulleidia. The sequence continues at coordinate 15,004 of JBJEFE010000015.1, read as the reverse complement.
GTGGTGCCAGACACGGTGTCCGCCGTCAGATCGATGATCACATCATGGAAGGGGCTCTGTATCCAAGCCATGAGGCAACGGACTTCTATCATCACTGGAAAGAGGATATCGCTCTGTTTGCGGAAATGGGATTCAGGTGCTTCCGTATGTCCATTGCCTGGACAAGAATCTATCCAAGAGGCGATGAGGAAACACCGAATGAGGAAGGACTGAAGTTCTACGACCAGGTGTTTGATGAACTGCATAAGTACGGCATTGAACCTGTCGTTACGATTTCCCACTACGAAACACCGCTGACACTTGTGAAGGAATACGGCTCCTGGAGAAACAGAAAGCTCGTGGACTTCTTTGAACGTTATGCAAGAACAGTATTCACACGCTATAAGGGCAAGGTAAAGTACTGGATGACATTCAATGAGATCAATGCCACAATGCGGATTCCAAGACCGTACCACCAGGCAGGTATTGTGTTTGAGGAAGGTGAGGATATCGGTAAGACAACGGTACAGGCTTCCCATCACATGCTTGTCGCAAGCGCAAAGGCTGTGATCATCGGCCATGAAATCGATCCGGAAAACCGGATCGGATGTATGTTGCTGGTGCCGGAGACATATGCGGCCACATGCGCACCGGAAGATCAGGTTGCTGTGAGAGAAAAGATGCTTTCACTGTACTACTATGGTGATGTGCATGTCAGAGGTTACTATTCCAACACATGTACAGCGATGTGGAAAAGACTGAACACAACCGCACCTGAAATGGAAGAGGGCGATGAGGAACTGCTGAGAAAAGGCACTGTGGACTACATCGGTTTCAGCTATTACTTCTCCTCTATCGAAGGCGGAAACGCGGAACAGATTGAAGGTAATGTCATCTCCGGCGGCCGCAATCCGTATCTCAAGATTACGGACTGGGGCTGGCAGATTGACCCGATCGGTCTGCGCAACACCATGAACAAGCTGTATGACAGATACCAGGTTCCGCTGTTCATTGTTGAAAACGGCATGGGTGCACTTGATACGGTTGAAGAAGATGGTTCCATCCACGATCCATACCGTATTGACTACCTCAGAGAACACATCCGTGAAATGATCAGGGCAGTTGAGGAAGATGATGTTGACCTGATGGGCTACACCCCTTGGGGATGCATTGACCTTGTCTCCGCAGGTACCGGTGAAATGAGAAAGCGGTATGGTTTCATCTACGTTGACAAGCATGATGATGGAACAGGTACACTGGCAAGAAGCCGCAAGGATTCCTTCTACTGGTATCAGAAGGTCATTGAAAGCAACGGAAAAGATCTGGACTGAATCCAGGATTTACATGTTAAAATAGTTTCACAAAGCCGGTAATGATGATTGCCGGCTTTCTTAAAGGAGAGAAAAACATGAAACATCCGATCGTGACAATCAGTGAACAGGGTGCGGGATTTATCAATGCAGGACAGAGCTGGATGTACAGAAACAACCTGGAATCATGCAGTGAAACAATGGAAAACGGCTGTGTATGTGATATTGAAACGGAAGACGGAAAATATCTCGGGACAGGATTCTACAGTGCACAGTCTCATATTGTCGTACGTATCTGCACATATGACAGAAACGAAGATATTGATCAGAATTTCTTCCGAAAGAGAATTCAACAGGCATGGGAGTACCGCAAAACCGTTGAAAAGGATAATCTGACAGACTGCAGAGTCATATTCGGAGAAGCTGATTTCCTGCCGGGATGGACCGTGGACCGATACAACGATATTCTTGTATCCCAGATTACCTGTGCTGCACTGGAAATGCGGAAGGACATGATCTATACCGCACTGAAGGAAGTGCTGATACATGACGGGCAACAGATCACAGCTATTTATGAAAGAAATGACGTGGCTTCACGTACAAAGGAAGGACTGGAACTGTATAAGGGATTTTATGGAAATGACACCGGCAGTACCGTACAGGTCATCAATGAAAACGGACTGTTGTTGAAGGTGGACATAGAAAACGGACAGAAGACCGGATACTTCCTGGATCAGAAATCCAACCGTGTGTTATTACGCAATATGGCCAGGGGTAAGAAGGTGCTTGACTGCTTTACCCATACCGGCGGCTTTGCCCTGAATGCGGCGTATGGAAAAGCTGCTTTCGTTACAGCAGTGGATGTATCACAGACCGCACTGGATGAAGGAAAGGCCAATGCAGAACTGAACCATCTGACAAATGTGGAGTTTGTACAGGCGGATGTGTTTGATTACCTTGAGACACTCAGACAGGGACAGTTTGATATCATTGTTCTCGATCCTCCGGCATTTACAAAATCCCGTCGTACGGTCATGAAGGCATACAACGGATACAAGCGCATTAACATGCAGGCAATGAATGTATTGCGTAATGGTGGCTGGCTTGTGACATGTTCGTGTTCAAGATATATGGAAGAGGAACTGTTTGTGAAGATGCTGAAGGAGGCAGCACAGGAAACCGGTGTGCGTCTGAAACAGGTGTCCGTTACCCAGCAGAATGCGGATCATCCGATCCTGTGGACAATGAATGAGACGTCGTATCTGAAATTCTTTATTTTCCAGGTATGGTAATGAGGCAGATGCATTTCTGTCTCATTTTCCGTTGGACAGAACACAATCGTTCGTGTATACTGTATCCACAAGTTAGAATATACTAACTGAAAGAAACCGAAACAGGTTCCTTTTTTCAGGAATAGATGTTAGTTATAACTAACAGGAGGTGTATGAATGATGATAAACAGACGACTGATTTCCACAGTCCCTGAAAGCAGAAAATACGTGGCAGCCAATGTGATCTGTCAGTGGATCTCACTGATCTCCAATATCGGTATGATGGGTTCCATCGCCTACCTGATCAATGCTCTGTACAAAGGCAGTGCCGTACATTCGGATGTGCTGATGTGTGCCGGAATCATTTCTGCATGTATTGCCATACGCTGTGTGATGACAGTATGTTCCGCAAGGATGGGTTATCGCTCCAGTGAACATGTCAAGACAACACTGCGCACTTTGATTTATGAAAAACTGCTGCGGCTTGGATCCGCATATCAACAGAGTACTGCAACCAGTGAAATCGTACAGGCAGCCGTGGAAGGGGTGGATCAGCTGGAAACGTATTTCGGTTCTTATCTTCCTCAGTTTTTCTACGCCATGGCAGCGCCTCTTACCCTGTTTGCTGTTCTGGCATCTGTTTCTCTGTCTTCAGCTGTGATTCTTCTGATCTGTGTGCCGCTGATCCCGGTATCCATTATTGCCGTTCAGAAATGGGCAAAGAAACTTCTGGCAGAATACTGGGGTCAGTACACAGGTCTGGGTGATACATTTCTGGAAAACCTGCAGGGATTGACAACCCTGAAGGTATATCAGGCCGATGAGATGAAACAGAAACAGATGAACGTGGAAGCGGAGAAGTTCCGTGTCATCACGATGAAGGTGCTGAGCATGCAGCTGAACTCGATTACGATCATGGACCTGGTTGCCTATGGCGGTGCTGCCCTTGGTATGATCACAGCCCTGTTTCAGTACCGTGCCGGGAATCTTGACTTTGGCGGAACCCTGTTTGTGATTCTGCTGTCTGCTGACTTTTTTATCCCGATGCGTCTGCTTGGATCTTTCTTCCATGTGGCGATGAACGGCATGGCCGCATCTGATCGGATCTTCCGGCTTCTTGACATTGAAGAAAAGAAATCCGGCAGTCAGAATTTCCCGCAACAGGTAGACATCCATATGCACAATGTCAGCTTTCAGTATGAAACAGACCGCCTGATTCTGAATGGCATCCATGCGGAAATCAGAGAAGGTACACTGTGTGCGGTTGTCGGTGCTTCCGGATGCGGGAAATCCACACTGGCAGGTCTGCTGACAAAACAGAATACGGGTTATGCTGGTTCAATTCGAATCCATGATACGGAGCTTTCTGACATCCCTGAATCCGACCTGCATGATCATGTGACGTATATTCCGCATAAAAGCTTCATCTTTGCCGGTACGGTCAGGGAAAACCTGAAGATGGGAAATCCGAAGGCGGATGACACACAGATGTGGAAGGTGCTGGATCAGGTATCTCTGTCAGATTTTCTGAGATCAGAGAATGGTCTGGATACGGTATTAACTGCGGAAGGTGCCAACTTCTCAGGAGGACAGCGTCAGCGTCTTGCCCTGGCAAGAGCCCTTCTGCATGATACGCCGGTATTCATCTTTGATGAGGCAGCTTCCAATGTGGATGCGGAAAGTGAACAGAATATCATGTCTGTCATCGAAACTCTGGCAAAGATACACACTGTCATTGTCATTGCCCACCGTCTTTCCTCGATTGTCAATGCGGATCAGATCATTGTCATGAAAGAGGGAAGCATTGTCGAAACCGGTACACATGCACAGCTTCTGAAACAGAAGGGTGAATATGAAACCATGTGGAACACACAACAGAAATATGAGAGCTATGGAGGAAATGTATGAAGAAAAGAAGCGGCTTACGTATCATGCTTGAACTGTCACATCTGGTAAAACCGCTTGCCGGTAAAATGGCATGTGCAGTTGCCATGGGGGTTGTCGGGAATCTTTGCGCAGCACTGATTCCGGTACTGGCATGTTATGCAATCCTGCATACTCATCGGATATCCCGCATTGCCGTAACGCTGATCATCATGGCTGTGGCGAGAGGATTTCTGCGTTATGGGGAACAGCGAAACAACCACGATATCGCATTCCGTCTGCTTGCCCTGATCCGTGAAAAGGTATTTGCGGCACTGCGCAGACTTTCCCCGGCAAAGCTGGAAGGCAGGGATGCGGGTGATCTGATATCACTGATCACATCGGATATTGAACTGCTGGAGGTATTCTACGCCCATACGATTTCTCCGATCATGATCGCTGTGATTTTTTCCATGATCATGGTATGCCTGATTTCCTTTTACTCATGGATTGCAGGAATGATCGCAGTCATTGCCTATGTGCTTGTCGGTGTTGTTGTACCGATTGTGACTTCAAAGGCTTCAAAGGAAAACGGCATGCAGTTCCGTACCGCCTCCGCTTCTCTTTCCGGTTTTGTACTGGAAAGCCTGCGTGGTTTACCGGAGATCATCGGCTTTGGACAGGGGACTCAAAGACTTTCTGATATGCAGGAAAGAACGGGAGAACTGTCATCGATTGAAAAGAGAATGAAGGATATCACAGGGAAAAACAAGGCATTGACCAATGCGGTTGTCCTGTTTGCGGATCTGATCATGGTCATGGTATGCGGCGGTCTGTATGCCCATGGTGCTTTGAATACTGAGGGAACGCTGATATGCGTGACAGCCATGCTGAGCAGTTTTGGACCTGTGATTGCCCTTGCAGATCTTGGCAGCACATTACAGAATACACTGGCTGCGGGAAACAGAGTCCTCAACCTCCTGCATGAACAGCCAATAACGGAGGAAATCGAAAACGGAAAACAGCCGGAATACAACGGCATTACATGTTCGCATGTCGGCTTTGCCTATGGTGATGAAACCATTCTGAAAGATGTGAATGTGGATGTGAAACCGGGTATGATCACCGGTATCATCGGAAAAAGCGGCAGCGGGAAATCCACACTGCTGAAACTGATGATGCGTTTATGGGAATGTGATGAGGGAAAGATCACCATTCATGATACGGATATCAATGAGATCACAACCTCCCATCTGCGGAACATGGAATCATTCATGCGTCAGGAGACACAGATGTTCCACGATACCATCCGAAACAACATTCTTCTGGCAAAACCGGATGCGGATGAAAATGAACTCATTGAGGCATGTCAGAAGGCATCCATTCATGACTTCATCATGTCATTGCCGCAGGGCTATGATACACAGGTGGGTGAGCTGGGCGACACACTGTCCGGTGGTGAAAAACAGAGAATCGGACTGGCAAGAGCCTTCCTGCATGATGCACCGGTGATGTTACTGGATGAACCGACAAGCAATCTGGATGGACTGAATGAGGCAGTGATTCTGAAATCCCTCAAAGAGGAAAAACAGGACCGCACTGTGATCCTTGTATCCCACCGTCCTTCCACAATGAAGATTGCGGATCATGTCATATCCGTTGAAAACGGAAGATTCAGTTAAGGAGGAAAGAACAATGAAACGAATGATATTTGCAGTGATCGGACTGGTTTCAATGGGACTTGGAACACTCGGCATTGTACTGCCGGTATTACCGACAGTTCCGTTTTACCTGCTTGCGGTGTACTGCTTTGCCCGCTCATCACAGAAACTTCATGACTGGTTTGTGTCGACGAAGCTATACCATGATCACCTGGAATCATATGTGAAAAAAGAAGGCATGCGAAAGGGTACCAAGATCCGGATCATCGGTATGGTAACGGTACTGATGGTATGTGGCCTGTATCTGATGCTGCGGAAATCGCTGTACATTCCATGTGCGATCCTGGCAGTTGTGTGGATTGCACACATCATCTATTTTGGCTTCAGAGTACGCACAATCAAAGAGTAATGCTTGCCTGATCTGCTTTCTTCCGTCATAATCCTGTATGAAAGAAGGAAACGGATATGAGACTGATATTCATACGTCACGGTGACCCGGATTATGCATGTGACTGCCTGACGGAAAAAGGAAAGAAGGAAGCGGAATACCTGGCAGAACGCATGGCAAAGGAAACCATGGATGCGATCTATGTTTCACCTCTTGGCAGAGCACAGGAAACCGCGTCATATACATTGCGGAAAACCGGCAGAACAGCAGTGACACTGGAATGGCTGCGGGAGTTTTCACCCCGGATCTGCAGACCTGATCACAACGGTGAGAAAATCGGATGCTGGGACTGGCATCCAAAGGACTGGACTGCCGATGAAAGAATGTTTGATCACAATGACTGGAAAAACAATTCTGTCATGGCGGAAGGAAAGGTCGGACAGGAGTATGAGAGGGTCTGCAGGGAATTCGATGCCCTGATTGCCCGGCATGGTTATGTGAACAACGCTCTGACATACACAGTGGAACGTCCAAACCACGATACCATTGTATTTTTCTGTCATTTCGGCGTGCAGTGTGTACTGATTTCCCATCTTCTGCATCTGCCGTTTGTCCCTGTGATTCACGGACTGTCCGCAGCACCGACCGGTTATACGGAACTTGTAAGCCAGGAGGTGGATGAGGGCATTGCCAACTTCAGGATGACATGTTACGGGGATATTTCCCATCTGTACATGCATGATGAACAGCCTTCCTTTACGGGAAGATACTGCGAATGCTTTACCGATGATACAAGACACTAGACAACAGCCTGTGGATGTTTTCGATTCACAGGTTTTTTCTGTTAGAATAGAAGATAATGAGGGGAAGAGGACTGTGATATGAAACTGACATTCTATTATGTAAGGCATGGTAAGACGATATTCAATGTGGATGGAAGAATGCAGGGGATGTGCGACAGTCCGCTGCTTCCGGAAGGAATTGAAGGTGCACGTGATACGGCATCCGCGTTAAGAAATGTACACTTTGACGCATGTTACTGCTCAAGCAGTGAAAGGGCATGGGATACGGCGAAGATTCTTTGTGAACCGCATCAGATCGAACCTGTATTGTCAAAGGACCTGCGTGAATTTGACTTCGGTACACTGGACGGCATGTATCTCAAGGATGTCAGAACATCGGAAGGAGATGAATTTGTCAGAGAGGACTGGAGTGAATACGGTGGAGATACAATGGCTTCGTTTAAAGAACGCTCTGATCGGATCTTCAACCGGATTGTTCGGGAATCCCATGACGGTGATACGGTGCTTGTCGTATCCCATGGCGCATATATGATGCATCTGATGGATACGCTGTTTGACTATGACCGCTTTGACTATGTGCGCCGCTGCAATCAGAACAGCAGACCATGGATGCCAAACTGCGGCATCTGTATCTTCACGTATGAGGATGGTGTATGGTCCATTACCCACGAACCGATGTGTGCGGATGAATACAGAAACGAATTTGAACCAAAACGGGTTGTCCTGCACTTTGTGCGCCATGGCCAGACACTGTTCAATACAAAACAGCTGATGCAGGGATACTGTGATTCCCCATTAACACAGACCGGGATCGCCCAGGCAAAAAAGGCGGGCAGTAAACTGAAGGATGTACCGATTGAACGCGCCTTTGTCTCCACAACCGAAAGAACAAGGGATACGGCATCCATCATTCTGCGTGGAAGAGAACATGTTTCCATCATCTATGACAAACGTCTGCGTGAAGTGTACTTCGGCAGACTGGAAGGACTTCCTATGCATGTGGAAAAACCGGAGGACAGGGAATGCCTGGATCATATGGATTTTACCCGGTATGATGGGGAAACCGGACAGCAGGCAGGAAAAAGACTCATTTCCGCACTGCGGGATATCATCGATACATGCAGGGATGGCGAACATGTGTTGATTGTATCCCATGGCATGATGTATATGGTCATGATGGAGATTCTGTTTGGCATCACACATCAGATGATGTTTGAAATGGGACAGAAGGAGGGACGTGACCCTGTTCCAAACGGCGGGGTGTTCACATTTGTATATGATCATGGCAGATGGTCGTATGATCATCTGATGGAGTGAAAAGATGGGACTGAAGATGATATTGGGACTGGTGTGTCTGTTATGTGGAAGTGCATTCTTTCTGTGTTCCATGATGGGAAGTCCGGATACACCGCTTGCGTTCTTTTCAGGGGATGATACCCTGAAGGATAAACTGAATGACATTCCCGGATACAACCATGTGATGAAGCGTGCCTATGTGATCCATGCCTGTGTTTACTGGGCAGCTGCGATCACGGCATTCTGGAATTCTTCCGCTGCCATTGTGATCCTGATTGGAAACATGGCAGTCGGAACTGCAGTTCTGTACATGGTATACAGGAAAACATTAACCCGTTACGGGAAATGACAGAATTGGGATTGAGGAGACTGTTATGAGTAAATTTCTGTTTTTTGACATGGATGGCACACTGATTTCACCAACCACACGGCATATTCCGGAAAGTGCCGTCAAAGGCATTCGAAAGGCAATGGAAATCGGACATAAGTGCTTTATCTGTACCGGCAGATCGTTTCATCTTGGCAATGAGTATGACGATGAACTGCATATTCCGGGTATGGTTTTCTGCAACGGTGCAGGCATTGCCTATGATGGAAAGATCCTGTCCACGATTGATATCAATCAGGACCTTGTGTACAAGATGATGGAAATCACGGATTACCTTGGCGGTGACTATTCATTACTGACAAGGGAATTCATGTATAAGAATGAAAAGAGCTATATCAAAAGCGCAGCCAACTGGGGATCACGGTATGAGGATCTGACAACAGAGGAGATTTTCAGAAAACGCGGTGTGAAATTCATGGGTGAGTACCATGGTGAACCGGTACAGAAGATGGATATCTACTTCACACAGCAGATGATTGCGGATATCTTCTTTGCCCGTGTTCCGGATTCATTACAGCTGGTACTGTCAGGGGGATATTATTCCGGTACAGGAAACAGAGGCGGTGAAATCACAGCAGCCGGCGTCAATAAGGGAACCGGTATTCAGAAGGTGCTGGAACTGTTTGGCGGCAGTACGGATGACTGTTATGGATTCGGTGATTCCAACAATGATATCGGTATGATGGAAACCGTAGGCCACTCCATTGCGATGGGCAACGGTGCACAGAATATCAGGGACATGTGTGAATATGTCACAACAGGAGCGGATGAGGATGGCATCTGGAATGCGCTTGTCCACTATGGTCTGATATGAAGCTGACATACTATTTTGTACGCCATGGCGAAACCCTGTTCAATGCCATGCGTCGTATTCAGGGAATCACGGATTCCCCGTTAACGGAAAAAGGAATCGAACAGGCAAAGCAGGCACGTAAAGCACTGGAAACCGTCTGGTTCCATCATGCCTATGTTTCTCCGTCGGAGCGCTGTATTGATACATGCACATATATTCTGGAAGGAAGGAATATGCATGCACAGATACTCGATGACCTGCATGAACACAGCTTTGGAGAACTGGAGGGCTATGACGATGATGAAAGCAGACAGATCTTTCAAAGTCACAAGGATGCCTTTGATTTCCGCAGCTGGGGTGGTGAAAACAGAGACGATGTCAGGGAAAGGATCGGAAGAGTTCTTGCCCATACACAGGCGCATGCACAGGATGGGGATCACATCCTGCTTGTCAGCCACGGGGCAATGACACTGACATATCTGGAATACATGGGTGTGGATGTGGAAGCCTACTCAAATGACAGACTGCGTCAGGGAAAACCGATTATTCCCAATGCCGGAATCATGGTATTCACATACGAGGATGGAACGTACACCGTTAACACATTACCGACACCGCCGCAGGACTTTGTGCCGGAAAGAGAAAACAAGACCGTGCACTTTGTATATGTGCGCCATGGCGAAACAAAATTCAACAGGGAAGTCCGCTTTCAGGGATGGTGTGATTCACCATTGACGCAAACAGGTATTGCCCAGGCCCGACAGGTGCGTGATGTACTGCATGATGTGCCGTTTGCCTTTGCCTGCTGTTCTACGGCATTGCGTACCAGAACAACCGCGAAACTGATTCTCGAAGGCAGACAGATGCATGCACTGCCGTTCAAGGATCTGCGTGAAATCTGTATGGGCAGCTATGAAGCATGGGAATATGAACCGAACCGGAAGATACTTGAACCAAGATCACGGCAGGTACACTGGGGTGATGTCAATGGTGAGGAGTTTGAAGATGTCAGGAAACGGATGGAACGGGTGTTTGCACTGTTGACTTCCAGGACAAAGAACAACGAAACCGTGCTTGTTGTATCCCATGGCGGTTACTACATCAACATGCTTGAGATTCTGTTCGGTATTGACCGGAATGCCTATCGTGATCAGTGTGCACAACAGGGAAAACAGCCCATGCCAAACTGTGGTATTTTCAGCTTTGATGTCAAAGACGGGAATTACTGTTTTACAGATTTTATGAAATCCGCACAGCAGTGGCGGAAGGAAACCATATGAATATCGTATTTTTTGATATCGACGGTACACTGGCAACAGGTACCGTGATACCTGACAGCGCTAAGAATGCATTGCGGAAACTGAGATCCCACGGGGATATCATCTTCATCTGTACCGGCAGACCGTATTCCTATGCCCACCGTAACTTCTATCAGTACGCCAACGGTTTTATCACAAACAATGGCAGATATGCACAGATGGGATGTTGTGAGGTGATGGTATCCAGGAATCTGGCAGATGATCTGATTCAACAGGTATATGAAAGAATTCAGGATACTGCGGGAATGAGTCTGTTTGGGGTGAAAGACGGATACTTTCTTGGATCCCATGATATGTACACAAAGGAAAAAGAACGTTATCCATATAATTATCTCCATGAAGGGTATGATGGAAAACATCCTGTATACAGCTTTGATCTGTCTTTTACACACTATGAACAGCTTCCTGAATTACAGGAAAGACTGCAGGATCTGTGTGTTCTCAATCCCCATGGGAAACGTCCCGATTGTGATGTGACAATCCGCGGCTTTGATAAAGGGGACGCAATCCTTGCGGTCGCAGAGCATCTGGGTGTACCGGTTGAAAACACCTATGCTTTCGGTGACGGTCTCAACGACATCTGCATGATCGAAAAATGCGGACATGGCATTGCGATGGGCAATGGCCAGCATGCATTAAAGGAAAAGGCGGAGTTCATCACAACATGCATTGATGATGACGGTATTTACAATGGACTTCTCCATTATGGTCTGATTGAAGGTGAACGAAAATGAAAAAACATATACGTATTACATACAACAGTCCGGTGATTCTGACCTTTGTACTGTTATGCTTTGCGGCAACTGTGCTTGGTTATCTTACCCACGGTGTATCAACAGCTTCCTTTTTCATGGTATACAACCTGAACATGCATGATCTGATGACCATTCCAAGACTGTTTACACATGTCATCGGTCATGCGGATTTCTCCCATTTTCTCTCCAACGCCATGTATCTTCTGATTCTTGGACCGATGCTGGAGGAAAAATACGGGTCCAGGACAATGATCCGCATGATTGTGATTACAGCCTTTGTGACAGGAATCATTCATGTCATTCTGTTTTCCGGTACCGGCCTGCTTGGAGCCAGCGGTGTTGTATTCGCATGTATTCTGATGGCTTCCTTCACAGCCTTCAGGGAAGGTGAAATCCCTCTGACATTCATTCTTGTGCTTGTATTGTATGTCGGTATGGAAATCATACAGGTTGTCACCGTAACCGACAACGTGTCCAACCTGACACATATCATCGGTGGTCTTGTCGGAAGTATTGCCGGATACAGGCTGAACCGGAAAACCGTATGAGTAAGATACTGTTCAGTGCAGCAGTGATACTACTGTGCGGCTGTATGCCCCATAAGGAAACACTGACAGGTGTTGTGCAGGAAGTGCATGAGTCATCCATTCTGATTGCGGAGAAGACAAATGGAACACTGTACAGTATCAGAAATGAAAACAATCCGGATATCCATGAAGGAGACAGCGTCACAATTATCTATGATGGTACGGTACTGGAATCCTATCCGGCACAGATCAATCATGTGTATCAGATTACCATTGAATAAGTACTGACGCATTCCCCGTCTGTCATCTTCGATTCAGGCGGGGGCAGTCGGCTTTCTTTCCCTGGGAGAGAATGTAATGGCTGATCATCTTCTGAGATGAATCAGACACAGAACTGATCAGGTATGTGTCTGATCAGAAATACTGTTTCCATTCATAAGGTCTCAATTCTTCGGAAAACTCTTTTCGTATCAGCCTGGATGTTACAGTCTTATCGTTGTGAATCAGTTTCGAAAGCTGTATCTGTGTTAATCTCAAGTATCCTGCCTTTCCGGTAACCTTCAATGATCTCATGACTGTTTGTGATCAGCCTTCACTCAGATTCCCTGTCAGTACAGGATGTCTGTTTTTATGATATTCTTCATGTTTTTTTCCTCTTGTATGGAAAAAGAACAATGCAGGAAACGTGACTCTGTAAAGAAAAAAATGAACTTGTCTTTTATGCTGAAAATTATACAATAAAAAAGTTATGAAAAGGGTATATCAGAGAATATTCATGGCAGGCATGAGTTTGATCATGGCCTGCGTATGCTGTTTTGGTGTGTATGGGCTTTTTACCGCACCGGCTAAGGCAAAGGCTGCCCAGGATGAGATTGAACGCCAGCTGCGGGAAGCGCAGGAGGAAGCGGACAGAAAAAAGCAGGAAGCACTGGCTGAAGCAGAACGGCAGAAGATGGAGCAACTGGCAGGAAAAAGCAGAAGTGAGATTGTGGCGGAAGATGTCACAATGGAAATGCTGAAAAAAAGATATGATTCCGCAGAGGAGATGTATGTGACAGGAATCGGGGATTCGGTCATGCTGGCGGCGACGGACAGATTATATGAACGGTTTCCGAGAGGATATTTTGATGCCGTGTTTGGAAGTACGATCTATGAGTGTACAGACAGACTCATTGACCTTGAGGCATCCGGAAACCTTGGCGATGTGATTGTATTATCGGTTGGCACAAACTGTTATATTCATCCGGAGGATTGTGTTGCGATATTGGAGCACTGTGGAGGCAGACCGACATTCTGGCTGACCACATATGGTGTTTCCAATGATTCCAATGAGATCATGGAGTCGGTTGTATCACAGTATGATAATGCATTCATGATTGACTGGGAATCCTATGCCATGCCGCATCCGGAATGGATCATGGATGACCATCTGCATCCAAATGATGCAGGATCACAGGCATATGCACAGTTCATTGCGGAACAGATTACAGCGGATCTTTCCCTGGAGGAACAGTGATCATGGCAGTGAAAAAGAAAAACAGAAGGATTTTCGGTCTGGATGGATTAAAGACACTGGCACTGCTTGGTGTACTGCTGTACCATACATTCCCGTCATTTTTACCTGGTGGTTTCCTTGGTATTGTGCTGTTTCTTGTCATCAGCGGATATCTTTCCGCCTATGGTAATCTCAAAAAGATGGAGGACGGCACATTCTCCTATGGAAAATATTATCTCAAACGTGTTGTAAGACTGTATCCATCGCTGATTATCGTACTGCTTGCATCAATCGGTATTCTGACACTGCTTGATCCGATCCGGCTTGCCAATACACAGTCTGAATTTGCCAGTATTGTGCTTGGATACAATAATTTCTGGCAGGTAAAGATGAATGCGGATTACTTTGCCCAGTTAAGCAAGAATTCCCCGTGTACACATCTGTGGTATATCGCCATTCTTCTGCAGTTTGATCTTGTATTCCCGTTCCTTCTCAAAGGCTATGTGGTACTCAAAAACAGAGCAGGGAAGTGGAAGGCACTTGGAATCGGTGCATTGATTGTTCTGCTCAGTGCACTGATCATGCCGGTATGTTATGTGATCGGAAAGGGAAACAATCTGACGGCCCTGTACTACAATACATTCACACGGATTTCTCCATTACTGGCAGGTGTACTGCTTGGACTGATGCATCAGGAAAGGATTCATATACTCAACCGGCATCTGAAGCGTCCGATCTTCAGTCTTGCGGAAATGTTTATCTGGATGGCAGTTTTCATCCGTCTGTATTTCTGTACAACCGGTACGGATCCGAATGTGTATCTGTACTGGATGAATGTCTGCACACTGATTGCCATGCGTATGATTGAGGTTGTGGTAACAGGCAGAACAACAGGCCGATTACTGGATAACCCGGTATGTAAATGGATCGGTAAATACAACTATGAGATTTATCTCTGGCAATACCCTGTATTACTGATTGCCGGAATTGTCGGAGCCAGCGGTACATGGTATTTCTACTGTCTTCAGATCATTGTCATCATTGTTCTGAGTATCTGGTCAGGCACTGTCAGTGCATGGCTGACTTCACGTGTAAAATAGCGGTGCTCCAAAACTGTATGAGGTGTGGTCAAAATCGATTGTGAAATAACGTGAGG
>JBJEFE010000014.1:0-16909 GCA_051873755.1 Bulleidia sp. | reverse complement strand
CAGGTTATCTTACAATATGATTTCGCCTGACCTCATACAGTTTTGGAGCACCTGAAAAGGTTCATACAAAAAAACCGAATGCACAGAACATTCAGTTTTTGAAAGAATCGCTGTGATTGACAAGCAGCGTACTGTAGAGAAACAGGACATCCTGATGATCAAAGGAAATCATGTTACGCCAGACAGAAGAAGAAATATAGCGGGTATCGATCAGTGTGATCTTTGCGTAGTTTTCGATCAGCAGCGGAATCAGAGCTGACGCAAAGGAATCACGGAACACAACCAGTTCCCTGTCCGTGGTACAGGATAGGTTTGTAATCTCAATCCAGGCTGATGCACCACCCAGAAAGATGTCATACATATCAGCGCTGTCTGTTTTCTGTTTCGGATAGACATCCGTGATATCCGGGTTTTCAGGATCATACACCTCACAGTTTTCAATGATATCACTGTTCAGGTATACAAGATCTTCCGCAGGAATGGAACCTCCATACCTCGAGGCAAGACTCCCTTTGAAGCCGGGAAGAACAGTTTCCTCATATCCGTCTGTAACGGTCAGATTCATGGACTGTGCAAGACGGTTCACCACCGGTGTCAGACATTCCTGGCGCCAGTGGATATCGGTTCTGTAATAATCTTCCAGATGCAGCACATCCCGCAGTTCAATGTATGTGTAATTGATCTGTTCTGTGCAGGCATACAGCTGATCATAGTCGATATTCCAGGAAATCCGTGGATCCGCAAACATGTTGCGGTCGGGAATGATTGCATAGTACACATGGTTGTCCGGGGTAAACATGGTGGAAAAGCCGTTGAGATATGAAACAAAGCGATCCACATTCTTCTGTGATAAAGGCGCATCGGACTGAAACAGAACATCCCCTTCTCTGTGCACCCCGTCGGTTTCCAGTTTTCCCATTACATTGAAACTGAGGAAGGAATAAATACTCCGCCAGGTATCCCTTGCGATGAAATGGTCACTCAGCCATGTATCAAGGCTGTCCATATAATCCGTATTCAAAACATTTTCAGGGGTCATTTCCATCAGCTGTGCCAGTTTTCTGCGTTCACTGATACTGTACTCCTGTTTTGGCACAAGCAGTGTCAACGTTCCCATTCCACACAGCATTGTCATGAATACGGCATTGATGATCCGGTTTCGTTTCATGTTCACACCTCACTTCAGAATCGGAAATACAGAAACGGTGAATACGTCGCATTGACCATACATGACGTCACCGCAAGCAGAACAATGATGACAAACAGCGGCTCTGCCCTGACAATCACATTCCATCCCTCTGTTTTCCGCAGTGCCGGTACAAGCGGGAAGGAAGTGCATAAGGCAGATAACAGCACCCACATGTAATCATGCAGGAAAAACAGCGTCTGTCCATCATACAGCGGCAGGGATGCCATTCCCGCCATGCCCTTCAGCGTGTTCAATGCGATGGACAGAGTGTCGGAAGAGAAGATGACAAATCCGATTACCACCAGCAGGAATGTACACACATGGTTCAGTACGGTATTCCTGTTCGTCCATCCTGTCAGGATTGTTTTTTCCATGATCAGAATGACACCGTTGTACAGACCCCATACAATAAAGTTCCATCCCGCACCATGCCAGATGCCTGTCAAAAGCCACACAACCGCCATATTGAACAGCCAGCGTCTTTTGGATACACGGTTTCCGCCAAGAGGGATATACACATAGTCACGGAAAAAGCCGGACAGAGTCATATGCCATCTTCTCCAGAAATCCGTCATCGATACCGCAGAAAGCGGATAATTGAAATTCTTTGGAAATGTGAATCCAAACATTTTTCCAAGTCCCACAGCCATACGGCTGTAGCCGCAGAAGTCATGATACAGCTGCATGGTAAAGGATGCTGCACAAAGCCAAAGACCAATCACACTGGATGCGCCGGACTGATTCATGATCTGAATCAGGGCACCAAGCGTATCCGCAATCAGCACCTTCTGTCCCAGACCAACGACAAACATCACAACTCCCTGTGCAAAATCATCCTCACTCACAGTGCGGTCATGAATCCGGTTTTCAATGTCCTGATAACGGACAATCGGACCGGCAATCAGTTGAGGAAAGAATGAGAGATACATCGCAAAATCCAGGATGGAATCCTCGCATTTCACCTTGCCGCGATACACATCCACGACATAGCTGACCGCCTGGAATGTAAAGAAACTGATGCCCAGAGGCATGATGAGATTCAGATACGGGATCGATGTATGAAGAAGACTGTTTGTCATTCCGATCAGGAAATCCGCATACTTCCAGTAAACGATCTGTCCGATATCATAGACAACCGTCACAACAAGAATCTGCTTTGCGTACACTCTGTACTTTGAGATCATCTTTCCCGATACACCGTTGACAACCGCCGTCAGGATCAGAATCCATGTACGGCTTCCCTCCCCATAGAAGAAAAACAGAACGGAAGCAAGTAAAAGCACGGCATTTTTCAGTTTTGACGGTACAAGCCGGTAGACAAGCAGAATCAATGGAAGAAACACATACAGAAATACAATGCCGGAAAATACCATATGATGACCTCCTTTCCCGTTGATAAAAAAGCCTTCCTGAGGAAGACTTTCCTGTTTACAGCGCGTTGAACGCCGTTTCGATTTTTTCAGCGATCTGACTGTTTGTCATGATCAACAGAATCAGATCTCCCTTACTGAGTACCTTAACCGTTTCCGCTTCCACACAGATCCACTTTGCAGGATTGACACTGTCTTTGATTGTCTTCTTTGCGGCTTCGATATCTGCCCCTTCATTCATGCGCACAAGTACGACAGAATAGGCAATGGAACTGATGCCAGGCTCACTTGCCAGTCCCTCTTTATAATCGATGTCCTCTGTGCCAAGGTAATATGCGGTGTTTTCAGAATCCAACGGAATGTTGTCCAACATCATCGGTCTTTCATCCTGTGGAATACCCGCATACAGACGTTCCATGATCTCTTCGAGTGTACCGGACACATTACCATCATTGTTTCCGGAGCTTCCACTGCATGCGGAAAGCGCGATGCCCATCACAAGGGCAAGCAGCGTTGTGAATAATCGTTTCATGAGTTTTTTACCTTTCTTCATCTCCTTTATAACAGGTTTCCGTCATATACTCAAGCACGATCATCATACAATGACAGAAAATGGACTCCCACAGGAATCCATTTTCGTAATATTAACGGTTGATCTGCTTCTGATACATCGCAAATTCCTCATCATTTGCGAAGATGAAGTGTCCCGGAACAATTTCACGGAAGGATGCAGGATGTTCTGCATAGTTCCACTTTTTCACGTGTTCCTCCTCATCATATGTAATCAGAGTCTTAGCCTTTTCGATTTCCGGATCCGGAAGCGGAATCGCGGACATCAGGGACTTTGTATAAGGGTGAAGCGGGTTCTTGAACAGTTCATTTGTCTCCGCAAGTTCCACGATACGGCCCTTGTGAATAACCGCAATACGGTCGGAGATATAACGCACAACAGAAAGATCGTGCGCAATGAATATCTGTGTCAGACCCTTTTCACTCTTGAACTGGTTCAGCAGGTTCAGAACCTGGGCACGGATGGAAACGTCAAGAGCGGAGATCGGCTCATCGGCGATCAGAAGCTGCGGTTCCATGACCATGGCACGGGCAATACCGATACGCTGTCTCTGTCCACCGGAGAATTCGTGTGGATATCTTGTGGCATGTTCTGCCAGAAGTCCGACAGATTCCAGTGCATCGAGAACCTTCTTCTTACGGTCTTCTTCATCCTTATACAGATGGAAGTTGTACAGACCTTCGGAAATAATGTAGTCGATTGTGGCTCTTTCATTCAGGGAAGCAGCCGGGTCCTGGAATACCATCTGCATGTTTCGAATGACCCATCTCTGATCCGCCTTGGAAATCTTTCCGTTGATCTTCTTGCCCATGAAGAAGACATCACCGTTGGAAGTCGGATTAATACGGATAATCGCACGTCCGATTGTCGTTTTACCGGACCCGGATTCACCGACAAGAGAGAACGTCTCGCCCTTGTACACGTTGAAGTTGACATCGTGAACCGCGCGGAATTCCTTTTTGCCGTTATAGAATGTTACCGCAAGATCCTTGACTTTAAGGATGATTTCCTTGCCTGTTTCGTCCTTTTCAAGAACAGGATTTACCATTTCAACATCATTCTTTGCCATCAGTTTCCCTCCTGTTCAACATGATCATAAACACTGTTCAGCATTCTCTCATGAAGTGTGCGCACCTGTAATGGAGGTTCCACCTTCGGTGCCCGTGGATCCAGCAGCCATGTCTTTGCGAAATGGGTGTCAGATACAGCAAACATCGGCGGTTCCTCTTCAAAGTCAATCTGCATTGCGTACTCAGAACGCGGCGCAAACGCATCGCCCCTGATCTCATCATACAGGCTTGGCGGTGTACCGTGAATCGCATACAGCGGTTCACCCTTGATGCCAAGCTGCGGCAGGGAGCTCAACAGACCCCATGTATACGGATGTTTCGGATCATAGAAGATATCATTGACCGTACCGTATTCAATAATCTGGCCGGCATACATGATCGCAACACGATCCGCGACATTTGCAACGACACCAAGGTCATGGGTAATGAAGATGATCGTATAACCGTATTCCTTCTGCAGGTCCTTGATCAGACGGATGATCTGTGCCTGAATGGTAACGTCCAGAGCAGTAGTCGGTTCATCACAGATCAGGATTTCCGGATGACATGCCAGAGCAATTGCAATGACGATTCTCTGTCTCATACCGCCGGAATACATGAACGGATATTCATCAAAGCGGTCAGCGGCGTTATAGATACCGACCTGTTCCATCAGATGTACGGCTTCCGCCTTGGCTTCTTCAAAGCTCTTGCCCTGATGCTTTTCAATGACTTCCGTAATCTGACGTCCAATCGGAATGATCGGGTTCAGGGATGTCATCGGGTCCTGGAAGATTGTCGCGATTTTCTTACCACGGATCTTTTCCCATTCAGCATCGGTTTTATTGTCATACAGGTTTTTGCCTTCGAATACGGCTCTTCCCCCTGTAATGGTACCGTTGGAGTCCAGCATGCCGGTAAATGTCTTTGTAAAGACGGACTTACCGGAACCGGATTCCCCTACGATCGCCAGTGTTTCGTTTTTGTAAAGATCGATGGAGATCTTACGGATTGCCTTCAGCTTTTTGCCTCTGACGGCGAATTCTACTTCAACATCGGAAGCGGATAAAATGATTTCGTTGTCTACACTCATCTGATGGCCTCCTTATCTGTGTGTCTTAGGGTCTGCGGCGTCCGCCAGTGTCTGACCTGCAATATACAGAGAAACTGTGATAATGGCGGAAACAGCGACCGGAATCCAGAACAGGTATGGTGTACTTGTCATATATGTTCTGTTTGCAGAAATCGTCTTACCAAGGGATGGTGTGGATTCACCGACACCGATACCCAGCCATGCCAGGAATACTTCAAGAGAAATATAGCTCGGCAGGTCTCTGGAAATGGATGTGACGATAATGGATACAAGGTATGGCAGGATGTTGTTCTTGACGATGTTCCATGTGGAAGTGCCAAGACATCTGGATGCAAGGTTATATTCACGGTCACGGATAATCATAACCTGCGTACGAATGAAGTATGCCGTTCCCAGCCAGGAAGTAACTGACATTGCGAAGATCAGCTGCCAGAAACCTCTGCCCAGAACATACATCAGTACGAATACGACGAGTGTGAAAGGAACGTTTGCGATGACGTTGTATACTTCAAGCATCCACTTGTCCATGGATTTGGAATAACCCCAGATTGCGCCAACAACAACACCAAGCGTAATGGTAATGAATGTGGTCAGTCCGGCGATACCCAGGGAGTTGCGGGCACCGATCCAGACAACATTCCACAGGTTGTCGCCATAGTTATTCGTACCGAACAGATACTGGAAGTTCGGTGAAATATACTTCATCGAAGGGTCATTGATATTGACGTGGGAAATTCCGTCATAATGAGAAATCATCGGGTCGACAACAGACAGAATAATGACTGACAGTGCCACCACAATAATGACACGTGTGGATTTTTTGGAAAAGAACTGCTTGAATACAGACTTCCAGTAGGAGTACTTCGGAGCCGCAATGTGCTCGGACTCGGTTTCGTCTTCCTTGACGAATACAAACTTGTTGTTCAGTTCACTCATCAGTTCGTACCTCCATCATCAGTCAGCTTGATCCGAGGATCCACAAGCGTTATCAGAATATCACCAAGCAGTACGGAAATAATTGACAGGGATGTATACAGAGCTGTCAGCGCAACGATCATTGAGTTGTTGTGTTCACTGATCGCATCCGGCAGAAGTTTACCTGTACCTGGAATCGCAAAGACGGTTTCTGTCAGTACGGCACCGGTAATGGTAAGAATAATATTTGACGGAAGGTTGTGAACCATCGGAATGATCGCATTCCGCATGATATGCTTACGGTAGATTTCGTTCTGTGAAAGACCTTTTGCACGTGCAAACTTGACATAATCGGCACTTGCCTGGTCAAGCATGTATCTTCTTGTCCAAAGCATCAGAGAACCGGTATTCAGAAGACCCAGAATGACAACGGCCGGCACATAGCTTCGCCAGTCCTGTGCACCGTATGTCGGGAAAGACATCGGGAATCCGCACAGATAGAAAATCTGTCTGCCGAAGAAGATGAATGCCAGAGACGGAACAGCGATCATGAAGTTGATCCATACGGTTCCTGCATGATCCAACAGCTTACCTTTGTTGGCTGCCATCAGCATACCACAAGGTACCGCAATCAGATAGGAAATCAACAGACCGAGTACACCGAATGTCATGGATGTACTGATCATGGACGGATCCTTTTTCATGGTATCGCAGCTTGCATAGTTGTCAGGGAACTTGTTGGTATCAAGCTTATCCAGATTGGATGTGTTCTTATATGTGCAGCTGTGCTGAATTGCGGCACTAGTTGTCTCGACACCTGTAGGGAACGTCTGCATAACCGACTTTTCGGAACCCTGTCCGGAAGAGATGACTTTCGTAATCTCAATAAACGCATAGGACGGATAGGACTGTCCAAGGTTGATACTTACAATATTCTGATGGATGAACGGGAATGAACCGTCAAAATAAATCAGATATTTGTGTTCCGTACCGGAACCCATCAATGCAGGAAGACCGTTATAGTCTGTACCCCAGTAGATCTTTCTTTCCAGATCCGGATTGGATGGGTCATTGACTCTCCAAGGATGATCAATGACAATCATGTTCCTGAAGAAGTTAAGAACAACCGAAGCAATCGGTTTATCCTTCATCGCATAGACAAGTCCGGTATTCTTGTATGTTTCAATCGTATAATCACTGTAATGTTCTTCAACAATATCATTGATGATAGAAGAATCCGGTGCCATACATGCATCATACTGATCGGATGCGTATGCCTTACACATATCACCCTGTTCCTCAAATGTGATGTATCCCAGTCTTTCATAGGTTGTGTTCACGTAACGGTTTTTATCATCTGTCTTACTTGCGACCTTCTGGTAGTTCGGGTCAGTCTTGAAGATCAGTTTGCGAGGGATCAGTGTGTAGATCATGACCATCGCAATACAGGTAACGATAAAAATCGACATGATAGCGCGGATGACACGTCCGCCGATATACTTTTTCAATTTCGTTTCCCCCTTTCATTCACTCATTTTTATTAGGATAACTTATACGACTCAAAAATACAAATGATAAGGAGGGCACAGCCTCCTTATCATTGTACCGAATTGAATTTCGTTTTCGACCGTGGAGATTAAGCGTTGGCTTTTGCGTCAGCTGCCTTGTCAACCTTCCACTGCTCGTAAGCGTCGTTGTATTCCTGAGCTGTGACAGGGTCTTTCTGGATGATGACATTCTTCATCTTTGTGTAGTTCAGATAGTAGTTCGTGAACGGAACAATTCTGGAGAGTGTCCAGTTAACAGAAGCTGTCTGTGTCTGGATGTTTACATACAGAGCATTGTCAAGCAGATAAGCTTCAGCCTTTGCTTCAGCTTCATAACGTGCATCCAGATCATCGTTGATTGCATAAGCTTCATCGATCATCTTCTGGTATTCCAGTAAACCGGACTTTTCAATTGCAGCATCGTTTGCAGCATTTGCATCAGCGGAAGAAACAGGTTCACCATTAGGGCCAGTCAGTTCAATACCGTCGAACTGATCCTGCTGGTAGTAGTTCAGACCCATGGAGTTTCTGATGACATCACCGTTAACAGGGCTGAAGATGGACAGATAGGACTTTGGATCTACATAGTCATAGCCCCAGCCTGTGGATGTGGAGATATCCCAGCATGCATCTTCCGGACCATTGGATGTGTAGCAGGAACCTGTGTATGTATCGTCATCAACAGGGTGAACCTGGATGTCTACGTTCTCAGAACCAAGGGATGCTTCAATGGACTGTTCCAGAGAAGAAGCCTGGGAGATATTGGATGGGTCAGCTTCGTCAACCAGGATGTCGAGGATAATCGGCCAGGAAACGTCCAGTTCAGCCTTGGCTGCTTCAAGCGCTGCCTTTGCCTTGTCAACGTTGTAGATGGAATCCTGACCTTCAGACAGATCTACTGTTGGATCCTCAGAAGCTGCCTGTACGAGTTCACCGTATGCCTTACCATCGGATGTTGTTACGAAATCCCATGGGCAGAGTGCAGTACGAAGTGCCTTTTCAGCGATGGAAGGGTCAACTGCTGTAGCCATGTAAGCTACTCTGTCAAGACCATACTTCAGAGCCTTTCTGAAGTTTGCGTTCAGTAATGCAGCCTTTGCATCAGCGAACTGTTCAGCTGTCTTGTTGGAGTTTTCATAGTTGACTCTGTTGAGGTTGAAGTTCATACCGAAGGAGTAAGCATTCTGAATTCCAGTGTATGCATAGTCCTTATACTGTTCCAGATACTTGGAGAAGTCTGGAGCTGTTGTTAACAGAGTAGCTGTGTAGAATGGGTTTTCAGCCTGTTCGAATCCCTTGACTGTGAATGCAGGATCAGAACCGTCGTTGTAAACACGGCTGATGTTCTGAACATATACATGTTCTGCATCCCAGTAAGCTTCATTCTTGTGCAGCTTCTGAGAAGACTTGGATACGAGCTCATCAATAATATAAGCACCGTTGTAGAGAATTGTGGAAGGGTCAGTAGCGACACCGTATCCGCAGTTGGCAGGATCAGGTTCACCTAACTTACAGCCATCACCCTTGGATTCAAGGAATTCTCTGTTTACCGGCCAGAATGCATTGTTTGCAACAATTGTATTGAAGAATGGAGTTGGAGCTGTCAGTGTGTACTTGACTGTCTTGTCATCAACTGCTTCAACACCTACTTCAGAGAAGTCTGTAATGTTACCGTCAGCGTAATCACCAAGGCCTGCTACGAAGGAACCGGCGATCCAGAGTGTCGGTCCATCGAAGTCTGCCAGGTGCTGCAGACCTGCAACGAAGTCATCTGCTGTAACAGAAGCGTAGACTTCACCTGCGTTTGTGACCCAGTTGGCATCTCTTAAGTGGAATGTCCATTCTGTTTTGTCATCATTTGTTTCCCAGCTTTCAGCTAAAGCACCAACATAGTTGTTATAGCGGTTAGCTTCTGTTAATGCGTCTACACAGTTCTGTGTGATCTGCGCATCAGTGGCACGCTGAGACATGTGCCAGTCTAAAGTCTGGACGTCTGTTGTAAATACATAATAAGCGTCTTCAGACTTTGTTTCGTTAGCAGTGTTTCCGCCTGCAGAGCATCCTGCAGCTGCGAGAAGAACTGCTAAAGAAGCGCATAATGTCTTTTTCATGTTTTCTCCTCCAATATGTGATGATTGTACCCCCCAAAAGTCGGTTCAGTCAATGAAATTGGGGTGTAAATACTTATGAAAATTTTCAGATTATGCGAAAACTTTGAAAACTTTTCATCTGTTCTTCACATTTGATTACCGGCAAAAGATATTTTTTATGATAAAGTACATACAAAAAACCGCATGAATATACGGATATCCGGACATGACACCACATTCCGCATGCATGAATACATGAACTGTGCTATACTGTATCGCAGAGTCACGGAGAAGTACCCAAGAGGCTGAAGGGACCGGTTTCGAAAACCGGCAGACGTGAAAGCGTGCGAGGGTTCGAACCCCTCCTTCTCCGCCATCTGAAAACATCGTCCTGATCAGTATCCAGGGCGATGTTTTTGTTTTATTCTTCCAGAAGTTTTTCCCATCTTTCCTCAAGATGTGCAAGTTCATTATGGATATCGTCGATATCCTCATTCAGGGCATTCATCTTTGTATAGTCCTGATAGTACTCCGGTTCAAAGCGGAGTGCCCGCATTTCCTCGAGTTCCTGTTCCTTCTCGGTAATCTGTTTCTCAAGTTTTGCGATTTCCCTGCGTCGGGCTTCCGGTGACATCTGTCGGCGTGTATCCTGTACCTTTACCGGTTCATTCTGTTCCTTTTTCGGATCAGGATGTACCGGATTTCCATTGAGGATGCTTTCCTCATATGTATTCCAGTCCATGTCCAGATATTCCGCCTTCCCGTCTTCAAACCTCAACAGTCCGGTTGCCAGCTGCTGGATGAAGTAACGGTCATGGGATACAAACAGAATCGTACCCGTATATCCCTTCAGGGATTCCTCCAGTGCTTCCTTGCCGAGGATATCCAGATGGTTTGTCGGTTCATCCAGAATCAGAAGATTAGAATGTTTCAGAAGCAGTTTGGCAAAGGAAAGCCTTACCTTTTCTCCGCCTGAGAGTACATCAACAGATTTGAACACATCATCCGCAGAGAACAGAAACTGTCCCAGTACCGACCGGATGGCTGTACGATCCAGCTCCGGGTATTCATCCCACAGCTCCTCAAGTACCGTTTTTCCGCTGGAAAACTGTGCCAGCTGCTGATCAAAGTACCCGATGTCAATCTGATGTCCAAACAGGAACGATCCGCCAAGAGACGGAATCAGCTCCATCAGTGTTTTGACAAATGTGGACTTTCCTGTACCGTTTGGACCGATGATGCCGATGCGTTCTCCTCTTCTCATCTTCATGGTGACTTCAGTCAGCACATGATCATAGCCGATCGCAAGATGATCGGTTTCCAGAACCTTTTCCCCGCCTTTGACATTCGGTGTGAAATGTGCGTGGAAGGTTCTGTTATCCGCCTTTTCCGGTTCCAGTTTTTCCATGCGTTCAAGGTATCTGATTTTTGACTGCGCAAAAGCAGCCTTGTTTTTCTTGTACCGGAACTTTTCGATCAGTGCCTGCAGGCGTTCAATATCCTTCTGCTGTCTGACATAGGCGGACTGCTGTCGTTCCAGGTCATTTTCTCTCTGTACGACAAATGAGGAATAGTTTCCGCCATACCGCTTCATTTTTCCGTATTCCATGTTGTATACACAATCCACCGTGTGATCGAGAAACATACGGTCATGGGATACGATTACAACAGCTTTCGGGTAATTGCGCACATAGCCTTCCAGCCATTCAATCGCATCAATATCGAGATGGTTTGTCGGTTCATCCAGAAGCAGGATGTCCGGTTTGCTTAACAGCAGTTTGACAAAGGCAACACGCGTCTTCTGTCCGCCGGAAAACTCTCCGATTTTCTTATGAAGTTCCTCCACCGGAAATCCGAATTTGGTAAATACCGTCTTCATTTCCGATTCCCAGTTATATCCGTTTGCGGCTTCAAACTGTTCCTGAAGGGATGCATAGCGGTTCAGAACCTTCTCTCCCGCATCGGTTTTCATGACCTCTTCCAGTTCATTCATCTGCCTTTGAAGCTCGAAAACGGGAGTATAGATCTGTTTCAGCTCCTGTTCCACTGTCCAGTCATCATGTTCCAGAACCTTCTGGGCAAGATAGCCGATGGTGGTACCGCCCTGGATGGACACATTGCCGGTGTCAAACGCCTCCTCCCCGCACATGCAGCGTAGAAAGGTTGTCTTACCGCAGCCGTTTCTTCCGACAAGGGCGATTTTTTCAGTTCCTTTGATTTCAAATGTCACGTCTTCAAATACCGGATCCGCTCCAAAGTATTTGGACGCTTTCGATATGGAATATAACATATTAACTCCTTAAAAAGCGGAAACTGTCTCTCAGTTCCCGCTGCTGTTTGATGTGAATCAGAACTGCAGATTGCGCGGTGTTCTTGCGAAAGGAATGACATCACGGATGTTTTCCATACCTGTGATATACATTACCAGTCTTTCAAAACCGACACCGAAACCTGCATGCTGGCAGCCGCCGTATCTGCGCAGATCCAGATACCAGGAATAGCCTTCCGGATTCATTCCAAGCTCATTCATACGTGCTTCCAGAACATCCAGTCTTTCTTCTCTCTGTGATCCGCCGACCAGTTCTCCTACTCCAGGCACAAGACAGTCAACTGCCGCAACCGTTTTGCCGTCATCGTTCTGTCTCATATAGAAAGCCTTGATATCCTTCGGATAGTCTGTCAGGAATACAGGGCCGTCAACGACTTTTTCCGTGATATAGCGTTCATGTTCCGTCATGAGGTCCATACCCCATTCAATCTTACTGTTTTCAAACTTCACGCCGTCCGCAACTGCCTTTTTCAGAATCTCAATTGCCTCCGTATACGGCATTCTTCTGAATTCGGAGTTCAGAACCTTATCCAGTCTTTCCTTCAGTGTTGTATCCACACGCTCATTGAAGAATGCCATTTCCTCAGGACATTCCTCATATACATAGGAAATACAGAACTTGATCAGATCCTCAATGACATCCATATCATATGCAAGATCCGCAAATGCCATTTCCGGTTCAATCATCCAGAATTCCGCCAGGTGGTTTGTCGTGTTGGAATTTTCCGCACGGAATGTCGGTCCGAATGTATAGACATCACGGAATGCCATAGCAAAGGCTTCCGCCTGAAGCTGGCCGGAAACTGTCAAAGATGCATGTTTGCCGAAGAAATCCTCTTCGTACTTACCGTCATCACGGGTTGTGACAGTAAATGTCTCACCGGCACCTTCCGCATCCGCACCTGTAATCAGAGGTGTGTTGACATAGACAAATCCCTGTTCCTGGAAGAATGTATGGACCGCCATTGCCAGAACAGATCTGACTCTGAACACTGCGGAGAATGTGTTTGTGCGTGGGCGCAGATGTCCGATTCCACGCAGATATTCAAATGAGTGACGCTTCTTCTGTAATGGATAGGATGCATCACAGGCTCCTTCCAGATTGATTTCCGTTGCCTGAATTTCAAACGGCTGACGGGCCCCCGGTGTCGCAACAAACTTACCGACAACACCGACAGCTGTTCCGGTCAGATAATGGGAAACCTCATCATAATTGGAAAGAGAATCAGAGGAATACACGATCTGTGCATTCTGGAAAAATGTACCGTCATTGAGGGCAATGAAGGATACGTTCTTACCGGATCTGTTTGTACGTACCCATCCCTGCAGCTGTACATATTCCACCTGATCGATTTCCATCTGTGTTCCTTCGCGGACAAGTTCATACATTTCGCGAATGCTCATTTCTGTTGGCATGTTTTCTTATCTCCTTAATCTGTTACTGTTGTAATGAATTTGTTTCAAATACAAGTTCCTGGATGCTGGAAACAACATCCACCTGCTTGACATATACACCCTGCGGTACGGAAAAATGATCAACCGCAAAGCTGACAAAACCTCTGATTCCATTCTGAACCAGCAGATCAACCGTCTCCTGAACCTTTTCCGATATGCACAGAATCGCAATCCTGCATCCGGAAGGCAGTTTTTCTGAAATCTCATCCAGGCCGTATACCGGAACGGATGCCCCTGTAATCTTCTCCGGCACAAGGTCGAATGCGCATACGATTTCACCTACCACATGATTCCAGTTATTATAGTTCAGAAGTGCCTTACCAAGGTTTCCGGCACCGATGAGAACGATCTTCTCATCAAAGTTGACACCCAGCTGATCCGAGAAGATCTGGATCAGATCATCCACATCATATCCGTATCCCTGTTTCCCAAGATTCCCGAGAAAACTGAAATCTCTGCGGATTGTTGTTGATTCAATGGATACATAATCCGCCAGGGTTTTTGACATCACTCTCGTGATACCTTCCGCTTTCAGTTTTCGAAGAGCCTTCAGATAGACGGGATAACGTTGTAATGTTGCTTTTGGAACTTTTTTTTCACTAGTCATTCAGATCACCTGAGTATTATATTAACACAATGAGTATACATTTGTGAAAAAATGTTCTATTTTATCAAATCATTCCTCACCCGGCATCAGAAGTCCCGGATCCGCGGATACATCAAATCCGCAGCGCACACCATTTCTGTATGCCACATAACCGGATGCGCCGATCATCGACGCATTATCCGTACAGTATCGGATCGGCGGCTGAGACAGTTCGATATCCGGATATTCCTTCATCTTTTCCGCAAGCAATGCACGCAGTCTGGAATTTGCGGCGACACCACCGGCTGTGATAACCATTGCCGGATGAAGGTCCTCCACTGCCGTCATGGTCTTTTTCACCATCAGCTGCAGTGCAGTTTCCTGAAAGGCATACGCGACATCCTCTTTGATGATTTCATTGCCTGCCTTCTGTTCTCTTTGAATCAGCTGTAATACCGCTGTCTTGAGTCCGGAAAAGGAATAATCATATCTGCCGGCTGTTTTCGGTGTCGGCAGTGTATAGTGAGGCTTTCCTTCCTTTGCCATCCGGTCAATTACCGGACCGCCGGGATACCCTGTACCAAGTACACGGGATACCTTGTCGTATGCTTCCCCGATCGCATCGTCATGGGTTGTACCGATGACTTTGAAATCCCACTCGCTTTCCATCCATACAAGTTGTGTATGACCACCTGAAATGACCAGCGCAAGAAGCGGGAACTTCAGATCATGATCAATCGCAAACCGGTTGGCATAGATGTGGCCTGTCATGTGATTCACCGGCACAAGCGGCTTGTGATACATCCAGGCAAGGGTCTTTGCGGCCTGCACACCGACATGCAGGGAACCGATCAGTCCCGGCCCCTGGGTAAAGGCAATCGCATCAATGTCATCCATCGTTACTTCCGCCTGCTGCAGTGCTTCTGTGATGACTGTGGAAATATTCTCCACATGAATTCTGGATGCGACTTCCGGTACGACCCCGCCAAACTGTGTGTGAACGTTGATCTGACTGGATACGATATTGGAAAGAATGTCTTTTCCGTCTTTTACAATTGCGCACGCTGTTTCATCACAGCTTGATTCAATTGCCAAAATCATTGTCATATATCCTGACCTCCATCGGTTTCACCATCAGGAAGGCATCCTCCCCGTCCTCGTAGTAATGACGGCGGATTCCAACCTGCAGAAACCCGTATTTTTCATATAGTGCAATCGCAGCCTGATTGGATCTGCGCACCTCAAGAGACATGTTTTCGCATTGTCCCTGTTGTGCACATGCGACTGCATGTTCCATCAGTGCAGACGCAATTCCCCTGGCGCGATACGCTGGCAGCACACCGATATTTGCGATCTGCGCCTGTTCAAATGTAATCCACAGATCCAGATAACCGATCACTTCACTGTCCTGTTCGTATACATATAAGGATGCGAACGGATTTTCACAAAGCTCATATGCAAAATTTTTCTCTGACCATGGATCTTCAGGGAAAATCCTGTTTTCAAGATCCAGGAGGATCTGAAGATCCTGTATGGATGCACGCCGGATCATTTTTTTGGCGGCAGATAGGAAGCCGCTGACTTCAGATATTCCGGTACAACCAGATGTACATTATCATTGGCTGTCCAGTACGGTTTTGTCACAACAAAGTTCAGTGAGATTTCCGGCCAGTTATCCTCTTTACTGATCAGATGTCCATCACCGATCACAGACGTTTCCTGACATGTAAGTTCACTGACTGTACATACAGTGTCTTCGCCCTGCGGCACACCGTTGACAAATGTGTTTGTATAGGCTCTACCGCCTCTAGCGTCAATCAGTACCCTGCATGTCCGATCTCCGGCATACAGCTGCAGTGTGCTGATTGTATACAGAGGTACCTGTTTCATGGCACAGAACACCTTGGCAATGGTCATTGCAATCCTGACACCGGTGTAACTGCCGGGGCCTTTGGATATGACGATCTGATCAATATCCTCCGGTGCAGCCTGAACGGATTCACACATCCTGACAAGCTGAGGGAAAATCTCCTCTGACTGTTTTTTCCAGCATGTTTCCTGAAAGGAAGCGATCAGTTCATCATCTCTGATCAGTCCAAGCACCAGAAACACATGACTTGTGTCCATACATAATGTCAACATGAAACGACCTCCCCGAGAAGCTGTTCATATGCCTCTCCATGTGCAGACATGACAAATCTGCGGTTTCCTTCCTCATCCAGAGTCACGGATACATTCAGATATGTATCCGGAATCAGATACGGCACAAACTGTGCCCATTCAATGACGGTAAGACCGTCATCATAAAAGAATTCATCAAAGCCCAGATCCTGCTGTGCTCCCTCCAGTCTGTATGCATCGATATGATACAGATCCATATTACCGTGGTAAATCTTCTGAATTGTAAAGGTTGGAGACGTAATTGTCCTTCTGATACCAAGACCTCTTGCGATACCCTGTGTCAAAGCGGTCTTTCCTGCACCAAGATCACCATCCAGAAGAAATACCATATTTTCCTTTGCATATCTGCCTAGTTTCTCGCCCAACTGATGTGTTTCATCCAGGCTTTTACTGATTACTGTATATTCTTTCATATTTGCCTCGCTGTGCTATTATACTTCCTTTTTCAGTTGAATGCCAATCATATTCATACGCGGTCATGCTGGGGGAAAAAGAAAAAAAGGAAGAGATGTCTCTTCCTTGATTACCCGGCAA
>JBJEFE010000013.1:0-3214 GCA_051873755.1 Bulleidia sp. | reverse complement strand
CAGGCATTTCTACAACGATGTGAAGTTTGTATACATCCTCGACGAAGATTATTCTGAACGTATGAAATGGGTGCGTTGGTTAAGGAATGTTGATAATAAAAAACTTGGAGTCAGAAACATTGTTTGTGATGAAGAAAGCAAAAATCTGATTTTAGAAGATCTGTATATGATCTTATCGAATAGAGAATCACTTATTCAGGACAAGACAGATTATCAATTCAGTGAGCAGTACATTGTCTTTATTACGGACTCACAGTCTATCAGTAAACATCCAATTTCCAAATACATAACAAATTGTTCTTCTCTTGGTTTCACATTTGTTTTCTTTGAGGAAAATGAAGAACTTATTCCTCAAGGTTGTACAGAAATGATCAGAATCAAAGATAAGACACATGGAATTGTACTGAAAACTGAAGATGGCGAAAATGATATTGCATTTACTTTCCCAACTATTTCTGATGAAGTGGTTGAAAGTGTTATGACAAAAATCGGTGCTGTACATGTGGACGAGGTTTCCCTGGAAGGAGAATTAACCAAGAATATTTCAATGTTTGAAATGCTTGGTATCCTTTCTGTAAATGATATTGATCTTGAGAAAAACTGGGCTTCGGCACAGGTATATAAATCTCTTTCTGCACCGATTGGTGTTAAAACAAAAAATCAGATTGTTTTCCTGGATATCAGTGATAAAGGAAAAGCGCATGGACCGCATGGTCTTGTTGCAGGTACCACAGGTTCGGGTAAATCCGAATTACTGCAGACTTATATTCTTTCTATGGCAATGTTGTTCCACCCTTATGAAGTTGGTTTTGTAATCATTGATTTCAAAGGAGGCGGCATGGCAAATCAGTTTAAAGACTTGCCGCATCTGATTGGAACGATTACAAATATTGACGGCAGAGAGATTGACAGATCATTGCTTTCCATAAAAGCAGAACTTGTAAAGCGTCAGGAAATGTTTTCGGCTAGTGGCGTAAATCACATTAATGATTATATCAAGCTGTATAAAGCCGGTAAGGTAAAAAAACCAATGCCGCATTTGATCATGATTGTTGATGAATTTGCGGAATTGAAACAGGAGTTCCCTGATTTTATGAAGGAGCTCGTATCAGCTGCACGTATAGGCCGTACATTAGGTATCCATCTGATTCTGGCAACGCAGAAACCGGCAGGTGTTGTAGATTCACAAATCTGGTCAAACTCCAAATTTAAACTCTGTCTGAAAGTACAGACAAAGGAAGACAGTTCGGAGGTAATTAAAACTCCTTTGGCGGCAGAAATTGTTGAACCAGGACGTGCATATTTTCAGGTTGGTAACAATGAAATCTTCGAATTGTTCCAATCCGCGTACAGTGGAGCACCAGTGCCTGAAGGTAATGAGAATAACGAAAAGACCTATTCTATTTATGAGACAAACCTTTGGGGAAAGAGAAAGCTTGTATATACCAACAAGAAGAAGCAGTCTTCAAAGAATAAAGTATCACAGCTGGATGCTATTGTTAGTTATGTGCATGAATATTGCCTGAACACGGGAATTACCAAATTACCGGGAATCTGTCTTCCATCATTGAAGGATGTGATTTCTACGAACAATCTGGCATATCAGTCCGAACTTTCCGATTCAATTAATGTTCCGGTTGGTATATATGATGACCCTGAACTTCAGCGCCAGGGAGAAGTCATTATTGATATTTCAAGAGATAATCTTTTCATTGTTGGATCTTCTCAGATGGGCAAGACAGTATTACTTCAGACGATAGCTTATGGTCTGATCAGAAAATACACACCTGAGCAGGTGAATTTGTACATGATAGACTGCGGAAGTATGGTCCTGAAAATGTTCGATAAATCTTCTCATGTGGGTGGTGTTGTTTTATCCAATGAAGAAGAAAAATGTAAGAATCTCTTTAAGTTGCTTGGATCAATGATTGTTGAAAGAAAAAAAGTACTGTCATCTAAAGGTATTGGTAACTACTCATCTTATATTGAAGCCGGCTATAAAGATATGCCAATGGCGGTTGTGATGATTGATAATATGGCAGCGTTTAAAGAGTATTTCCCGGTACAGACAGAGGAAATATCTTCATTATCAAGAGAAGCACAAGGCGTAGGTATCTGCTTGATTGTTACATCACCGGCATCAAATGCTCTTTCGTATCGTACACAGGCAAACTTCGGCAAGAAACTTGTATTGAATTGTAATGATACAAATGAATACAGCAATGTATTGGGACACTGTAAAGTCACACCAAAAGAGGTGCCTGGTAGAGGCTTAATTGTAAAAGAAAAGAGGGTTCTTGAATTTCAAACAGCGATGTTTGGCAAGAGCAAAAAAGAAGCTGAAAGAAGCATAGAGTTACAGGATTACATTTCAACCAGAAACGGAGAGGTTTCAGGTAAAGCAATTCAGATTCCGATGGTTCCGGAAAAACTGAACCTTATCGAAATGATGAAACAGACTCCAGCAATGTTCAGAAGGCGTGGCATTTTACCGATTGGAATGGATTTTGGAACGGTCGAATTATCTGAATTGAATATCACAGAGAGTTCTTCTTTAGCATTAGTTGGTAACCAGGAAGGCAGAATCAGATTTATGAATCGCTTTCTTACAATGCTTTCGTTAACAGCGATTTTCCATAATGTTGAATTGATTGTTGTGGATGATAAAGCAAGAAAACTTGAAGAGTGTAGTGATTATGGTTTCGTAAAAGCATATGTATCTGATACCGCTGATGGATTGAACAGTATTTCTGATTTCTGCGAAGAAGTAGACTCACGTCTTGAAAAAGAAAATGGAACTGACTACAGTCTTATGCTTGTAATCAATAATCTCGATGCATTAAGGAGAATTTCAGCTGATCGAACAATGAGTAAGCAGTTTGTTGAAACGATGAGAAATGCGAGCGATGCTAATGCATATGTGATTATCGCTTGTGCTGAGAATCAGCCAGTAGCATTTAATTCGCCAGATGTAATGAAATATATTAAGGAAACAAGACAGGCTCTGTTCTTTGGACAGATCACTGAAAATAAAGTGTTTGATGTTCCTGCAAGAGTGAAAAATGATCCTTCTTATAATCAGTCAATGGCATTCAGATTCAATGGAAGCGAATACTCGAAAATAAAACTATTTGAATAAAGGTGGGGAAGTATGGCAAATCAAGCTCAAATGGCAAGCGATAATATTGATACCTCGAAAATATATGATAGATCG
>JBJEFE010000012.1:0-17142 GCA_051873755.1 Bulleidia sp. | reverse complement strand
CTGTTCGAGGGCTCAGAACTGTCATAGTTCTGTCCATCTCCCAGGTACCACTTTACGCGACTGCTTTATTTTGTATATTCAAGATAGCGGTAATAATCAGATCCCGAATTCCAGATGATATGTCCGTCATGGATGCCGGCATTGATCAGTCCCTGAATCTGTTCCTCGATTTTCTGTCGATCATAGATGACATATGGCGGCCGCAGAGAATCGTAACCCTGGATATAGGTCACAACCCGCGCCGGTGTCGGTATTTCCTGCTGGCGCTGCTGTACAAAGGCACCCCACTGGCTTAACAGCTGTTCCGGTACTTCCCATACCGCCTGAGGGATCCCGTAATCGTGAATCGAAAAGTGATCCGGATACGGCATCGCACAGATCGCATCCACTACATTGGAGATGGCAGGCCAGTACTGCCCGTATGCGCTGACATAGTCATTGGCAGTTTCTCCGAATACATCGGCGGAAACCGCAATGCCGTTACGGTGCAGGATTTCACATGCATACAGCAGAAACTGTTGTATTGCCTGTACACGTGAGATGTTTTCCGTATTCCTCAGATCGATGCATCCAAGAATGTCATGATAGTAATCCACGGATTCCGGGAAGCGGACATAGTCAAACTGAATTTCGTCAAAACCGGCTTTCTGTGCCATTTCCACTGCCAGTCTGACATTGTATTCCCAGACATCATGGCTGTAGCCTGATGGCCATAAAGCTCCGCCCAGCTCAAACAGACTTCCGTCATCTTTCCTGATGATCGCGTGTTCGGGATGATCACCGGCATACCATGTGTCCTTGAATACGGTGATTCTGCCGACGGTATAAATGCCTGCCTGTTTCACACGCTGAATCGCATCACAATAGGTTTCGAGAGGATGCAGGCCGTGGTCATAGGAGGAAGGGGAGTATTCCTTCATCGTTTCCGCTTTGACCGCAATCACATCCGCATCCTTGATGTCAATGACAAAGGTGTTGACATTGCCATTGTCCGCAAGTCCGATATAGCTGTCGATGTTCTCAATGGCTGCACCGTTGAGATACAGTGCGGATACGGTTTGAGGAACATCCGTTAAAGGCATTTTGGAATGCGGTGTATAATCCAGTCCTGCCGCACCTCCGCCTCCATACAGGTCTTTCCGACCGGCATGGACCGCATCATAATCCCTGTTGTCCTGAATCGGTTCAAATTCCAGATGATCCGCGGATACAAATCCCGCATCCGTCTGATACCACGCAACGGTACCGTCATCTTTGACAGGGCTGTGTCCGGTAATATTGACAGAATCCCGGTATGATACAAAACCGGACAGTTCATATCCGTCAATGGCAGTCAAAGCGGGAACCGTTTCATTGACATACATTTCCGTTTCTTTTACACAGTTCTCCATGTCATCACATAATACGGTTTCCCTGACATGAAACTCTGTTTCATCGATGCGGATTCTGATGGAACCGTCTTCCTGTTCCTGATCGCTTTTCAGAACCTGTGTGCCGCGGGGAAGGGTAACGGTATTACCCTCCAGGTCCTCAAGTATGATTTCCGGTCTGTTACCGGCAAGATAAACCGCAGTCCACTGCTCTGCAGGCTGACAGCCCAAAAGAGCTGTAAAAAGTGCTGCGCTCATACCGAAAACAGACATTTTCTGATGTTTTTTCATTTTTTTGTACCTTTTTTTCTATTTTAACAGAAAAATCTGTTTTTTCCGGCAATAAGTAAGAGTGTGAGGAGACAGAAGATGACCACAGCAATTCACCCAACCTGATCAGCAGATGCTGGTCCCATCAAAAGGCATTGTGACAGACAGACTGTCGGAAAGGAATCAGGGTTGATCCTCTTGCCTGAGGCAAGTTTCCCAGACCCTGAAAACAGAAAATGAAAACACTCAGAAAACTCTTTGGTATGATCGCGACAGTGATCATGGCATGTGCGCTTGCACTCCCTCTTGCGGCAGAATCATTCACCATCACCATTTCCAACGCACAGAAAGACGAAACCTATCATGTTTACCGCATGCTGGAGGTGTCGGTCAACGCTGACCGCACTTCCTACAGCTATACGATTGCGGACGGCTGGAACGCATTCTTTGCGGATGGCGGTGCGGGATATCCGTTTGTGACGATGAAGGACGGCTATGTCTCAAAGAAAGAAAATGTGGATATGGAGGCCTTTGGAAAGGCAGCCGCAGCCTACGCAAAGGCAAACGCAAGCCCACAGGCAGCTGATCCGATTACGCCTGAACAGGACGGACCGATAAACTTTACCTTCTCTGCTCCAGGTTACTTCCTGATCACCTCCACCAACGGTACATTATCCATGGTTGCGACAACCCCGGAAGTTTCCGACACTGTGATTGTGGAGAAAAACACGGATGCACGTCTTTCGACAATGGTACAGGAAAACAGTACAGGCAGCTTTGAAAATGAAAATGACATGCAGGTAGGCAAGAGCGTCAGATTCAATGACACGATTACGGCGGAAAAGGGCGCTGTCAACTATGTCCTTCACTGTGAACTGTCCGAAGGATTCACCTTCAGCGGAATCAATGAAATCAGAACAGTAAGCAGAGCGCTTGTCGAAAACACGGATTACATTCTGGTGACCACAGAATGCGGCGATGACTGTGATTTCCATATCGTATTCACGGAATCATTTCTCAACCGCCTTACTGAAACAACGGATATCCTTGTGGACTATGAGGCAGTGCTGAATCCATCCGCTGTCTGCGCCCCGGCAGTCAACACCCACCGCGTCAAGCTGACCTATGGTGCAGCAGGAGAAACCGACTGGTGTCAGACCGACACAAAGATGTACATGTTTGATCTGATCAAGCTGGAATCGCAGACGATGGAACTGCTGGACGACGCAAAGTTTGAAATCTACAGAACATCTCTTGGAAGTGACAGGATTGCCCTTGTAAAAGTCGGCGAAGGACTGTACCGCATCGCTACCGATGAGGAAAAACAGCAGGAGGGATTTGTATCCGCCGTCATTGAAGCAGGACGCGCAAGAATCATGGGCTTTGACGGTCAGTTTACATGTTATGTGGAAGAGATTCAGGCACCGGATGGATACAACAGACTGCTGAAACGCAAAAGCCTGAGCTTTGAGAAAGATAACATTCTGACAACGATGGAAGAAGGCGGAACATGGTCGGATATCAACGGAGGTGTTGCGATCAAAAACAGCAGGGGTGCAATTCTTCCGGAAACAGGTGGAGAAGGCACAGTACTGTTCTACCTGACTGGCGGTGCACTGTTTCTGATCGGCGGAATTATTCTGATCGGGAAAACGTCCGCCTCTGAATAACACATCATGTCCCGGCGTCAGCACAGAATGCAGGTTCTGTTGTCGATGCTGTTTCTGATCATCGGATCTGCGGTCCTGATGTATCCGTGGATTGCCAGAACATGGAATGCACACACCCAGTCGCAGGCGATTGTGGAGTACCGGTGTACAGTGGATGAAGCGGATCGAAAACGGATCGAAATGTTATGGAAACAGGCGGAACAGTTCAATGCGGAAGTCATTGATGCACATCCGGGAAATGTGCTGAACAGGGATGAAACAGCACAGTACATGAAGATGCTTGACATCAGTGGAAACAGGATCATCGGTTCAATCGCGATACCTGCCATTGATGTGGAACTTCCGGTATACCGCGGTACATCGGAAGACGTATTGAAAAGCGGGGCGGGCCATGTGGAGTGGTCATCACTGCCGACAGGGCAGAACGGGAATCACACCGTGATTTCCGGGCACAGCGGCCTGCCTTCCGCTTCTTTATTCACACATCTCAACCGGCTCAAGGAAGGCGATGTGTTTACACTACAGGTGCTCAACCGCACATTCACCTACCGCATCATATCCATTGCGGTCAGTGAACCCCAGGAAATCGCATCCCTTGTCAGACGCGGACAGAGTGATCTCTGTACCCTTGTGACATGCACGCCATACGGCATCAACACCCATCGACTGCTTGTGACAGGCATGCGAGTGGAGACGGATGATCCTGCCAGGGAAACCGGTACTGCTCAACAGATATGTGATACCGAACCCATCGCTGCAGTGGTTCTGATCTGGATATTTGTGTGGCTTTTCATCCTCAATCACGGATAAAATTCCGTGATATTATATTGACAACGGAATGAGGAAACATAATAATTTATTTAGAATAATTCTAAAAGGAGGTTCAGATGGGAAAATATGCAAAGATGATTCTTGATATCGTGAATCATTCTGATGAACACCTGACTGCCGAACAGATTTACCTGCGACTCAAAGAGGAAAACGAGAAAATTGTCCTGGCATCTGTTTACAATAATCTGAACAGTCTGACGGAAGAGGGACTGATCAGAAGACTCCTTGTGGAAGGTAAACCCGATCACTATGACCGGGTCAATCGTCATGATCATCTGATCTGTTCGCACTGCGGCAGAATCAGTGACATCACTCTGGACGATCTGACATCGTCTCTCTCCCGCCAGATCGGTGTACCGATCGAATCATATGACCTGCGGATCACATGGATCTGTCAGGACTGCCGGAAGGC
This sequence comes from Bulleidia sp., assembly GCA_051873755.1. Lineage (GTDB taxonomy): Bacteria > Bacillota_I > Bacilli_A > Erysipelotrichales > Erysipelotrichaceae > Bulleidia. Next base: position 12,589 of record JBJEFE010000012.1, on the reverse strand, counting down.
TATGAAAGGATCAGAAAAATGAAACACCTTTCCATGGATATCCGTGTACCGATTGAACCGGATAATCCATCCATCGTAAGAGATGAGTCAAAATGTATCCGATGCGGTATGTGCAGAGATGTATGTACCAATGAGATCGGAATTCACGGAACCTACTCTTTGGAACAGACAGGCGGAACCGCTGTCTGCATTCACTGCGGACAGTGCGCCAACGTATGCCCGGTTGACAGTATTACCGAGCGCAGGGAATACGACCTTGTGCAGAAAGCTGTGGATGATCCGGAAAAGATTGTCATCGTAACAACATCTCCGTCCGTACGTGTCGGACTGGGTGAGGCGTTTGGCATGAAAGAAGGAAGCTTTGTGGAAGGAAAGATGGTTGCACTGCTGAGAGCACTGGGTGTGGACTATGTCCTGGATACCAACTTTGCGGCGGATCTGACCATCATGGAGGAAGGATCGGAACTGATCAAAAGAATTAAGGATCCAGACAGTGTCCTTCCGCAGTTTACATCCTGCTGTCCGGCATGGGTCAGATATGTGGAGATGTATCATCCGGAACTGATTCCGAATATCTCCAGTGCCAAAAGTCCGATCGGCATGCAGGGGCCGACTGTCAAAACATGGTTCGCAAAGAAAAACGGGCTGGATCCGACCAGGATCGTCAACGTTGCCCTGACACCGTGCACAGCCAAAAAAGCCGAGATTCTGCGTGATGAAATGTGCGATGCCGGTAAGGAGCTGGGCATTGAGGGAATGCGTGATATGGATCTTGTCATCACGACAAGAGAACTTGCATTATGGGCACAACAGAGGAAGATAGACTTTGAAAGTCTTGCGGATTCGGAATATGATAAATACATGTCCGAGGCTTCCGGTGCCGGCGTGATCTTTGGAAACACCGGCGGTGTCATGGAAGCTGCCGTGCGGACTGCCTATGAGCTTGTGACAGGAAAGACATCGGATGAAACGCTGCTGAACCTGCAGGAAGTCCGTGGATATGACGGTATTCGTGAGGCAAAAGCAGATTTTGACGGTCTTGAGATTTCCGTTGCGGTTGTGCATGGTACAAAGAATGCGGAAAAGCTGATTGAACGAATCAGGAACGGAGAGTGTTTCTATCACTTCGTGGAAGTGATGACATGCCCTGGCGGCTGTATCGGAGGCGGCGGACAGCCAAAACACCCAGGTGAGGACATGACTGCGATCCGGAAGAAAAGGATTGCGGCATTGTACGAAAAAGATGCGTCCATGACACTTCGAAAGAGTCATGAGAATCCGTCGATCAAAGAGGTCTACCGCGACTTCTATGATCATCCGCTCAGCGAAAAGGCAGAGCGTTTATTACACACAGAGTATTACGACCGAAGTCATATATTCAATTCAGGAGGTAAAGAAATGACAAAGTGGAGATGTAAGGTTTGTGGCTATGTTCATGAAGGTGATACAGCACCTGAGACATGCCCATTATGCAGACAGCCGGCGTCTGTGTTCGAAAAGGTAGAGGAAGCGCCGACAAACAAGTACGCCGGTACACAGACAGAGAAGAATCTGCAGACAGCATTTGCCGGTGAATCCGAGGCAAGAAACAAGTACACATACTTCGCTTCCAAGGCAAAGAAGGAAGGCTATGAACAGATCGCTGCACTGTTCCTCAAGACAGCAGACAACGAAAAGGAACATGCTAAGATGTGGTTCAAGGAACTGGGTGGTATCGGAAACACACCTGAAAACCTGCTTGCGGCAGCGGAAGGCGAAAACTATGAATGGACAGACATGTATGATGGTTTCGCAAAGACAGCTGATGCGGAAGGTTTCCCTGAACTGGCTGAAAAGTTCAGAGCAGTCGGTGCCATTGAAAAGCACCACGAGGAAAGATACCGTGCACTGTTAAAGAACGTTGAGGCACAGGAAGTCTTCAGGAAGAGCGAAGTCAAGGTATGGGAATGCCGTAACTGCGGACACATCGTCGTCGGTACAGCAGCACCTGAAGTATGCCCTGTATGTGATCATGCACAGGCTTACTTCGAAATTCACGCTGAAAACTATTAAGATGCAAAGATCAGGCGGGGTTCTCCCCGTCTTTTCTGTTGCAAAAAAAAAGCTTCTGCGTTGACAGAAGCGTATTATCCAGGAAAATTCAGAGTCAGATATCCGCCGTAGAACAGAGCGGCGATACCGACTGCGACAATCAGAAACAGAATTTGTTTCGCCAGTTTTTTTGCTCTGCCGATCAGAAACAGAACAATCATGACACCGAAGATTCCGTAGGATGTAATGAGCTTTGTGATCATTTCCGAAGCCTGCTGCATAAATCGTCTCCTTCAGAAGTATGCTAGTTCACACTCTGAATTTTGTCAAATCTCTATTGAAAATAAAAATGTATAATTTTCAGAAAAATATGTTGACACATTTCAGAAATAGGAATATAACTTTTTTCATAAAAGTGATGAAGAGGAAAAGTAACCGGATCCCTCACGTACAGAAAGCAGGCGCTGATGAGAGTCCTGCCGTGATATTCTGTGAAAGAACACCTTGGAGCTTCGGCCCGAATCAAGTAGACGCCGACGGAAGCAGACCGTTACCACTGACCCCGTTTAATCAGTTTTGAACGGAGACTAAGCGACTGATCACAAGATCAGTAATCTGGGTGGCACCGCGGAGAATGGCAGTCCTTCGTCCCAATGATACATACCAATGGGAGGAGAGACTGCTTTTGTTTTTCGTGAGGGCTTTCATTAACAGCTGGATGGGAACCTTCACAGCTTATGGGGAAAGAAAGAAGAGGATTCATGTATGGAAAGACCATTTGAAGAATTCGGTTCAAAAGTATTCAGCGAAAAAGAAATGCTCGAAAGACTTCCGTCACCTGTATACAAGGCATGGAAGAAAACACTCGCAAGTGAAGGACAGCTTGACCGTCCGACAGCCGATGCCATCGCTCATGCGATGAAGCGATGGGCCATGGAACATGGCGCAACCCACTTCACACACTGGTTCCAGCCGTTAAACGGTACGACAGCTGAAAAGCATGATGCATTTGTCGAACCGGACAGTGAAGGTGAACCGATCTCCAGATTTTCAGGAAAGATGCTGATTAAGGGTGAGCCTGACGCATCATCCTTCCCATCCGGCGGCCTGCGTGCCACATTCGAGGCAAGAGGCTACACATACTGGGATGTGACTTCTCCGGTATTCATCAAGGATGACGTTCTGTGTATTCCGACCGTCTTCGTATCCTACAACGGTGAAGCACTTGACCGTAAGGAACCGCTTCTGAAGTCTCTTGATGCATTAAGTACCAGAGCCACAAAGGTTGTCAACCTGCTTGGTGATGATTCCGTCAGGTACTGTGATATCTCCGTCGGTCTGGAACAGGAATACTTCCTGATTGACAGGAAATACTATGATCAGCGGATTGACCTGAAACTGACAGGACGTACCCTGTTCGGCACATCCGCTCCAAAAGGCCAGGAGCTGAACGACCACTACTTTGGTGCCATTCCAAGCCGTGTCAAGGCATACATGAAGGAAGTCAACGAAGAACTGTGGAAGCTTGGCATCTATGCAAAGACAGAACACAACGAGGTCGCTCCGGCACAGTTTGAACTGGCGCCTGTGTTCTCCGGCGGTAACATCGCAGTCGACCAGAACCTGATTATCATGGATATCCTCAAGCGTGTTGCGGAAAAGCATGGATTTGCATGCCTCCTGCATGAAAAACCGTTTGACGGAATCAACGGTTCCGGTAAACACAACAACTACTCCATCGTAACAGATAACGGTCAGAACCTGTTTGATCCGGGTAAGAAGCCTGAGGAAAACATCCGTTTCCTGACATTCATCTGTGCATTCATCAAAGCGGTGGATACATATCCGGTATTACTGAGACTGTCTGCTTCCTCAGCCGGAAACGATCACAGACTCGGTGCCAACGAAGCACCGCCTGCCATCATTTCCATCTATCTGGGCAGCTACATCGAAGATGTACTCTATCGTGTGTACAAGTCTCAGGAGTGCGGTAAGAAAGATGGTGCCAGAGGTGATTTCGCTCCTGTCACAAACATCTCCTATATTCCGCATGACAACACCGACCGTAACAGAACCTCCCCTGTCGCCTTCACCGGCAACAAGTTTGAATTCAGAATGCTTGGCAGCTCCATGAACGCGTCATTTGCGAACACCGTCTTGTCCTCCATTATCGCAGATGCCCTTCAGGAAGTCATTGACATTCTGTCCGAAGGCACAAATCCTGAGGAAATCAGAGAGCTTGCCTATGGCTACTGCCGCAAGGTGATCAAGGAACACAAGAGAGTTCTGTTCTCAGGGGATGGTTATTCCGATGAATGGGTGAAGGAAGCCGAAAGAAGAGGCCTTCCGAATGTCAAATCCTTCATTGAGGCAACCCGTACACTGAAGGACCCTGCTGTAGAGAAGATGTTTACTTCCCTTGGCGTATTTACAAAGGTTGAACTTGACGCAAACCGTAAGATCATGGAAGAAAGATATCGCTATATCATGGATATCGAAGTCAGAACAATGCTTGAAATGACGTCCAGGAATGTACTGCCTGCCATGGAAGAGGAATACATGTTCTATGATAAGGCAGGTGATCAGGCACCTTCCTTCATGAAGAAGAGAAAGAAGACGCTGTATGATCTGATTGATGAAACGGGAGCGGAAATGGAAGATCTGGCAGACGAGTGGAAGAAGGCAACGGAAATCACGGATCTGTATCAGAGCGGCTATGACATCTATTACAAAGTCATTCCTGCCATGGACAGACTGAGAGCTTCCATCGATACATATGAATCCATCGCATCCACAAAGTTCTACAAGCTGCCGCTGTATGAACAGATGCTGTTTGATCGCTGATGATTCATATCTGAAAAGAGACTGACCTTTATATATGCGTACAGGATGGAAGAGAGGCTTGTTTGCTTCTCTTTTGTCCGTTTCATGGAGAGATGATTATGAGAAAACTTTACGAAACACAAATGGAACATGATGCCTGTGGTATCGGTACGATCGTCAATATCGACGGTCACAGGGATTATCGTGTTCTCGATGATGCCCTGAAGATCGTGGAAAAACTGGACCATCGTGCCGGCAAGGATGCCAGTGGAAAAGTCGGTGACGGTGTCGGTATTCTGCTTCAGATCAGCCACGACTTCTTTGTGCAGGCATGTGCGAAGATCGGAATTACCCTGCGTGAGGAGCGCGATTACGGTATCGGTATGTTCTTCCTTCCGCAGGATCCCCTGAAGTGCACATTTGCCAAGCGCACATTTGAAGTGATTGCACGCAAGAACGGCCTTGAAGTGCTTGGATGGCGCAAAGTGCCGGTGAATGAGAAGATTCTTGGTGAAACCGCAAGATCATGCATGCCTTCGATCGAACAGGTATTCATTGCCCGTCCGTTGGAATGTGAAAAGGGAATTGCCTTTGACAGACGTCTGTTTATTACAAGACGTGAATTTGAACAGGGAGCGGAGGATACCTATATCTGTTCGCTGTCTTCCCGTACCATCGTGTACAAGGGAATGTTTCTTGTCAACCAGCTGCGTAAGTTCTACTGCGATCTGCAGTCAAAGCAGTATAAAACCGCCATTGCGATCGTACACTCCCGTTTCTCCACCAATACGATGCCAAGCTGGAACCGTGCACATCCGTACCGCATGATCGCTCATAACGGTGAAATCAATACAATCCGAGGCAACGCGGACCGTATGCTTGCCCGTGAGGAGACGATGTCCTCTTCATTATTAAATGATGAACTGGACAAGATCTATCCGGTCATCAATGCTTCCGGATCCGACTCCGCCATGCTGGACAACACGCTGGAATTCCTGTATTACAGCGGTATGCCGTTATCCACCGCAATGATGCTGATGATTCCGGAACCATGGAAGAACCAGAACGCGATGAAGCAGGAGAAAAAGGATTTCTATCATTACTATGCAACGATGATGGAACCATGGGACGGTCCTGCCGCCATTCTGTTTTCCGACGGTGATACGGTAGGTGCGACCCTGGACCGTAACGGTCTGCGTCCATCCCGTTATTATGTGACGGATGACGGAAGACTGATCCTTGCCTCTGAAGTGGGTGTTCTGGACATTGATCCAAAACATGTCGTCATGAAGAGCAGACTCATGCCGGGTAAAATGCTCATTGTGGATACGGTGAACAGAAGAATCATCTCTGATGAGGAATGCAAGAAGAGCTGTTATGAATCACAGCCGTATGGAGAATGGCTCGATCAGAATCTGCTCAGCCTGAAGGATCTGAAGATTCCAAACCGCAAGGTTCCTTCTCATGACCAGCTGACCCGTGACAGACTGTACCGCGTCTTTGGATATTCCTATGAGGATGTCAGGGAACAGATTCTGCCGATGGCTGCCAACGGCGTTGAACCGACGGCTTCCATGGGAAGAGATATTCCACTGGCGGTTCTCAATGAAAAGCCTGCTTCCCTGTTTGACTACTTCCAACAGCAGTTTGCCCAGGTAACCAATCCTCCGATTGACTCCATCCGTGAAAAGGTTGTCACGGATACAACGGTGTACATCGGATCAGACGGAAACCTGCTGGAGGAAAAGGGGGACAACTGCCGGGTTCTTGAAGTATCCAATCCGATTCTGACGGAAGTGGATCTGATGAAGATCCGTTCCATTAATAAGGAAGGCTTCCGTACTGCCGATATCTCCATTCTTTACTACAAGCACACATCTTTGAAGAAAGCCATTGATTCTCTGTGCATCAGCTGTGATCGTGCCTACAATGACGGTGCCAACATTCTGATTCTGACCGACAGAGGTGTAGATGAGAACCATGTTCCGATTCCTTCTCTGCTTGCAGTGTCTGCAGTGGAATCCCATCTTGTCAAAACAAAGAAGAGAACCAGGGTATCCCTGATTCTTGAATCCGGTGAACCGCGTGATGTCCACCAGTGTGCCGCCATTCTCGGCTTTGGTGCACGTGCCATCAACCCGTATCTTGCCCATGAATGTGTCATTGAACTGATTGACAAGAACATGCTTGACAAGGATTACAGCACGGCCATTCATGACTATGATGAAGCTCTGCTTTCCGGTATCGTCAAGACTGCCGCAAAGATGGGCATCAGCTGTATCCAGTCATACCAGTCCAGCCATATCTTTGAGGCCATCGGTCTTGATGAGGATGTGATTTCCGCATATTTCCCGGGAATTTCCCATCGTGCCGAAGGCATCGACCTCAACCGGATTGAACAGACCGTACTGTATAACCATGATCATGCCTATGACCCGCTTGATCTTGGAACGGACACGACACTCGACTCTGTCGGATACCATCGTCTGCGATCCCGTGACAATGCCAACCAGCATCTGTATTCACCGGATGTCATCATCGCTCTGCAGAGGGCTGTCAGAGACGGAAGCTATGAGGAGTTCAAAGCCTACACGGATCTGCTTCATGCCAAGCGTCCATCCACTCTGCGTGATGAACTCGAACTGGCGGATGACCGTACACCGGTACCGATTGATGAAGTGGAATCCGTGGATGAGATTGTCAGACGTTTCAAGACAGGTGCCATGTCCTATGGCTCCATTTCCCAGGAGGCGCATGAATGCATGGCTGTTGCCATGAATACACTGCATGGAAAATCCAATACCGGTGAAGGCGGTGAGGATGAATCCCGTTACGGTACCATCCGCAACAGTGCCATCAAGCAGGTGGCTTCCGCAAGATTCGGCGTTACTTCCGCATATCTGAACAGTGCCTCTGAGATCCAGATCAAAATGGCCCAGGGTGCAAAACCGGGTGAAGGCGGACATCTGCCGGGAAGAAAGGTATATCCATGGGTTGCCAAAACAAGATGTGCAACACCTGGTGTTTCCCTGATTTCCCCACCGCCGCATCATGATATCTATTCCATCGAGGATCTTGCTCAGCTGATTTATGACCTGAAGAACGCAAACCGGAAGGCGGGTATTTCCGTCAAGCTTGTATCCGAAGCCGGAGTCGGCACGGTTGCCTGCGGTGTTGCCAAAGCCGGTGCACAGGTAATCCTGATTTCCGGATTTGACGGAGGTACGGGTGCTGCGCCATTGTCCTCCATCCATCATGCCGGCATGCCGTGGGAACTTGGGGTTGCTGAGGCTCAGCAGGCTCTGATTGACAATGGACTGAGAGACCGTGTCCGGATTGAAACCGACGGCAAGCTGATGAGCGGACGTGATGTTGCGGTTGCGGCAATGCTCGGTGCGGATGAATTCGGCTTTGCGACAGGACCTCTTGTTGCGATGGGCTGTATGATGATGAGAGTCTGTTCCCTTGATACATGTCCGTTTGGTGTGGCAACACAGAATCAGAAGCTGCGTGCCAGATTTGCGGGCAAACCGGAACATGTCATGAATTTCATGCGCTTTATTGCCCAGGAAGTCCGTGAGATCATGGCTTCCCTTGGATTCCGTACAATGGATGAGATGATCGGAAGAACAGACTGTCTGAAGATGAAGGAAGGGGCTTCCATTGATCTTTCATCCCTGCTGAATCCGGTTTATGCCAATGCGGAAGTCCGTCACCATGTACCGGATTCCCTCTATCAGTTCCATCTGGAAAAGACCGTGGATGAAAAGGTGCTCCTGCCTGCTTTTGAAAAGGCATTTGAGAAGAAGGTGCCGCATACCGCTTCCATTCATGTTTCCTCACAAAACCGTACCACCGGAACGATTCTCGGTTCTGTGATTACAGAAACATTCGGAAATACACTGGAGGATGATACCTATACGGTCAACTGTACAGGCGGCGGTGGTCAGTCATTTGGAGCCTTTATTCCAAAGGGACTGACAATGCGTCTTGTCGGCGATGCCAACGACCATGTCGGCAAGGGACTGTCCGGAGGAAAGATCATTGTTGTGCCGGATCCGTCCGTTCCATTTGAACATGATCAGAACACGATTATCGGTAATGTTGCACTGTATGGGGCAACCGGCGGTAAGGCATATTTTGAAGGAATTGCGGGTGAGCGATTCTGTGTCAGAAACTCCGGTGCGACTGCGGTTGTGGAGGGCTGCGGCGACCATGGCCTGGAATACATGACCGGCGGTAAGGCTGTGATTCTCGGTGAAGTCGGGAAGAACTTTGCGGCAGGTATGTCCGGCGGTATTGCCTATGTGCTGGATGTAAACCACGATCTGTACCGCAAGCTGAACAAATCACTTGTGTCCATGAGTGAGGTCACAGATAAATACGACTGTCAGGAACTCAGATCCATTCTGCAGGATTATGTCAGAGAAACAGGATCCGTGAAGGGTACCGAAATCCTGAATCACTTTGATGAATATGTCGTTTCATTCAAAAAGATCGTACCGAACGATTACGCAAGAATGATGAGCCTGATCGGCAGATTCGAGGAGTCCGGCATCTCGCATGAGAATGCCCAGCTTGAAGCGTTCCTCGAATTACAGAAAGGAGCCTGAATATGGGAAAACAGGATGGATTTCTGCTGTATGAAAGAGCAGATAATGAAGTGATTTCACCGCTGGAAAGAGTGAAGAACTTCAATGAATTTCATACACCGATGAAAGAGGAAAAGAGAAGAAAACAGGCAGCCCGCTGTATGAACTGCGGCGTACCGTACTGCCAGTCCGCTTTGAAACTGGCCGGTATGGTAACCGGATGCCCTCTGCACAATCTGATTCCGGAATGGAATGATGCGGTGTATCAGGGAAATGTGGCGCACGCCCTGGCAAGACTTCTCAAGACAAGCTCCTTTCCGGAGTTTACATCCAGGGTGTGTCCGTCACTTTGTGAAAAGGCATGTCTTTGCGGTGTACATGATGAACCGGTCAGCGTTCATGAAAATGAATACCACATCATTGAAACGGCATTTGCGGAAGGACTGATGACACCGCGGGTTCCAACAACCAGATCCGGTAAAAAAGTTGCGGTCATCGGCAGCGGGCCTGCCGGCATGGCAGCTGCGGACAGACTCAACCGCAGAGGCCACAGTGTTGAGGTGTTTGAAAGAGATGATCGGATCGGCGGCTTACTGATGTACGGCATTCCGAACATGAAGCTGGAAAAGTCCGTGATTGACCGCAGAGTCAGACTCATGGAGGCGGAAGGTGTGGTGTTCCATACAGGATGTGATGTCGGCAGAAATGTCAGTGTTTCCGATCTCAGGGACAACTTTGACGCAATCGTGCTTGCCTGCGGTGCAAAACAGGCAAGAAGCCTGAATGTGGAAGGCATTGATGCCTGCGGCGGCGTAATGATGGCAGTGGATTTCCTGAGTGATACCACAAGACATCTTCTTGAAGGAGATCTTGAAAGCCATTGCATTGCGGAAGGAAAGCATGTAGTGATTGTCGGCGGCGGTGATACCGGAAATGACTGTGTCGGCACATGTATCCGCGAACACTGTGCTTCTGTTGTGCAGCTGGAAATGATGCCCTGTCCGCCAACGGAACGGACTGCGGACAACCCATGGCCGCAGTGGCCGAAGGTACTGAAGACCGACTATGGTCAGCAGGAGGCAATCGCGGTATTCGGAAATGATCCGAGAATCTATCAGACAACCGTCAGGCGTCTGATTCAGGAACAGGGACAGCTGCGTCAGATCGAAACCGTCAGACTCGTTTTCGAAAACGGAAAGATGACGGAGGTCAAAGGCAGTGAACAGATTCTGGACTGCGATCTTCTGATCATTGCGGCAGGCTTTACCGGATGTGAGTCCTATGTACCGGAAGCGTTTGAACTGTCATTGACACCGCGTCATACGGCAATGACGGATGATGACTATTACACCGGTGTGGAAGGCGTGTTTGCCTGCGGTGACATGCATCGCGGTCAGTCACTTGTCGTATGGGCAATTGATGAAGGCAGACGCTGTGCACGCAGTGTTGATGAATATCTGATGGGATATACAAATCTTGACTGAACTTACAGCATTCACCTGCGCGTGGATGCTGTTTTATATGGTAGGATAGAGGCAGAAAAGAGAGGAAACAATATGCAGCAATCATTTCCGAAAGGATTCTTATGGGGAGGCGCAACTGCGGACTTCCAGTATGAAGGCGGCTATGGAGAAGGCGGCCGCGGCCTCAATTCACAGGATTTTGTCACGGCGGGAAGCGTTGACCGCAAACGTCAGATCACTCTGAAGATGCAGGATGGATCCAGAGGAACCGTCAATTCACTGGAGTCATTCCCGGAAGGTGCACAGGCACAGCTTTACGATGACGTGTATTATCCTTCCCACAAAGCAGTGGATTTCTATCATCATTACAAAGAGGATATTGCCCTGATGGCAGAAATGCATTTCAATGTCTTCCGCTTCTCCATCTGCTGGTCGAGAATCTACCCGACAGGGGATGAGGAAACACCGAATCAGGAAGGAATCAGTTTCTACAGTGATGTCATTGATGAATGTCTGAAATACGGCATGGAGCCGCTGATTACCATCTGTCATGATGAAATGCCGGATCATCTGGCAAGGGAGTATGATGGCTGGAACAGCCGTCATCTGATCGATGCCTATCTGAAATACTGCCGCACATTATTTGAAAACTACGGTACAAGAGTAAAGTACTGGCTGACATTCAATGAGCTGAATGCGATTCACGGATATGCCAAGATCGGTGTGCATTCCATGACGCCGCAGGTGTATTATCAGGCCCAGCATCATATGTTTGTGGCATCCGCAAAAGCCATTCAGATGGGACATGAGATGATGCCGGGATCGATGTTCGGCGCAATGTTTGCGATGAGTGAGATGTATCCGGCAACGTGCAGACCGCAGGATGTCTTTGCATGTTACAGACACAGAAGAGAAAGTCTGTTTTTCATCGACGTCATGGCAAGAGGCAAATATCCAAACTATGCACAGGAAATCTTTGAACGGAAAGGTGTCAGCCTGAAAATAGAGGAAGGAGATCTGGAAGTGATTGAAACATATCCTCTGGACTATGTATCCTTCTCCTATTACCGCAGTACAACCGTCAGTGACGGTGCATTCAGGACCATGGATCCGATGGGAATCATGGGTGGCGACGGCAACCCGTATCTGGAAAGCACACCGTGGGGATGGCCGATTGACCCGCTGGGACTGCGCTATTGTCTGAATGAGCTGTATGACCGTTATCAGAAACCGCTGTTTGTGATTGAAAACGGCCTGGGAGCCTTGGATGAACTGACGGAAGACGGAAAGATTCACGATGCATACCGTGTCAACTACCTCAGAGATCATTTCAAAGCCATGCGTGATGCGATCAATATTGACCGTGTTCCATGTTTCGGCTATACGATGTGGGCACCGATTGATCTTGTCTCCCTGCAGACAGGCGAAATGAAGAAGCGTTATGGATTTGTGTATGTGGACATGGATGATCAGGGAAAAGGGACACTGAAAAGAATCAGAAAAGACTCTTTTGAATGGATGAAACACGTCATTGAAACAAACGGTTCTGAACTCTGATTTCAGAAAAACAGGGCATCTGGACGAAACTGTACGCAATTTGCATTTTATATGTCCGGATGCTTTTGTTATAATCCCATCTTCAACACTTGATGAAAGCTGAAATGCGCGCAGAGCCCATAA
>JBJEFE010000011.1:0-3318 GCA_051873755.1 Bulleidia sp. | reverse complement strand
ATCAATATCTACAAAATGTGCCTGTAAACAAAAGACATCACACCCTTATGCGGATGTGATGTTTTCTTCTGTTACGATAACGCGTACATTCATATTCTGTTTTGAAAAGTGTCTGACCTGGAAGATGCCCTTGTCAATGATACAGTCGCTGTAATCCCTGCCTTTGGACAGTACAACATAATCATCATTCACGACTCTGTTGTTGGTAGGGTCATATCCATGCCAATGGCCGTCAAAATAGACTTCCGCCCATGCATGGGTTGCGCCTTCCCCCAGTAACATACCCGCCACATAGCGTGATGGAATATGCATATGCCGGCATACCGCCAACATGATATGCGTGTAGTCCTGGCATACGCCTTTTTTCTGCCGGAATGCCTGTGCCGCGGTGGTACTGTTGTCTGTGGAATCCGGTGTGTATGTCAGCGTTTCATAGATGCTGTGCATCAGATGTTCCATCTGCTGTGCAGAATCACCGGTTGGATCCCAGAGTGCTGCCATGTCATCACTGTAACCTGTCAATGGTGTTGCAAAGGTGTACAGCGGATGGCATGGTTCATTGCATGGAACAGAGCTGTCGGTAATGACGGTTCCTCTGACATTGAAGGAAAATGTCGTGTGTTCCTCCATGGCATTGCCGACAATGGCGGTATTGCCAAAACCGTCCTTAACCACAAAACACGAATCCATAGGGTCGACCTCATATGTCAGGGAGTCAACTTTCTGGTTTGTGTTTTCCTGCGGCAGGCAGCGAAGCTGATAGCGCTGTTCAAAGATCGGTTCTGAGAAATTCAGATTCATGTTGTATTCAAAGTTCAGTTTCTTCATTCATCCAGCCAGTTTTCAAAGCAGTCGGTCAGGGCTCTGATCATATCGATGATCTCCTGATTACTGCAGGATTCCTTTCCAAATAACTCTACAACATTTTCGATTCCGCGAATACTGTATTTTTCATGTAAAGTGGAAATTCTGTTTCTGAGTCTGGCAAGTTCCTTCTGACGTTCTTCCTTTTCATCGTTGAAACGATAGGCGATATCGAGGTTTTCCGCGTGTTTACCGCACTTGATGATATTCTTTCCCGCCTCCGGCACGGTATCGTACGCACAGCCCCAGAAGGCGTTGATATAGTCGCATACCTTCTGCAGTTCAAGAAAGAGTGAACCGTGATCTTTCTTTTCAAGCAGTGTCTTGGCAAGTTCAATGTAGGCGAGGGTTTCACTGGTGATATCCTCACGCAGTTCCACCGCATTGTCATATGCGTGGTTGATGCATGTGACAAGTGAATCCGGGTTGTTCCGGTCATAGACAAATCCGTGTGTGAAGTCATCTGAATCCGCATAGATGTCGGCAGGTATGGAAAGACAGTCACAGAACGGAACATAGGCGTGATCATCCACATCCAGCATGACATCATAACATGCCGTAAAGCGGCGGATTGTGCCTGACATCCTCTGTGCATACCGTCCCAGCCAGAACAGATGATTTGCCTTTTCTAACGTGATAATACCCATGTGTCCTTGAAACCTCCTCCCTGTGACGAATTCACGACGAATGAATCCGGTTTTCTTGAAAATCTGGTCAGCCCGCTTGCCCATACACGGGTTGTTTTTCCGCTTAATACAAAAGCTCTCAGGTCTGCCTTCCTGTATTGCGGTGTACTGCCTTCATGTACCGGCAGGTTAATGAAGTCAATGACTTCCTGGGCAATGAAACGCCTTGGCTGTGTGGAAATCAGATCCTTCCACTCCTGAAGCTGTTCCTCATCCATGTCTTTTCCGAACACGACGCCATAACCGCCTGCCTCTGCCACATCCTTGATGACAAGTCTGTCCAGGTTGGCAAGCACAAATTCCCTGTCCTCCTCATAAAACGGGAGGTATGTCGGTGCATTTCTCAGAATCGGTTCCTCTTTCAGATAATAGCGGATCATCTTCGGTACAAAGTAGTAGATGCCCTTGTCATCCGCGATGCCGTTGCCCGGTGCATTGACCAGTGCCACATTTCCGCATGTGTAGGCACTCATCAGCTGCGGTACGCCGATCAGGGATTCCGGATTGAACATGAGCGGATCAATGAATTCATCAGAAATTCTGCGGTAGATCGCACCGACCCTGACCTGTTCGCCAAGATGGTTGCGGTAGTATACAAACGTGTTTTTGACAGACAGTTCCTGCGGAATGGCCAGTGTTGCGCCGGTCTTTTCCGCAAGGTAGGAATGTTCAAAGTAAGCTGCGTTGTATCTTCCCGGTGTCAGGATGACATTGATGCCGCCCTGGTTGACATAATCCATCGTCTCCTTCAACATCGACGCATAGTTCCGGTTGTCCACAATGGCGTTGGATCTGAATGCTTCAGGTGCTGCTTTTCGAAGCAGATCTCTTGCGATCATCGGATAGGATGCACCGGAAGGAATACGAAGGTTATCCTCCAGTACATACCAGTTTCCGTCCTTTCCCTGCACAAGATCGATTCCCGCAATATGTGCATAGATATTCTTTGCCGGATGAATACCGATCATCTGCGGCAGGAATCCGCTGGAGGAAAAGACAAAGTCCTCGGGAATCACGCCGTCTTTGACAATGTTGTAGTCAGAGTACACATCCTTTAGAAATGCGTTCAGTGCATCGACTCTTTGAATCAGTCCTTTTTCCAGATATGCAAAATCGTCTTTCGATATCACACGCGGTATGGCATCGAACGGAAACAGCTGTTCGGTAAAGTGGTTGTTTTTGTAAATGCCGAACTTGACGCCGTTGCGCGCAAGAAGCTCGTTGATATCGGATTCGTGTTTCAACAGTTCATCCATGTTCATACCTCTTTTCCTCCCTCATAAAAATAATAAACAACATTTTAGTGGAAGGGTGGATTCGGTGTAAACCAAAAAATGGAAAATATTTCAGAAAACTGAAATAAATTGCAGAAAAGAAAGAAAAAAATTACATTTGTCATCAAAAATCAGAAAAATAACAACCGAAAATCAAAAAAAAACATATTTTCTGAAAAAAGACAGCGTTTTCATTTGCACTGATCGGGTATGTTTTCAGCCTCAAAGACTGCAGGAAAAGACAGAATATCGTACTGTTGATTTTTTCAATCCTCTGTCTAACAGCTGATGTTGCGGCGTATCTGTATCTGCTTTTCCGTTCTCTCCATCATGCACTGTCCATCTTTGAAACGCGGAAGATGATTCCGTACACCTGTTTTGCAGGAAAGCCTTTTTTCGTTTCGAAAACAGAAAGATTTTCCGGTGTGTTTCTGATGAAAAAAACAGTGCCCACAAACGTGAACACTGTGATGTCATGCCTGTTTCAGCTGTCT
>JBJEFE010000010.1:0-18275 GCA_051873755.1 Bulleidia sp. | reverse complement strand
ATGATTTGTACAGCGTAGTGCTTATGAGGCATCAGACAATCAGGAAGTGCTGTATGAAGCTTATGACAGCTTTTTTTGTACATCTGTATCGAGGTACAATAACCCATTCATCATCGTGATCATACTATTTCATGATTCGTTTACGATGGTCATATAACTTCATACAGGATCCACAGACAGGACAGAGGGGCTCATCTTCATTACTCTCTACTGAAAACACTGGTTTGATCTATCGCAATCAACTCACTATGTGATATCATATACATGGTTTTACCAGGCTCTGGAGAGATTGTTAATCGCTCAAAATTAAAAAAGTCTCCGAGCTTTTTTCCTTTCTGCTCGAAGACAGTATAAATGGCTGTTCAGCGACAATCAATCATATTCATATCAGGACATTGGAGCGTAGGCGTAACATCTGGATTGACAAACGATAAGCTCTTCCGGTAAATGAAGAGCTTTTTGTTCTCTTATAAGAATTTCAATGCGGCGAGCATAATAGAAAAGGTATATAAAACAATATTTGAATATTTGAGGTTTTGTATAGGCATGACAAAAACATGTTCTGTTTTCAGGTGTGATATCCATTATTGTATCTGAAAACGTTTTGAGTCTGCTCTGTACATATCAGAAAGGCAGAAAGGGCATAACATATGGACTTCAGGATCCAATGGTTCAATTTCACTTAAGAGTTTATAGTCTTCAACAGGGAACTCTTCCTGGTATTGACAACCTTCGCATTTCATCAATACAGTCTTGTCTGTATGTTCTGCCATTTTTTTCCAACGGGTTATATGTGGCCACATACCCGAGTGTATCACCGCAAGGACAACGCAGGATATCCCGGTTGTATGTATCCATCAGGAATGTTCTGAACTTTCAGTTGTTCAGTGCTTTTGACTTTAATCTGTTTCTGGTCAGATTTCCAGTCCAAACAGGGATTCAATACAGGAGTCATCCATGACTCTGTCTGTTTTCGGAAGGTCGGCATGTTTGAGAAGCTGTTCGACATGGTCTTCAATCGCAAGGCTGACAAAGCGGTTGACATCCACACCCCGCAGTTCAAAGAACAGGAACGGGTTTTCATCCAGTCTTGCGCCGATCGCATACAGTACCGACGCTACATGCTTGCACATGATCGCCCAGTCCGGACAGCTGCAGGAGAAGCTGATTTCCCTCTGGGATGGAAACAGTCCCTGTTCAGACAGAAACAGGTCTTCCATTTCCTGCGGGAATGTACCGTTGACCAGATCCTGCATCGTATGGATCTGATTTGTACAGCGGGCGATGATCCTCTGACAGATTTCCTCTTTCAAAGGGGAAATCCGCACTTCCACCTTGTATGGTGTCCGTCGTGTTCCCTGCACTCTGGCCATGACCTTACCCTGGGCAATCTTCAGATCCACAACCGCACCGGAGCGCACATACCGTTTGCCTCTTTCAATCCGTGAGGCATAGTCCGCGTACTGTTCAATCTGCCTGCACCAGGCACGTCCCCACCAGGAGTGTGCGATTTCTCTGCCCTCGATGATGACAGGAGAAAAGTCTTTGCCTTTCTTCTGCGCATCCGTTACGCTTTTTCTGGCTTTATTCTGCAGCTCTTCCACAGATATCTGCGAATAATATGTTGTCTGTTTCCAGTATCCTGACATCGTTGTTCTCCTCAAATATCAAGTCTGAGCAGGTTCATGAGTTCTTCCTGACTCATTTCGGTAATCCACTGGTCTGCACCGCCGGAAAGAACGGAGTCTGCCAGATCCTGTTTGGAAGTCAGAAGCCGGTCAATCTTCTCCTCGATTGTGCCGGTACTGACAAGCTTGTGTACAAATACATTGTTTTTCTGTCCGATGCGGTATGCCCTGTCGGTTGCCTGGTTTTCCACAGCCGGATTCCACCATCTGTCAAAGTGGATGACATGGTTTGCGGCAGTCAGAGTCAGGCCGGTACCGCCGGCTTTGATGGACATGACGATATAAGGTACGTAGTGTTCCGGATCATTGAACGAAGCGACAATCTTCGTACGCTGATTCGGGCGGATTCCACCATGGAGAATCAGTCCCTTCTGATGGAACACGGTTTCCAGATAGTCGCATAGCGGCTGGCACATTTCCCTGTACTGCGTGAAGACAATCACACGTTCACGTTTTTCATAGATGGTTTCACACAGTTCCTTCAACATCGTAAACTTGCCGCTGTCAGACGGAAGCCAGTTGTCATCCTTCTGTCTTTGATCCGGGTGATTACAGATCTGCTTGAGGTGTGTCAGAAGAGCAAGAATCAGACCACGCCTTTCGATACCGTCGGCTTCCTGCAGTTTCTTTTCCATATCCGCAACCTCCTTGCGGTACAGGATGATCTGTCTGCGGGAAAGTTCCACACGATCCGTGATTTCAACTTTATCCGGAAGGTCGGAAATGATCGATTGATCGGTTTTCAGTCTTCGCAGAATGAACGGGGATACAAGTGCTTTGAGTTTCGACATGTTTTCCGGTTCAGTTTCGAGACGTTTTGTATACTCCCTGAAGTCATCGGAACTTCCAAGCAGCCCCTTGTTCAGGAAATCAAACAGTGACCACAGATTGAACAGATCATTTTCAATCGGTGTACCGGTCATGGCAATCCGCATGTCCGCCTGTATCTTCTTGATTGTTTTTGTCTGTTTGGTTCCCGGATTCTTGATGGCCTGTGCCTCATCGAGAATCAGACAGTTCCAGTGCATTTTCTGCAGTGATTCATGACGCTGTGCCATACCATAGGTTGTAATCATAAGGAAGTACGGTTCTGTCTCCACATTGAATTCCTTTGCGGATGCACTGTGGAAAATGCGGTATGGAAGGGCAGGGGCAAACTTCTGCAGTTCCTTCTCCCAGTTGCCGAGTAAGGATGCCGGTACAACCAGAAGGGCTCTTCCTTTTCGGTCTGTTTCGTACATCTTCTCCAGATAGGAGATGACCTGTACGGTTTTACCCAGACCCATATCATCCGCAAGGCATGCCCCAAAGCCAAGTTCACTCATCTGGTTGAGCCAGTTATAACCATCCACCTGGTATGGGCGCAGCACCGCATTGAACTTTTTCGGTTTTGCCCTGTTGCGGATCCGGGAAGGATCCCGCATTTTACCAAGCATGTCACGCAGCCATCTGCCGTTTGAAATCTGCACGCCAAGGTCCGGATCAGTATCATCACCGGACATGTAGTTCTTTGTCAGAGCCTCCTTGAGCGTAATCGTTCCGTCATAGTTTTCCATCTGTTCCAGAAGCTGCTGCAGGCGGGTATGATTGATTTCCACCCACTGTCCTTTCAGAAAGGCAAGCCCCTCCTCCATTTTCAACAGGGAACTGATTTCCGCTTTGGTAAGCGGTTTTCCGTTCACCACCAGGGAAGGCTGTGTCTGCAGGATGGACGCAAATCCAAACAGGGAAGGCTGGTTGTTTCCGACGGTCACATTCATTGTGATGGAGGATGTTTTCTTCTTCCACCAGTTCGGTACACGACAGCGGATGCCGGCTTTTTCAATCACAGGCACACTTTTCAGAAGGGTATATGCTTCGACACTTGTGAAACGTACCGGATGGAACAGATTTCCGTTTTCCATCAGCTGTGCAATCATCGGTACCTGATCCGCAACGTCATTGAGGCAGGCAAGCAGGTTCAACAGCTGTTTACGGTCATCACCGAATTCCACCAGGGACTGTTTCAGCGGTACATGGAGAACACGTCCGGCACTGTCCTTTGTGGCATACGTCACAAGGAAGGCAAACGGATATTCCGTGTCCTCAATATTCTCGACAAGGTGAAAGTAGATTCTTCTTGCGACCTTGAGGTCGGATGACTTCATCGCAAGAAAGGATGCGACGGTACCGTTGTACTTCCGGATTCTTTCTGAAAAAACGATGTTCAGCTTTTCAAACAGATTCTCAATCCAGGCTCTGTTTACATATTCGCTGCCGATGCAGAACGGTACGATATTCAACAGGGATTCCACGGTATCCTCATCAGGTATCACAACAACCTGTTCTCTGGCGATTTCCAGTTCCGGTTTTGCGGAAAGAGTCTGGATGAATTTCTCCGCAGCGTGATACAGAAACAGAGCACTGCCGCTCCATCCTTTTGTATCGGTCTCAAATCCGAAGTCAAACAGGGCATCGTATTTGTTCTGCACAAATCTCTGTGTCCACGCATCTTCCGGCTGATCATCCGGATGATCCGGAATAAATCCGTTTTCGGTATATATAAAGCTGATTTTTGTCATACAGGAACTCCGTTTCCGACTGTGTCTGTTATCAGTATAGCATGATCGGAAACAGGATATGACAGTCATTGAAAACCGGAGTGTGGAAAACAGATGACATCGTGCACACAACACATCATTGCGGCTGTGTTACAATGGAAAACATAGAGGGAAACGGGGTGTTTTCATTGAATGAATACAGGAAATACGCACAGGATGTAAAGGATCTTCTGACGCTGATCGCGGTAGTCGGGATTGTGACACTGCTCGGACTTCTGTCTGTACAGACCGGTGTTCCTGAAACCAATGTGGTTGTGATTTATATTTTTGCGGTTCTGCTTGTCGCAAGGTATACGACAGGATACTTTTACGGGATTCTGGCATCCGTGATCTGTCTGTTGTGTTTCAACTATTTCTTTACGGCACCGTATCATACGCTTCAGGTCAATGATCCGAGTTATATGATCACCTTTCTGATCATGCTTGTAACGGCGGTGATCACAGGTACCCTTACAACAAAGGAAAAGATGATGACAATGGAAGCCACCCGCAAGGGAATGGAAAGCCAGACACTGTACCAGCTTTCCAGCAGGCTGTCCGATGCGGCGGATATTGAAACGGTTGCGGGGATTGCGGCGGAAAGCATCAGCCATCTTCTTCAGGTCAATGTCGGATGTGTGTATACCGGAACACTTGTGGATCCTGTATATATCCAGCAGGTCGGTGATACGCAGATTCACCGCAGTACGGGAGATCTGGATGAGCTGCGCGGCAGGGCAACAGATCTGCGTACGGACTATATTGAATCAGATGGGGAATGGATGTTTTCGGTCAATGGACAGAACCGCCTGATGGCAGTGATTCTGATTGACGGAAGACTGGCGGAATCACAGCTTTGTGAAAAGCGGGAACTGATTCATTCCATGATTGAAAACATTGCGTTGGCTCTGGAAAGAATTGAAATCACAATGGAACGCAGCAGAGACAGACAGAAGATGGAACGGGAAAGTGAACGGGCAAACCTGCTCAGATCCATTTCCCACGATCTGCGTACACCATTGTCTGGTATCATGGGTTCGGCGGAAATGTTAATGGATATGATGGATCAGGACGATCCGAAACAGAAACTTCTGCAGGGAATCCACCAGGATGCGGACTGGTTGAAGTCGCTTGTGGAAAACATTCTGAGTCTGACCAGACTCCAGGATGGAAAGATTCTTGTGCACAAGGAGATGGAGGCACTGGAAGAGGTCATTGACTGTGCGGCAGCGCATGTTGAGAAAAACCATCCCGGCAGAATCATTCAGGTGGAAATACCGGATGACTTCCGCATGGTACCGATGGATGCCGGCCTGATTGAACAGGTGATGATCAATCTGCTGGATAATGCCGTGAAACATACAACATTGCAGGAGGCAATTACAGTCCGTGTCACATATACGGATGCGTGTGCCGAAGTCAGCGTCATGGATGAGGGAGAAGGTATCGCAAAGGAGGATGAGGGAAATCTGTTTCAGATTTTCTATACTTCAAAAACAAGGGCTGCGGATGTGAAGAAAGGCATCGGACTGGGTCTTACCATCTGTGAGACCGTTGTCAAAGCCCATGGCGGTACGATTACCGGAAGAAACAGAACAGACAGAAAGGGAGCGGAATTCATATTCACACTGCCTTTACGGGAGGAAAAATGATACAGGAAAAGATACTTGTTGTGGAGGACGACCTTCAGATTCAGAATTTCATGGTATACACGCTGGAAACGGCAGGTTTTACCGTTGCCTCGGCAGCGGATGGGAAAACTGCACTTTCCTGCATGGTGAAAAAGGATATCGATCTTGTCCTTCTTGATCTTGGACTTCCTGATATGGATGGGATGGATGTGCTGCACAGAGTCAGAGACTGGTCAAATGTTCCGATCATTGTTGTGTCCGCACGTGATCAGGACAGTGAAAAGGTAACGGCACTGGATGACGGTGCGGATGACTATCTGACAAAACCGTTTTCCGCCACGGAACTGATGGCAAGAATACGGGTGGCCCTGCGTCATTACTACCGCATGAATCAGAAACAGGAAGTGCAGACAGTGGATGAGGCAGTGTATGTCAACGGGGATATCACACTGGACAACGGCAGACATGTCGTGATGAAAAACGGGCAGGAAATTCACCTGACGCCGATGGAGTACAACCTGCTGTACCTGTTTATGAAAAACCAGGGAAAGGTGCTGACCTACCATACGATTCTGCAGAAAATATGGGGAGACGGCTATGGGGAAGACACCCAGGTGCTTCGTTCCGTCATGGCATCCACACGCCGTAAAATCGAAGACAATCCGGCCAGGCCGCAGTATATTCTGACAGAAATCGGTGTCGGATACCGCATGAAGGAAATGGACAGAAATCAGTAGAGAATGCAAAACCACATGGAAACATGTGGTTTTTATATTGTTCTGACAACGTGGACTGCTCTCACAGAATTCTCACAGCCTCCGCCGGTATTTCCACACTATTCTGACAGGCTGAAAAATACAATACAGGTGATCAGGAGGGATACGGTATGAATCAGACATTGGAGGAAAAATGCAGAAAGCTGATTGAACAGCGCAGATATGAACAGTGTGAAAAAGAGATTGAGCAGGCCATGGCACAGAAACCGCATTGTGCGGTTCCGCACAATCTGATGGGAATTCTGATGGAAAAGGAATGTGATCATGTGACGGCGATGAAACACTTCAGAGCGGCGTATGCCCTGGACCCGACGTATGTTCCGGCACGCTACAACCTGGAACAGTACGGACAGCTGAATACCATTCACAGATGTGCATATACCGAGGAGGACTGCCCGACTGCCTGTGATGGCCAGTTCCGGCTTGTATATGACGGAAAACATGTCGGTCATCTTGTCCGAAAGTAAAAAAAGACCTTTATGAAATCTTAATACCATGCCCGGATTTCTTAACACACAGTTAAAACCGGACTCTCTATACTGTGTGACGTGGTGAGATGACACCACGGGAGGCATGTATGGAGAGACGGAAAATGATCGGGCAGATCAGGAAATGTCTGCTTGCCCACAGGTATGAGGAAGGCGTACTTCTGGCTGAAAAGGCAATGGAATTGATGCCGGAATCTGCAGTTGTTCACAATCTGATGGGTGAACTGATGGAAAAGCAGAATCGTGATGTGGAGGCGATCCGGCAGTACAGGCAGGCCTGTATGCTGGACAGCCGTTACAGACCGGCGCATTTCAATCTGAAACGGTACGGAATCATTCTCGGCATGCCGGACCGTTAAAACAGACATCACGTAAAGGAGGAAAAATGATATGACGATGATTACGGGAATGATCGGAATATGTGCGTCAGTGATGCTGGTGTATTACTTCGTGATTCTTGTGAGAGGAGATGAAAAGTGATGGCCACGGTGATTCAGTATGGATTCTATCTGGTACTGCTTGTTGTACTGGCGGTTCCGCTTGGAACATACATCAGTAAGGTAATGAACGGTGAAACGGTGTTTCTGACACGACTTCTTGAACCGTGTGAGAAGCTGATCTACCGGCTTCTGCACATCAATCCGGACGAGAACATGTCATGGAAGAAATATCTCGGATCGGTACTTGCGTTTTCAGCGATCGGATGTGTAGTGCTGTTTGTACTGCAGATGGCACAGAAATACCTGCCGTTCAATCCCCAGCATATCGAAGGTATGAGCTGGGATCTGTCACTGAATACGGCAGTCAGCTTCATGACCAATACAAACTGGCAGGCATACAGCGGGGAGACACAGCTGTCCTACCTGTCACAGTGCCTTGGACTGACGGTACAGAACTTTGTGACACCTGCAACCGGTATTGCGGTTCTGTATGCATTGATCCGCGGTTTCATCGGTGTGAAAGGCAAGGGGCTCGGCAGCTTCTGGAAGGATCTGACAAGAGCCACACTGTATGTTCTGATTCCACTGTCCTTTGTGGTATCCATCGTGATTGCATCACAGGGTGTGCCGCAGACATTCAGGGCAGCGGAAAGTGTGGAACTGATGGAACCGGTGGCCTTTGACAGCGAAGGAAATGTGATTGAGAACGCGCAGATTGACGTTGATCAGAACATTGTAATAGTGGATGGAAAACAGGTGCAGGATGCACAGATTGTCACGGAGGAGTTTGTGCCTCTGGGTCCTGCCGCAAGCCAGATAGCGATCAAGCACCTCGGTACCAACGGCGGTGGATTCTACGGTGTCAATTCCGCACACCCTCTGGAAAACCCTAACTGGACAACCAACCTGTTTGAAATGCTTTCACTGCTTCTGATTCCGGCAGCGCTGTGTTTCTCCTTTGGACGCGACGTGAAGGATAAAAAGCAGGGTATTGCGATTTTTATGGCAATGTTCCTGATGCTTGTCACGGCAATGAGTGTGGCGGCAGTCAGTGAACAGTCTGCACCGACGGTTCTGACACAGAATCAGTATGTCAATACGTCCACGATTGAACAGGCGGGCGGAAACATGGAAGGCAAGGAGGTACGTTTCGGTATCGGTTCTTCCGTCACATGGGCTGCTTGGACAACCGCAGCGTCCAATGGTTCAGTCAACTCAATGCATGACAGCTATACACCGATTGGCGGTCTTGTGACGATCCTGTTAATGGAGCTGGGTGAAGTCGTATTCGGCGGTGTCGGATGCGGTCTGTACGGTATGCTTGGGTTTGCGATCCTGACGGTATTCATCGCCGGACTGATGGTCGGGCGAACGCCGGAGTATCTGGGAAAGAAAATCGAACCGTATGAGATGAAATGGGCGGTACTGGTATGTCTGGCAACACCTGTTGCGATCCTGGTGTTCAGCGGTATTGCGGCAGCGGTACCATCGGTTGCGGACAGCCTGAATAATCCGGGTGCCCATGGTTTCACGGAGATGCTGTATGCCTATTCATCCGCCGGCGGTAATAACGGTTCGGCATTTGCCGGATTCGGGGCAGATACACCGTTCCTGAATCTGACCCTTGCCGCAACGATGCTGATTGCAAGATTCCTGCCGATCGCAGGTGTACTTGCCATCGCCGGACATATGGTCGGTAAGAAAAAGCTGGCAGTAACAGCGGGAACGCTTTCCACCAGCAACGTAATGTTTGTGTTCCTTCTGATTGTTGTCGTACTTCTGATCGGTGCGCTGAGTTTCTTCCCGGTACTTGCGCTTGGACCGATCGCAGAGTTCCTGGGTTAGGAATGGGAGGCATGAAATATGGCAGAGAAAAAGAAAAATACGCTGTATGACAGAAAGATGCTGATTCGGGCATGCAGGGATTCCTTCATCAAGTTGAATCCGAAAACCCAGGCAGGCAACCCTGTCATGCTGCTGGTGTATGTATCCGCAATTCTGACAACGATCCTCTGGCTGATTGCCCTTGTCAGCGGTGTCAGGGATGTGGACACCGGTTATACCGGTGCGATTGCGGTGATTCTGTGGTTTACGGTGCTGTTTGCCGACTTTGCAGAAGCGATTGCCGAAGGAAGAGGCAAGGCACAGGCAGACTCACTGCGTAAGGCAAGAAAGGATGTGGAAGCACACCGGATTGCCTCTGTGTAACAGAAGGACTCCTGGCAGGCAGTATCTTCCGTGGATCTGAAGAAAGGGGACCTTGTCATTGTCAAAGCCGGAGAACAGATTCCTGGTGATGGTGAAGTCATTGAAGGAGCTGCTTCCGTAGATGAAAGTGCGATTACAGGTGAATCCGCACCGGTCATCCGTGAAAGCGGCGGCGACCGCAGTGCGGTAACCGGCGGTACAACGGTATTGTCAGACTGGATTATTGTCAGGATTACAAGTGAACCTGGCAGGACGTTCATGGATCAGATGATTGCGATGGTAGAAGGTGCCAACCGTAAGAAGACACCGAATGAGATTGCGTTACAGATATTTCTTGTCGCATTGACAATCATCTTCCTGCTTGTGACGATGTCACTGTATACCTATTCGGTATTCTCCGCAAAGCAGGCGGGAATTGAAAATCCGACTTCCGTCACAACCCTTGTGGCACTGCTGGTATGTCTGGCACCTACCACAATCGGTGCACTGCTTTCCGCCATCGGTATTGCGGGTATGAGCAGACTGAACCAGGCCAATGTGCTTGCCATGAGCGGCAGAGCCATTGAGGCTGCAGGTGACGTGGATATTCTGATGCTGGATAAGACAGGTACAATCACACTGGGCAACAGACGTGCGGATGCCTTCATTCCGGTAAATGGATGCACGGAAAAGGAACTTGCGGAAGCAGCTCAGCTGTCATCCCTTGCGGATGAGACACCGGAAGGCAGAAGTATTGTCGCTCTGGCACAGGAAAAAGAAGGTATTGCGGAAAGAACTGCGGACAATGAAGGTATGGAGTTTGTACCATTCACGGCTGCCACACGTATGAGCGGCGTCAACGATCACGGGTGCCAGATCAGAAAGGGTGCTGCGGATGCGATCCGTGCCTATGTGCAGGAAGGAAACGGAAAATGGCCTGCCGCGTGTGATGACATTGTCAGGAAAATTGCGTCCAAAGGCGGAACCCCGCTTGTTGTAGCGAAGAATCATGATGTTCTTGGTGTGATCTATCTGAAGGATATTATCAAGGACGGTGTAAAAGAGAAGTTTGCGGATCTGAGAAAGATGGGTATCAGAACCATTATGATCACCGGTGATAACCCTCTGACGGCTGCCTCCATAGCGGCGGAAGCCGGCGTAGATGACTTCCTGGCAGAAGCCACACCGGAAGGCAAGCTGAAGATGATCCGTGAATATCAGAGAAAGGGTCATCTTGTGGCGATGACCGGTGATGGTACAAACGATGCACCGGCACTGGCACAGGCAGATGTGGCGGTTGCCATGAACAGTGGTACCCAGGCGGCCAAGGAAGCCGGAAACATGGTGGATCTGGATTCCTCACCGACAAAGCTGATTGATATTGTCAGAATCGGCAAGCAGCTTCTGATGACAAGAGGCAGTCTGACCACATTCAGTATTGCCAATGATGTGGCGAAATACTTTGCGATTATTCCGGCATTGTTCATGGGCCTGTATCCGGGTCTTGCATGCCTGAATATCATGGGTCTGCACAGTCCGCAGAGTGCGGTACTGTCCGCCATCATATACAACGCTCTGATTATCGTGGCTTTGATACCACTGGCACTCAAGGGCGTCAGATACAGAGAAGTATCCGCTTCAAAACTGCTTTCACGCAATCTGCTCGTGTATGGTCTTGGTGGTATCATTGCACCGTTTATATGCATCAGACTGATTGATATTCTGCTTGTGGCATGTCATCTGGTATAGGAGGAAAACAGGAATGAAAAAGTTCGGTTTTATTGGAAAAGCAGCCGGTATGGTACTGGCGATGACACTGGTGTGCGGTGTGATTTACACCGCCGCAATAACCGGTCTTTCACAGCTGTTCTTCCCGGAACAGGCCAACGGCAGTGTGATTGAAGTGGATGGCAGGAAATACGGCTCAGAGCTTCTTGCCCAGCAGTTTACCGGTGAGGAATACATGTGGGGAAGAATCATGAATCTGACAATGGTCATTGATCAGGACGGAAATGCAAAGGTATATTCCGGACCTTCCAATCTGAGTCCGGAAAGTGAGGAATACAGACAGCTTGTCGAAGAGCGTGTTGATCAGATCAAGGAAGCGGATCCGTATGCACAGGAAGAAAAGATTCCGGAGGATCTGGTCACATGTTCGGGAAGCGGTCTTGACCCGGATGTCTCACTGGCAGCTGCGGAATATCAGATTCCACGGATTTCCAAAGTCAGAGGCATGTCACAGGATCAGGTGGAAAACATCATTGAAGCATGTACGACACACAGGATTCTCGGAGTCTTCGGAGAGGATCATGTCAATGTGCTGAAAGTGAATCTGATGCTGGACGGTATTCTGAAGTAAATCAGATGACAGGCGATTGCGGGACAGTGTTCCTGTAACCGCCTTTATGTGCGTAAGGAGGAAACGATATGGAAAGACCGGATCCTGACAGACTTCTGGAAAGCATTGAGCAGGAAGAGGAAAAGAAGAAACGGGGAAGGCTGAAGATCTTCTTCGGATATGCGGCGGGTGTCGGTAAGACATGCAGTATGTTAAAAGAGGCAGGCAGGAAAAAAGCGGAGGGATGCGATGTGGTCATCGGATATCTGGAACCGCATGCAAGACCTGAAACCATGGCGCTGGCAAAGGGACTGGAAACCGTACCTGTCAGATCCCTGGAATACAGAGGCATTACCCTGCATGAGATGGACGTGGATGGAGTGCTGAAACGGAAACCCCAGCTGGTGCTTGTGGATGAGTTTGCCCATACCAATGCGCAGGGAAGCCGTCACAGGAAACGGTACCAGGATGTGGAGGAACTTCTGAAAGCCGGAATCGATGTGTATACAACCGTCAATGTGCAGCACATTGAAAGTCTGTGTGATATCGTTGCGGGCATTACCGGCATTGTTGTAAGAGAAAGAATACCGGATCGTGTCTTTGATATGGCGGATGAGGTGAAGCTGATTGATATTGAACCGGATGTGCTGATTCAAAGGCTGAAGGAAGGCAGAATCTACAGTGGGGAACAGGCAGGACGTGCCATGGAGAATTTCTTTACTCCTGACAGACTGACCGCACTGCGTGAGATTGCCCTGCGACGTACAGCGGACAGAGTCAACCAGTTCAATGAAAAATCAGGCAGGAAGTATGTAACGGAGGAAAAGATCCTTGTCGGGATATCTCCGTCTCCGTCCAATCCGAAGATCATCCGTGCCGCAGCCAGGATGGCAAAGGCATTTGGAGGTACGATGATCGGCCTGTATGTGGAAACACCTGCCGCAAAACATATGAACATACAGGATCTAAGACGGCTTCATGAAAACATGCATCTGGCGGAACAGCTTGGCGCACGCATTGAGACTTCTGCAGGTGAGGATGTACCGTTCCTGATTGCCGAATATGCAAGAAATGCGGGAATCTCAAGGATTGTGGCAGGCCGCAGTATGCCTTCACGCACGATGTTTCACAGACCTTCCTTTGTGGACAGGCTGACCATGTATGCCCCTGATATGGATATTTACATCATTCCTGATATGCATATGGAACAGATGAAAAAACAGCTGGCAGTGAATATGCCGGGTGAAATCCGTACATCCGACTGTATGAAAGCCGGTCTGATTCTTGTGGTGACAACCCTTGTCGGTTTTCTGTTTGATCAGATGGGTTTCAGTGATACCAACATCATTACCATCTATATTCTGGCAGTCATGATCAGTGCCGTCATCACCCAGAGCCGTCTGCTTTCCTTTGTGCAGTCACTGCTCAGTATTCTTGTATTCAACTTCTGTTTTACCAGTCCGCGTTATTCCCTGAATATCTATGATTCCGGGTATATTGTGACATTTCTGATCACCTTCATGGCAGCTTTAATCACCGGTAATCTGGCTCTGAAAATGAAACTGCAGGCAAAGGAGCTGGCAAGGTCAGCCTATCGGACAAGAGTCATTCTTGAGATCAACCAGGTTCTTGAAAAATGCGGAAGTGTGAAAGAAATTCTGAATACAACAGCCCAACAGCTGAACCGGCTTCTCAACCGGCCTGTTGTCTGTTATGGAAAAGGGGAAAAAGGACTGATGGGACCTGTCATCCACGATCAGAACCGGATTGTGGATGAAACAGAGAGGATACGGCTGGAAGGAGAAAATGAACGTGCAGTTGCCCAATGGGTGATGAAAAACAACCGGCATGCGGGTGCCTCCACCGGTACGCTTGACAGTGCGGCCTGTTATTACCTGGCAGTACGGAGTCATGATGAGGTGTATGGTGTCATCGGAATCCGTCTGGATCCCAATGAAACACTCAGTGCCTTTGACTCCAATGTCCTGATGGCGGTACTGTCTGAGTCCGCCGGTGTGATGGAACGGGAAATACTGCGGAAAAAGGAGGCGGATGCACGTGAGATGGCATACAACCAGCAGCTGCGTGCCAACCTTCTGCGTTCCATTTCCCACGATCTGCGCACACCGTTAACCGGAATCTGCGGAAACGCGGATATCCTTCTGGACAGTCAGCTCAGTGAGGAAAAGAGAAAACAGATCTGTACATATATCCATGATGATGCAATGTGGCTGATCCGCCTGGTGGAAAACCTGCTTTCCGTTACAAGAATTGAAGACGGTACAATGCATATTCACAAACAGGCGGAACTGCTTGCGGATATCATTGATGAGGCTTTACGACATGTGGACCGCAGGGCCGCCAACCTGCACTTTGAGGTGATAATGGAAGATGAACTGGTGCTTGTCAAAGTGGATTCGGGACTGATCATGCAGGTGATCATCAACATCGTGGACAATGCCGTACGGTATTCTCCGCAGGGAAGCACTATTACGATCACAACGGAGAAACACGGACCTTTTGTCCATGTCCTGATCGCAGATGAGGGCATCGGCATCCCGGATGTACAGAAGCCGTTTCTGTTTGAGATGTTCTACACCGTAAACAGAAAGATTGCGGACTGTCACAGAAGTCTTGGACTCGGGCTTGCTCTGTGCCGGTCTGTGATTACCGCCCATGGCGGTGAAATCCGGGTGAAGGACAATCATCCTAAAGGAACGGTGTTTGAATTTACACTGCCGATTGATGAGGTGAAGATACATGAATAGTGAAATGATACTGGTTGTGGAGGATGATGACGCCATCCGCAACCTGATCTGTGCAGCGCTGGATCTTGCCGGGTATCATTACCATACCGCAAAAAACGGAAACCAGGCGATGCTGGAGGCGGTGAGCCAGAAACCGGAACTGATCCTGCTGGATCTGGGATTACCGGATATGGATGGTGTGGATGTGATCCGCAGAATCCGTGGATGGTCTACAGTCCCGATTACGGTCATCAGTGCCAGAAGTGATGAAAAAGACAAGATTGATGCGCTGGATGCGGGTGCGGACGATTATCTGACCAAACCGTTTTCGACCGACGAACTTCTGGCAAGAATCCGGGGTGTACAGCGAAGAATCCGCTATATGGAATCCGGCAGTGTGCAGAATCCGGATTTTGAAAACGGAAATCTGAGGATTGATTATGCCATGCACAGGGTGTCTGTCAACGACAGGGAAATCCATCTGACACCGACGGAATACGGTATCCTATGCCTTCTGGCAAGAAATACCGGAAGGGTGCTGACCCATTTTTACATCACAAAGGAAATCTGGGGAAGTTCTACAGATGGGGATATTGCCTCGCTGCGTGTACATATGGCAACACTGCGGAAGAAAATCGAAAACAGTGATCATGGACGGAAATACATCATAACCCATGTCGGTGTCGGTTACTGCATGGTGCGTCCGGATGCCCAGTGATCCTCACAGCACCTCTTTCTTCTCACACGATTCTCACACGGGACCGGTGATTCCCACACTATTCTGACAGAGAGAAAAATATAATACAGTTGGTGATCGGAACTACGGTACACCGTTTCAAAGGAGGCTGTGAGTATGGAACAGAAATATACGGTAATTGTCGGCTGCGGAAGACTAGGGGCAGGCATTGCGGGTAAACTTTCCGAACAGAACAGGGATGTGATGGTGATTGACTGTGACAAGACGTCATTCCGGAAGCTGCCGATGGATTTCGGAGGGCTGACGATGACTGCTGGGGCAACAGATCTGGAAAGACTGAAGGCTGCACACGCAGACAGGGCAACCTCATTCATTGCGGTAACGGATGACGACTGTGTGAATCTGTGTGCGGCACAGATTGCC
This sequence comes from Bulleidia sp., assembly GCA_051873755.1. Classification (GTDB taxonomy): domain Bacteria; phylum Bacillota_I; class Bacilli_A; order Erysipelotrichales; family Erysipelotrichaceae; genus Bulleidia. The sequence continues at coordinate 2,281 of JBJEFE010000010.1, read as the reverse complement.
AGAAAGGTATTCCATATTAAACAGGTGGCAGTACGTCTGTATGATGAGGATAAACTTCCTCTGGCAAAGAATATGAACATTGATACGATCTGTCCTACCAGTCTTTCGGAAAAGGAACTGGCAGAGTATATCCGGATGGGAGATGATACTCATGCGGAATAACAGAACACAGAAGAAGATTCTGATTGCCGGTGGATTCCATGAGGCGCAATCCCTGGCAAGATCCCTTCTGGAAAAGGGATATGAGGTTACCGTGATCAACAGAAATCAGGCAGATTGTGAAAAGCTGGCTGAGATTGAAAGACTGAATGTGATTTACGGTGATGCCGGAAAGAAATTCATTCTGGAGGATGCGGATGCCGGAAGCTGCAGGGTGGCGATTGCACTGAGCGGCAGTGATGAAACGAATCTGATTATCTGTGAGATGTGCAGGGAGTTTTTCCATGTGGAAAAGACAGTATGTCTTCTGAGTGATCCGTCCAAGACGGAATTCTTCTATCAGATGGGAGTTGACCGTGTTGTATGCGCATTGAACATGATTGCCGGTATCATGGAGGAAAATGCGCTGAAGGATGAGATGATGAACATGATTCCGATCGAGGAGGGAAGAATTCATATTGCGGAAGCACCGGTTCTGCATGGATCCTCACTGATCGGCAGAAAACTGTGGGAACTCAATCTTCCAAAGGGAATCATCATCGGCTGTATTCTGCGTGGTGACCAGAATCTGATTCCACGTGGTGATACGGGAGTCAGGGAAGGAGATATCCTTCTGATGATCACGTCCGACAGGCAAAAACTCGAACAGGTAAGGGAGCTGACCGGGAAAATATGAAAAAGCATATATCAGAGATCTATATTGTCGGAAAGATGATGATTCTGGCAGGCGTGATTGTACTGGTACCGCTGCTTCTGATTCCGTTTTATCCACAGGAGGCCCATCTGTACAATCAGTTCCTGTTGCCATCATGCGTATCGATACTGGGCGGGATGCTTGTCGGACATTTGTGTGTTCATGTTTCTTCAGGAAGCAGGCTTGTCGTATTCTCGTGGTTCTATGGGATTCTTCTTGCGGCGGTACCGTTTTTCCTGTATGGAGGTGTCACACCTGTGCAGGCACTGTTTGAATCCGTCAGCGGATTTACGACAACCGGACTGTCGGTACTGGATGTGGAAACTCTGCCTCATCTGTTTTTGTTTTACAGGGCATTTCTGCAGTATGTCGGGGGTCTTGGCATCGTGATGACGATGCTGATATTCGTACAGGAAAAGAACTCCGCCATTCTCTTTCAGGAGGAGGGACATCCGGACAGGCTGGTACCGGGAATCGGAAAAACCGCCAAGCTGATTGCCGGAATGTACGTGTTCTTTCTGATTCTGGGTGTGATCATGTATGTCATTGCCGGGATGCCTGTATTTGACAGTATTGTGCATACGATGTGCACCCTTTCCACCGGTGGTTTCTCCAACCGTACGGACAGTATCGGGTATTACAGGTCAATGCCGATCGAATGCATTACGATTGTGCTGATGTTGACGGGAACGACAAACTTTTCCCTTCTTCTGTTATTGTTCAAAGGCAGGATCCGTGCCTTTACAAAGGCAAGTGAAATGCGGTTTCTTGCCGGTGTAATTGCGATATCCGTACCGGTGCTGACATTCTTTCTGATCGCGGCAGGCAGCTCACTTCCACAGGGACTGCGTCTTGCGGTTTTCAATGCCTTCTCCGCATTGTCCACGACAGGGTATGCGACCTGCAGTTATACAACATGGCCGGAATGCGCACTGGCAGTCATGATTCTTCTGATGATCATCGGCGGTGGAATCGGATCCACAGCCGGCGGTATCAAACTTGGCCGTGTCTGTATTCTGATGAAAAACCTTGTCCGTAATATCAGAAAGAAAAACCTGCCTGACCGTACGGTACTGTTAACAGGGTATCATCGCGGAACGGAACGTGAGATACTGGACAGTTCACAGATTGAGGAGGCGTCCACATATGCAGGATGTTATATACTGATCTATATTGTCGGTACCATCCTTCTGACATATACTGCCGGATGTCCGATGATTGAGGGTGCGTTTGAATTTGCGTCCTCTTTGGGAACGGTCGGACTGTCCATCGGTATTACCAATGCCGCAACATCTTCCGCCTGTCTTCTGATTGAGATTGCCGGAATGATTCTTGGCAGACTGGAGATCTTTGTACTGCTGCGGGCATTCAAACGTGAATTACCCCACCTGAACCTACGGCTATAGGTGGGGCTTCTAAGACTACGCA
>JBJEFE010000009.1:0-3559 GCA_051873755.1 Bulleidia sp. | reverse complement strand
CGTATGAACTGCTTTATCAAGAAAGTTCTTAATGGTTGAAGGAGAGTAATAATAATTGGAAACTGTAGACATGTAAATTTTTCCTCCTACAATTTCCTTCGGATTATGTTTTTTATTGCGGTCCACACCTTGTCAAGTGTTTTTTTTCGAAAATCCAAAAATATTTTCGGTGTGATACGCCATCAAAAAAAGCGCTGGCACTGTTTGCACCATACGCTTGAGATAGGTCCAGGGTCTTAACTTAATGACATTGCCAGCTGCTGCGGCAAATAAACCACAACAGCCAGAGGGTATAAAAACTTAACAGTTTGTTCATACTTGTTTCGTTGAACTGAACTCTAACGAATGGTATTATATAAATAGAAAGTGAAGATGAATCATGGATAAGACTCAAAACCCAGTAAAAAAGCAAGAGTACCTGGAAATCATAAAGAGTTTCAGACCAATCGATGATACCTTCATGCGTAATCTTTTCAGAGAGAATCACCAGAATAAGCAGAGACGGTTTTACGGATTCTTGTGAACAAGCCAGATTTGAAGGTGATTACTTCTCAAACTCAGGTTGATTTGGAAAGAATAACCGGTGCCAGGTCCATATGCCTGGATGTACTGGCTACTGATTCCTCAGAAAAAAATATGATATTGAAGTCCAAAGAGAATCAAACGGTGCCAAGCCACATAGAGCGCGATATCACGCAAGCGCCATGGACGTAGAGAATTCCAGAAAAGGCATGGATTTTCATGAGCTTCCGGATACTTATGTTATATTTATTACAGAAAAAGACTATTACGGTAAAAACCAACCAATTTATAAAATAGAACGTATGGTACTGAATGACAATGTATCATTCGAAGAGAGATCTCATATTTTATATATAAATGGCCAGTATAGAGATGATACAGAAATCGGCAAATTAATGCATGACTTCAATTGTGCGAATCCCGATGATATGTTAATTCCTATCCTTGCAGAAAGAACCAGATACTTAAAAACCAATGAGGTGGAGGTGGAGCATATGTGTGAACAGATGGAAAAACTTAAAAATATCGGTAAAGCTGAAGGTATTGTTGAAGGAGTTTCTATTGGAGAATACAACACGAAAAAAGCTGCAGCTATCAAAATGTATAAAAAAGGACAAGATCCAGAAGATATTGCAGACACTTTAGAAATAAGTGTCAGCCTTGTTAATGAATGGATTGATGCGAAGAAATAGCTATCACCCTGCTCTTCAATGGAGTGGAGGAGATCAATATGTGTGAAGCAATGAAACAGATTATCGCAGAAGAAAATGCAAATGTTATCCTGCAAACATACATTCAGCTTGTTATCGAAGGTGATTTACCTGTAGAGAAAGCTGCTATGAAATCAGAATTAACCATTGATGAATTCCTCAAGAAAAAAGAGGAATACGAGAAGTCAAAGCATTAAAATAGACGCTTCCAGCCATAGCAGCATCAATGCTACTACAGCTAGAAGGTTTTTTTATTAAACCATTGAAATATGCAAAATCGAACACATTGTCAATACAAAATCACTCAGATAAAACATCCTGTTCAGCAGGTTTGCGAAGCAATGCTTTTTCTTCCTGATCTTCAATCGATTTCAGCAGTCTTTTCTTAACAACAGGATGCTTATTGTTAACGCCCATTTCTATTGCAAAAACAGTGTCCGAAATGAGAAAATCGTATCCTGACAATATATATTTAACTCACAAATGATCCGGTATACACCCTATAACCAGTACTTGTACAACAGGTTTCATATAGGTATAAAAAAGGAGTTGGCGAAATCATCCTGGCGGATGATCTCACCAACTGTCATTCACATACAAAACACTGATTTTTACAGGTCAAATCCGGAATTCAGACACAGTTTTCTCAAAAGACATGATTTTCGCATTTTTATTCAGCCTATGATGAGATTATGAATGAACTGTCTTATACAGATTGATATGCAATGACATTATCTGTGATGCATATTGCATACATTGCTGTTTGCATTTATCATACAGCAAAGGACAAACCGATATGCAGAAAAGAAGAAAACCGGTCATACAAAAAAAGAAACCAAAACAGATTGTATGGGATAACCTGTATTGGAATGAACCTGCGTATTACAGAAGAAAACATCACAATTACAGCTATGATGAATGTGATGTACAACACACTGCACTCATTGATATTTCCGGTATTACAGGTATTGCATTTCAGGATGAGAATCTGTTACGACAGGCATTTACAACTTCTCTGTTTTCCAAAGAGTATCTGTTATATGGAAGTCTGGAAGAGCTGGAATTCTATGGCGATGCCATACTGGAATATGTCATGTCAAAGAAACTGTTTGACAGCTTTTCATTGATCAGACGGAATGATACCAGATCGCCATATAAATCAGAATTGAAGCCGGATCTGTTAACAGATTACAGGTCAACATTTGTCAATGGCATTTTTCTGAGTGAACGTGCAAAGTTCCTGCATCTGGATCAGTACATGCTTTATGGAAACAGGGAAGTGCACAGTGATGTCAGACTGGAAGATATGATGGAGGCTCTGATTTGTGTGATTGCCATTGAATGTGATTGGAATATGGATGTTGTCAGGGATGCGGTACTTCATCTGCTTGGAATTGATGAACTGAATCATACACCTTTTTTTGATCAGATGTATGAATGGCATATCAGAAGATACGGTTTTCCATTTACTGCTGAAGTAAAAGATACCGGGATGTATTATGCATGTCTGATCATTCCAAAATACGGTAGAATACAGGCAACCGGAGTCACACCGGACCAGGCAAGAGAAGCAGCGGCTGCTGTATATAAAAACCACCTCAAACAACATGGATTGTGGGATGGGATATCGATGCTTGTACCGGATCGAAACAGATGTATCCAACAGCTTGAACAGTTGTGTGAGGATAAGGAAATCCGTAAAGTATCGTATGAATACAGAAGCATTCATACAGATCGTGTGGAATGGATCTGTATCTGTCATGCGGATGACTGGCAGGCCAGCGGTAATGGAGAAACAAAGAATCATGCCAGAACCAATGCAGTATACAATGTTCTTTGCTGTATGACAGGAATGGATTCTGTCAGTACAGAATCAAATGATCAAAAGATAGTACACAAAGATACAGTGAGATACAGACAAACCGATTCACTTTTTCGTACTCTGAAAGCATGGTTTTACAGAATGAACTTCAGAGTGAAGAAAAGATGTTAGATGTTATGCGTGACTTGAGCAACAATACAGTGGAATTTCCGTTCTATTGGTGAATCAAACTGTGACAGGTGCATGATCGGGACGAAACGGAGGTGATTGGATGCCGACATCAAGTATTTTTACAAATGTCAGGATTACAGATCCTGAAAAGGCGGTAGCTTTTATCAATGCACTCGATGCTGCAGCGGATGCACCTCGTGTGTCTAAAGAAAGAAAAGAATCGCACATAATAACGGATCACGAACAGATCAGAAAACTGTTTTGTAAGCGTCAAACTGTAAGGTGGTAGATTAAAACCCTCTCGTCTGGGACAATGGTTCCACGGGAGGTTTAT
>JBJEFE010000008.1:0-60091 GCA_051873755.1 Bulleidia sp. | reverse complement strand
CCTCACGTTATTTCACAATCGATTTTGACCACACCTCATACAGTTTTGGAGCACCAAAAAAGCCATGAGAAATTTTACTCATGACTCTGCTGTTGAATGTATTGTTTCAGTGCAAGATACCTGCGGATATCGGTTTCATCCGGTTCCACTCCGTGATTCAGGCAATCATATACCCGTACGGATGCGTCAATCATGTCATCGGACAATCCTGTTTCAGCCTTTTTTTCATACCGCTGCGGCCATACATCCACAACCGCATATACCACAACGGGATCCCCTCTGCCGTCTTTGACACCGGCATACTGTTCCGGTATCGGTATCTGCCGGATTGTTATCGGACAGTCATATCCAAGCAATACTTCTTTTTCGTTCTCTTTCCGGTATTCATCCAGCACATCTTCAAGCCGTACACAGCGCACACCTTCATGCAGGTGCATTTCCATGAACACAAGTCCGAACTTATCCTGATAGGAAGAAAGAAAGCCGGCATCCGATGTTGAAATGAAGGAAGGCATTTTCCCGCTCTGTATAAATACACTGTAATCAGACAGTCTTTCCACCCGTCTTACAATGCACGGTTCTGATAACGGTGTCAGACAGCTGTCAATTCCCCGGATCAGGGAAACGGTTTCTTCAACCCTCTGTATAAAAGCGGGATTGAGTCTTCTTCCCTCTGCCACCCTTGCCTGCTCTGTTTCCATTCCCTCAAACAGAAGCGCATTGAGCGTCACATATGCCCTGGGATCACCGTATAACGGATCTGATGGATCATAGGCACTGACATCACCTGAATACCATTTCAGATCATCAGAACGCATTTCCCTTTGTTTCTTCATCCAGTCCGAAGAATGTGAATGCCTTCTGGATATCCCTCTCCCACACTCTCCATTCATGACTTCCCTTTCCTGTTACAAACTGTGCCTCAATGCCCAGTGAAGTAAGATAATCGCGGAAGATTTCCATATCCGCAACTGACATCAGAGGATCTTCTGTGCCGAGTGAGAAAAACAGCCGCGGAAGTGCTGATGGATCCGCTTTCTTCAGAAGACGGAACATGTTGTATGAGGAATCCATATAGTCCTCAAAGCTGTCATACTTATGCATTGTATTGTACAGTCTCTGCATGGAGTGCATGACATCTCCTGCCTGATACACCTGTGATGCCTTTTTGTCATACAGTGCTCTGTATTCCGTTTCCTGTGATTCAATATCCTTTGGAATATAGCTGAGTACCGCCGCTGCCGCAAACAGATCCGGTCTGTTGACCGCATACTGCAGTGCACCCTTGCCGCCCATGGAAAGACCGGCAATGAAGTTATCCTCACGTTTCTGTGATACCGGAAGCCATCCGTATACCAGAGGCATCAGTTCCTCTGTCAGGAAGTTTTCCGCATCATATCCAAGCGTGAAATTGTCCCATCTGCTGTAATCCGCGTTGCCGATGCCCGGCATGACCACAACAAGGTCCTTTTCACATGCGTACAGTTCAATATTGGATTTGCGCACCCAGTCGGAATACCCGCCGAATGTCCCGTGCAGCAGCCACAGCACTCTGTACTTCTTCTCATTTCCGTAAAACTCCTTCGGTGTGATTCCACGAGGTTTATCCGGAAGAATGATGTCCACATCGGTATTGGCCCCAAGATATTCCGATTCAAATTCCAAATGCAGTAATGCCATAATGATATCTCCTTATTTATGTCTGTTCTGATACAGTATACCACATACCGAATATACAATCGTCAGAACAAGGACATAAAGCGGCTGGCTGTTCATCAGGGTTGTAAACATGTAGTCAATCATGTTCGTGGCGGTATCGAGAAGATTGCCCATATCGAAAACAGCCAGATTTCCGACATGAATGGTTAACATCAGGGTAAACAGGGCAAGGAAGTAACCTCCGCAGATACCGGTCAGAATCCGGATAATCCCCTTCTGGTAATGTTTTCCGAGAAAACCGAGGATCAGACCGAAACTGAGAATAATCAGCAGCTGAATATACTGTTCGCCGACCGGCAGAAATCCGACAACGACCCTGCCGATGAACACACCGCACAGAAAGCCGATCAGAAAGAAGGCAATCGCCTGTGCATAGGCCACCAGAAGCACCGCCACAACCGAGACTGCCAGAGCTGCCACCAGTCCGGTCGGACTTGTGCCCCATTGGGAACTGAGCAGCTGATAGGTGAATATGAATGTGAGAATGGCAAAAGCTGCCGCAAGCATCTTCTGTCCGTGAAAACAGACAACAATGCCGGCTGCCGCAGCCAGTGCCAGAACGATCAGAAGTCCGCTGACCATCCGTTACACCCCTCTGTTCAGGTCAACGATACCGACCTGATCCTCATGCAGAATCATGTCATACAGCTTCAGAACCGTTTCTTCCGCTTCTTCCATTGTCGGATAAACACCGATAATTTCCATTTCCTTATTGTTTACGTACAGGCATACATCATACGCATCCTCTTTTCCGTAAACCGGTGAAATTGCCAGTTTACGGATCTGAGACGGAAGATAGTATGTCGTCTCGTTTTCTCTTGTACATTTCAATAACATGTTTGTATTTTCTCCTTTCCGGTTTCTATTATACCTTCACCACTGTTTCACAGTATAGAATATTCTTTCAGTTTCTGATACAGGGCAGCAGCACTCATACGCAGCCCGTTTCTTGACAGTACGGCATTCTGAATCAATGCATCCGAAGTCACATAGGTCACTTCAAAACGGTTCTGATTCTGATAGGAGAATCTCTCCATCCATGTGTCTGCGGTTTCCCCCGTCTTTGTATAGACGACATCCATTCCCTTTTTCCGGATGGTTGTACCCCGGTTGTCCGCAACCTTGTATCCGTCAAATACAATCGTGATCGGATGTCCGTAATATGCCTGATAGGCATACAGCAGATCAATCAGTTTCTGCCTTGCTCCGTACAGATCTTCAGAGGCGATCGATTTGAGTTCCTCCCAGGCATAGATCATGTTGTATCCATCCACAACCATCATCACAGGAAGAACGGCAGATGCCCTTCCCTTTGACATCTCTTTCATCTCCTGCCGCTTCTTTTCCTTTTCAGCCCGGATCTTTTCCTCTTTTTCTTTATCCGGATTGCGGTTTCTGCCGGCTGTCATATCCATGATATAACCAAGGTCATCCTCCGATACACGATAGCGGATACTGCGTGAAGCCACGCTTTGACTCTCACCGGATTTCAGCTGGATATGCATATGTTCATCCGCTTCATCCCATCGCACATTATATCCGCTGCCATTGGCGCAGAATACCGAATCCGCAGGATTGTGGATATCCGTTTCCGGATCATATCCGGATGCTTCGATGATTTCCCGTGCGTTCTGACATGGCTCATATCCGCATCCCTCACAGCTGAAGATGCCTCTTCCCTTTGTATAGATACTGACCTCACCCTGGTAATTGACCATGGTGCGGACAGGCCCTTTCCCCGTAATGCACATGGTTCCGTCATCATTCTGTGCCACTTCCACGGTACACTGTCTGTTTTCCAGATCAAAAAGGGCACGTGACAGACTTTCCGCAGGTACAATCAGTTCAAACTGATAATACGGTTCCAGAAGGACACTTTCAGATTTCATCAATGCCTGCCGTACCGCACGGCATGCGGCCTGACGGAAGTCACCGCCCATCGTATGTTTGATATGCCCCTTGCCTGCGGTCAGTACAATCTTCACATCACTCAGAAACGATCCGGTCAGTACACCGCGGTGATGTTTTCTCTGCAGTGCAGACAGAATCGACCTCTGCCATGAGGCGGAAAGAACATCCGTGCTGCATTCACTTGTCACAACAATGCCGGATCCCCGTTTTAACGGTTCCAGGCGCACATGGACTTCCGCATAGTGACGCAGCGGTTCAAAATGTCCCGCTCCGTCCACCGGCCCGGCAATCGTCTCATGGTATACGATTTTTCCGGTTGTAAATCCGACCGTAATTCCGGACAGATCACAGATCTTTTTCTGCAGCACTTCCATCTGCATCTTTCCCATAATAGATACGGATATCTGTCCTGTTCTTTCATCCGTCGATATTTCAAGCTGGGGGTCCTGCGCAGCAAGCGTCGCACATGTGTCTGCCAGCACAAGCGGGCTGGCCCCTTCCGGAAGTACAAGCTCATAGTTCATCCATGCATTCAGCAGCGGGGTTTTCCGGTCTTCCTCAAATCCAAGTCCACTGCCGGTTTCAACGGATGTCAGTCCCTTGACAAGAACAATATCGCCGCCATATGCCTCCTGCAGAAGTTCAAACTTCTCCCCGTTGTAACGACGGATCTGATCAATCTTCTCGTCTTCGGTAATTTTTTCCCTTGTTTTCAGCACACCACCTGTAATCTTCATATGGGTCAGACGGTTTCCGTCACGATCAGATGATATACGGAATACACGTGCACCGAATGTGTCCGGATACTGCCTTTGTACCGTCAGCTCCACCATCAGATCCATCAGTTCCTTCACACCCGTGTTTTTCAGTGCCGATCCATACAGCACCGGAAAAAACTGCCGTTTTCCAAATGCCTCCTGAATCATGTTTAACGGTATTTCTCCGTTTTCAAGATACTGTTCCATGACTGCGTCATTGACCATTGCCAGTGACTCGTCTTTCTCACTGTTCCATGCAATGCACATATCACTGCACTGTTTCCGGATATCCTCCAGAAGCTCCTGTTCACTGCGGTGTGAAATATCCATTTTGTTTACAAACAGAATACACGGTACCTGATAGTGTGCCAGACACTTCCAGATCGTACGGGTGTGTGCCTGCACGCCATCCTGGCCGTTGATCATGATCACCGCAAGGTCAAGAACCGAAAGACTGCGTTCCATCTCTGACGAAAAGTCCACATGACCAGGTGTATCAATCAGATAAATCTCACTGTCACCCCAGTGCATATAGGCTTCCTTGGCATAGATCGTGATGCCGTGACTCCGTTCCTGCTCATCAAAATCAAGAAGGGTGTCCCTGTGATCAACCCTTCCCGCTTTCCGGATCGCCCCGCTGTTCACCAGCATTGCCTCAATACATGTGGTTTTACCCGCATCAACATGTGCGACAATGCCTGCCGTAATCTTCTTACTCATGCATACTCCTGAGATCACTGCCGCAGACCGGACAGTAATCACTCATCTGTGTCTGTCTGACTCCACATACCGGACAGATCAGAACATCGTCTTTTCCCTCCCAGCACATTTCGCCTCTTCTTCTTTTTTCATATTCATTCCGCTGCCGTTTCGCATCCTGTTCCAGGGAAAACGCCGGGCACTGATGATTGGCAGCGTAGTAGTGTTCATAATCACGGTATACCCACAACATGTGATCTGCCTCATCCATGTGTTTCCGGTACGCCTCCTCCATCTCATCCATCTGTTTTTCCAGCAGACGTTCCTTCGAAAGAATCTGTGCATTGCGGTGATTCTCAAATTTCAGGCAGACCGACCGAAGCAGAGAGCTCTTCAGCATTTCCCTGCACGAATCATCCACATTCCGCTTTTTTGACTGTCGTACAACCTTCAGCTCCGTACCGCACAGAATTCCGACATACGGAGGAATATGGTTATCCCAGACCGGATTGCGCAGATACAGTGACTGAGATACGACAAGATAGTTATAATCACCGTAGAATGACAGGGCATTGTCTGTTTTGAGATCGGCAAGCGTGACCTTGATCTCATAACAGCGGAACTGATCCTTTGAATCCATTGTCATATAATCGACAATCTCATCACCTTTTCCCTGTCCTTTAAATCCGATCGTCACTTCCTCACATCCGTATTCCCCGTTTTTCACCTGCCGCTCATGAAGTGCTTCCTCGAGCAGTTTCGTCTGTTCAGTCTTTGCCATCAGATCCTCCCTTCTTTCCGATCAGCAGGATATTCTGTTGCGCCCAGAGAGGTATATCCTCATCACAGATCATCATCTCCACATCATCAAACCACGTTTCAAGCTCACTCTTTCTGCGCTGCAGAGAAAGGGAAAACGGTCCCCTGACTCCGGCTACGTGATTTTCCATATATACACCATGATGACACAGATGGCCATACACGGATTCCATATCTCTTTCATTTCTGCCTTTCATCCGGTTTCCGATAAAGGCATCATTGATAATCAGATCATACTGCACATCACATGTTTCAAGAAACACAAAGGCATCGTCACAGACAATCCTCAGATTGGACTGCTGTTCAATGTCCAGCTCATCAAGGCCGAAGTATGCATATGCCAGATCAATCATATCCTGACAGATTTCAACCACCGTCAGCTTTGTTCTGCGGTAACTGTCAAGAAAGAACTTCGGATAGGAAAACGTACCGCCGCCGATCAGCAGTGCATTGCGGATATCCGGTTTCAAAGCAAAGGCATAGGAAAACCTCTGCATGTAAGGAAAGACCAGATCATTTTCTCTGCCCTCTTCCAGATACATCGCAGACTGCATATGTCCGTTGACAAAGCACATTCGCAGCAGATCCGCGCCAAGCATTCCTTCCGCAATTTCCAGATTGCCGTAAGGTGTTGTTCTTGTTTCAATCGTTTTCTTTTTCACCATGCAATTATAGCAGATCATATAACGGAAATATATTTAACATGGAATTACAAAATTTTTTAAAAAGGTACTTGTCATAAGTGATATGGCATGGTATATTATTTGAGCGCTGAAGAAAAGCAGATGGTTCTGTGGAGTAGTGGTTTATCTCGTCTCCCTGTCACGGAGAAGATCGCGAGTTCGAATCTCGTCAGAACCGCCATTTATTGCGAGTGTAGTTCAACGGTAGAACACCACCTTGCCAAGGTGGATACGGCGGTTCGATTCCGCTCACTCGCTCCATATCAACCTCACTGAAAAGTGAGGTTTTTCTATGCATTCAAAACGAAAACATGCTGTTTTTCCTCATGGCAGAAAAAACTTACGAAGAACAGATCAGGAGGATCCGACAGAAATGATTTCTGTTTTTCCCTCTTGCAAAGACGGAAAAGCCATGGTATATTATCGAGGTGCTAACAGCGAACACAACAACGCACTTGGCAGACTGTTGAGGAAATACTCAAGAGGCCGAAGAGGTGCCCCTGCTAAGGGCATAGGTCGGGTCAACCGGCGCGAGGGTTCAAATCCCTCTTTCCTCGCCATACTGGTTCTGTGGAGTAGTGGTTTATCTCGTCTCCCTGTCACGGAGAAGATCGCGAGTTCGAATCTCGTCAGAACCGCCATTTATTGCGAGTGTAGTTCAACGGTAGAACACCACCTTGCCAAGGTGGATACGGCGGTTCGATTCCGCTCACTCGCTCCATGAAAAACTCACTGAAAGTGGGTTTTTTTCTTTATCCAATTGAAAGGACCGGTTTCCCGGTCCTGTTTTCATGCTTTTTCCTTTCGATGTGATGCATAGGCATCAAAGTAAGATATGACGCTGTTATAATACTTCTCACGGATTTCCTCCGTTGCATTAAACAGTTCATGTTTACTGTCAGGGAAACGGATCAGCGTTACCCTGTTACAGGCCTGATCAAATGCATTCTGCCCCTCCTGCCGGACAAGTCTGTCTTTTCCTGCCTGACACAGAAGAATCGGTGTTTCAATCCTGCGGACATTCTCAAAGATTCTGTCACATGCCTTCTGGGCAGCTCTTGCCCAGCCATAGGTACCGCCCCATGTCTGGTAATCCGGATCCTTGATTCTCTGATCCATCTGATAGTCATACCGATCCGGATCCATGGCGGAGGAGTTTTCATATGATGCATTCGGATTGAACGGTCCCTGCCCCGGTGCGTAATCATAATCCATGTTTCTGACTTTGGAATACACCCCGATGATATCGACGGCACTGTCCGGAATCTTTCCGTAATTAATCTGCAGCATCGGTGAAGAAAGGACCGCACAGCGGAAGATCTTCGGATAATCCTCCAGATACAACGCCGCTACCGCACCTCCCATGGAGTGGGAATACAGGATGTATTTCTTCGACAATGACTGCGGTATGACAACCTGGTGAACCAGGGCATCCAGATCACTCTCGTATTCCCGGAAGTCCTTTACATAGACCCTGTGATCTTCCGCATCATAGGTTCTGTCACTCTTACCGTATCCACGCAGTTCAACAAAGAAAATCGAATAACCCGCCTGATAGAACCTCCAGGCTGTTTCATGGTATTTTCCAAAGAATTCGCAGAATCCGTGTACCATCACAACCGCCGCTTTCTCCTGTGGATGAATGGCTTTATAATAATGGATCTGAAGTCCGTCATCACTGTGCAGATAGCCTTCTCTGACATGATTTCTGATCCATGGATGTACCTGATCCTCCATCAGTCTGACAAACGGATTGTTCTTCTGGTCACGGATCACCTTTCTTACCATTTCCGGATAGTTTGTGATGATCGCATTGACGCCCGCCTGAATACAGAGTTTTGCATATTCGACACTGTTGACGGTCCATACATTGACGTCCAGTCCATACTCCCGTGTCTTTTTCATAAAGTCAGGCATACGCAGATTATAGAATGCGGGATGCAGGGCATTGACATGATGGTCTCTGCCGTATTCCGGCATATCAATCGGTCCGTCCGCATACAGGAAAGCTGTTTCAGCGTCCGGATCCAGTTTCTGAATCCGCATAATCGTATAGTGATTGAAGGAGGAATAGATCACACGATCCTCAAATCCTGCCTGCTTTGTCAAAGCAATGATCTTTTCCTCAATTCCCGGATAATCAATAATCCCTGTCTTCAGTTCAATATTGATGGTAAGGTCCGTCGGTTTCAACAGATCAAACACTTCCTTCATCGTTGGAATCGCGACAACGCCAAGATCCTTATGTCCACAGGAAAAATCCAGCTGTTTCAGCTCTTCCAGCGTCATGTCCTTTACCCAGCCTTTGCCATTGGACGTACGATCGACCTTTTCATCATGAATGACAACGATTTCACCGTCTTTACTCAGCTGGATATCCAGCTCCACGCCATCCGCATGCATTTCCGCAGCTTTCTGAAATGCCGGCAGTGTATTTTCCGGCATTGTACCGCTGGCACCTCGATGTGCCCATACCAGAATTTCCTTCATTGGTTTTTTCCTCTTTTCCTGTCTTTATTTTATGGCACTCCCGGCACCTGTGCAAACATCCGGAACTCTGTACTGGCGTATTTTTCATACAGATTCTGAAATCTGATATATTTTTTACGTACTTTTGATTTGTACATTATGGAAGTTTTGACGTAATTCCTTCATAATACTATTTATCTATGAGGTAAAAGTATGTTTAAAAACTTTAACAAGCTCGAGAAAAGCTGGATTTACTATGATGTCGGCAATTCTGCCTTCACTCTTCTCGTATCAACGATCATTCCGATCTGGTTCAATACACTGGCCACCGCAGGCGGTCTTTCAGACAGTCAGTATCTGGCATACTGGAGTTATGCGACAAGTATCGCAACTGTTCTGGTGGCGATCATCGGACCGATCTTCGGATCCATCGCCGACAACAAAAACTTCAAGAAACCGATGTTCATGGTCGCCCTTGGCATCGGTGTCATCGGATGTCTTGTCATGGGTGTTGCCCCGAACTGGACATTATATCTTGTGACCTATGTCGTTGCCAAGGTTGCCTATCAGGCTTCCCTTGTCTTCTATGACTCGATGCTTGTGGATGTCACAACACCTGAGCGGATGGACATTGTTTCCTCACAGGGATATGCCCTTGGATATCTGGGATCCTGCATTCCGTTCCTTGCGGCGATGGTGCTGTTTGTACTCGGTAATCCATCCTTCCTGGGCGTGATTCCTGAAAAACTGTCCATTGCGGCAGCCTTCATTATCGTTGCAGTCTGGTGGCTTGTCGTTACTCTTCCGCTGTTAAAGAACTACAGACAGAAATACTATGTTGAGAACACAAAGGGTGTGATTTCAGGAAGTCTCAGTCGTATGGTCGGTACACTGAAAAACATGTACCACAATGAGAAAAAGGTATTCTACTTCCTGATTGCCTTCTTCTTCTACATTGACGGTGTTTACACAATCATTGATGAAGCTGTCGCCATCGGTACGGCTCTTGGCCTCAACCAGGTCGGTCTGCTGGTTGTATTACTGCTCACACAGGTCGTTGCATTCGCATTCGCAACTCTGTTTGGAAAACTGTCAAAGAAATACAGTTCCACAAGTCTGATTGCGGTATGTATCGGCGGTTACTTCGTCGTTGCCATCTACGCACTGTTCATGTCCACACTCTGGCAGTTTGCAGTCATGGCCTTCATCGTCGGCATGTTCCAGGGAGCCATTCAGGCGCTGTCACGTTCCTACTACGCGCAGATCATCCCTGCCAATGCGTCCGGTGAATACTTCGGACTGTATGATATCTGCGGCAAGGGCGCTGCCTTCATGGGCACAACGCTTGTCGGTATCGCTGTCTCCATTACCGGTTCCATCAACATCGCAGTCGGAACACTCGGTATCCTGTTTGTCCTCGGAATCTTTTTCTTCCGTAAGGCAATCCGTGCCTGAACACTTCAAGCCTGTCATACGACGGGCTTTTTCTTTATAAAAGGATCAGCCGTTTCCGGCTGACCCGATTGAAGAAGAATCATCAATTCAACTGTTCTGCAATCCATTCGAATACGGACTGTCCGCATTCATCACAGGAGGAATCATTGTTGTCGAAATAGATCCAGCTCCAGTGACCCATATACTGATACGGATTTCCGTCCGCGTCTTTGTATTCACCGGACATGTCAATGACATGTTCACTTGTGGAGACATGGATATTTTCAGCACCTGCCTGAATCAGACGATCGATGGTCGGAATCTCATGAAGTGTCGGATCAACGGTTGTATCATCTTTGGAATAGATGAAGAACATCGGCAGATCCTTAAGGGTACTGATCTGATCATCCGTGATGACCGCATCCGGTACTGCTTCGCAGATCGGTACGAGAACATCATATTCATCAGCGTAGTTCATTCCCATTAACATGGTCATGTATCCGCCGTTGGAACAGCCCGCAATCACAACCTTTTCAGCCTTGATCTGTTCTTTATAGGAGGCAATCAGTTCATGCAGGGATTCTGTGTAGAAGGAAGTCCCGTCTGCCTGGATACCCCCGCCGTTGAAGTTTGTGCCTTTGCCATCATTGTCCATCCAGTATGTCGGGCACTGCGGTACAAGTACATGTGCACCACCTAGTGTATTCTGGAATGTTTCTCCAGCCAGTGCAGTGACCTTATTGGCAAGAAGTGTCACGGATGGATCCGTGTTTTCCGTTCCGCCTTCACCCAGTCCATGGAGCCAGACAACAAGTGTGTCAGACTCTGTTTCCGGTGTGTACGCCGCATAGTTGTATGTGATGCCGTCAGCTGCTGTAAATGATGCAGTATCGAACATATCCGCATCCGTTGTCTTTCCGGTCAGTGCGGTGTCAATGGTCACAGTTGTGACATCTGTTCCCTCACTTGTCAGAACGATACCTTCCGCTGTTTCAATGGTCAGATAGTACGGATCACTCCATGTGTTGAGCTGTGTGCTCATTGTAAATAACAGCGGACTGCCGTCATTCGGGGAAACATACAGTTCCACCGCCGCATAGCGGGAAGCACTGTCTGTCCGGTTTCCATTTTCATCACACAGGTAGGCATCCGTAACGGTTCTTGGATTTGTGACTTCCACAACCGGGAATTCAGGTGCCTGGGAGAAGTCGGTTGCCATCTTTGTTTCGGTGACGGTAAATGTGTCCTTATCCACCGCATCCACAACGTGGTCAAATGTAATGATTGCTTTTGTGGTGCCGCATCCCCAGTCAAAGCCGCCGATTTCAACGGCATAGGTGCCTGTCAGGGTGTCAGATCCTGCTGTGGAGGATCCTGCATTCTGTCCGCATCCGATCATGGATACACACATGCCGGCTGTGATCAGTGTTCTGATTGTACGATTCATATTCTGTTTTTATTTCTCCTTTACAGGAGAAATCATAGAAAATGTAAGCGCTTTATCATATGACAAAAATCATGTGTTTTTTGTCTTTTTCTCACTTCTTGTACTGTTGCGGTATTCCTTTGGGGTCATATGATGTTTTTTCTCAAACTCCCGGTAAAATGACTTTACATTCGCAAATCCGTGTTTCATGCAGAGTTCTGTTATTGTACAGTCGGTTGTCAGAATATCCTCCTCAATTCTGCGCAGACGCACGGAATTGACATATTCACTCATGGTCATATGAATGCCGTTTTTGAGCATTGCCGCAAAATACCCGTAGGAGAGGTGAAAGTGTTCCGCAACGGTTTTCGCATCCGGTACAGAATCATAGTGATCATCCAGATAGTTGATAATCTCACTCAGTCTGTCACGGTTTCTGCCTGAGACTGAAGCTTCAGATGCGCTTTTCTCATGTAACGTATAAACAAATAACAATCGCACAAGCTCATACAGTTTTCCCTGCAGGGCAAGATGGGTTAACGGCTCCGCACTCTTGTACATTTCAATCATTTCCGAAAGGCATGTATGAATCTGTTTCTGATGTTCACCACGGTACAGAATCTCAAATTCACCGTATTCCACATCCGGATGGCATGACTTCAGAAAATCATAGCGGATCTGTACAGCATACCCGTAATACCCGTTCTGCGGTTCCACCGTGCGGCAGGAATGAATCGAACGGGAATTGACAATCAGAAATTCATCCGGGTGCACAACATACACTCTGCCGTCCATCCATGTTTCGGTCGACCCATAAATCGGAACAAGAATTTCAATACTGCGGTGCCAGTGTTTCGGGATTTCCTTGAAAGCCTGTTCCCTGTGTACCTGCACTTCCACAATCCGCAGTGCATCGCTGATCGGAAACTGCACCTGTTCATACGAAATCTCACTGCTTATGGCAGCGTCCTGTACAAATGTGATTTTCTTTTTCATACTGATACCTGTGGCTTTATTTTACCATAATGGCATCTGTTATCCGTTTTATTTATATCAAAAACGCCCGGATTTCCGGACGTTGGAATTCAGTGATTGAATGCATCGGGAAGATCGTTTTCCAGCAGGATCGTATCTTCACGGGATGCGGTGGAATACACATGGTCAAAGGCTTCCGCAACTCTGTCCACCACCAGTACATTGTTCATGTCAAAACCGCTTTCCTTCAATCCCGCATAAATCGGTGCGGTCTGGATTCTGCCGACAAGCACAACCTCATCCGCCTTTCCCTTCATCAGAGTACCAAAGCGATGGTTGATTTCCTCCTGTCTGGCGCCAAGGTCAATCATACCCGGTGTGACGATGACACGCTTTCCCGGCATCATGGACAGTACTTCAAGCGCCATTGCACTGCCGGTCGGATTGGCATTGAACGCATCGTCAATAAACCGGTAGCCGTTGATCTTTTTGAGTTCCAGTCTGTGCTCGACCTGTTTCATGCCTGCCACAGCCCTTGTAATGACTCCCCAGGATATACCAAGATGTCTTGCGACTGCGACGGCAGAGAGAATATTGAGAATATTCAGCTCTCCCAGCAGCTTTGTTTCAAGTCTGACCTTTTCCTTTCCATGCACAACCGTAAAGGCGGAACCGGAAGCGGTATAGGTGATATCCACAGCACGGTAATCCACCTTTTCATAATGGATGCCATACGTTGCGGTCTTCACCGGATTCTTCACTTTCCAGGATCGAATGTATTCATTGTCATAGTTCATGACACCAAATCCATCCTTCGGCAGCATCTCCACCACATTCATCTTTTCCCTTGTGATGTTTTCCTGACTTCCGAATGTATTCAGATGCTGGGGACCGATGGATGTGACAACGCCGATGGAAGGCTGTACAAAGTCCATCAGTTCACGGATATCACCGACATGGTCGGCTCCCATTTCACAGACGAACACCTGATGAATCGGTTTCAGCATCTCCCGGATCGTTCTTGTGATTCCCATCGGGGTGTTATAACTGGCAGGGGTCATCAGAGAGTTGAACTGTTCCGATACCATTCCCTGCATGATGTTCTTCGTTGTGGTTTTTCCAAAGGAACCGGTAATACCGATGCGGATCAGATCCGGTTGGGATCTGAGAATCCGCTTTGCGTCATTGAGGTAATGTGCACGCACACCTGCCTCAATCGGTGCTGTCATACCATCCATCGGATATACCAGCAGCCATGGTCCAAACCATGCCATGGCATAACAGAACCCAGGCATGTCATACAGCAGGATGACAAGTGTACACAGCACTTCCAGTATTCCCATCACAACCATCTGCCGTCTGACTCTTGCGGTAACTGCCAGAGGTTTGATGTAATGCGTATGTTTTTCGATAAACCACGACATATATGCGGTCAGAACAAGCAGAACACAGGTCAGAACCATAACCCAAAAATCATCGATCACAAAACCCAGAACTGCCGGTACAACGGAGGAAAGAATGTAAAATCCATCCTCTTTGGCAAGTCTGCCCGCATTTTCCTTCAGCCATGTCGTATATCTTCCGCTTTCGTAGCGGTTCTGCTGGAAAATAAACAGTGCACGTTTTGTCGGCACAATCATGGCAACTGCCATGAAGATGAAAACAACCCACCTGATCATTGTTCATCCTCCTGTACAAATGCGTCCACAACCGCATGAAAGCGGTCCGCCTGATGCCAGTACGCCCAGTGGTCATCCCCCTCGAAGATCACCAGTCCGGCATCCTTCATCTGTTTTTCCATCTGCTGTCCCATCCAGAGCGGCGCTGCCGTATCGAGGTCTCCCCACACAAGCAGTACCGGACAGACAACCTTTGAAAGCACAGGTGCCACATCATCATTGACAACCTTTACAAATGTCGGTCTCATGATTCCCTGCGCATTGCGGTAATCCTCCGAACCGGCATGTTTCTGAATTTCCTCCAGTCTTCCTTTCTGACCTGTGACCTTAAGCAGCCATTTGCCCAGCTTGTATGTCTTTGTGCGCACATGCCACATCAGATCATGCTTTGGTCGGATTCCGGCAGCGCCTGTCAGCACCATGCGGATAACCCGTTCCGGATGATCCGCCGCAAAGCGGATCGCGACACGGCATCCGAAGGAATGTCCGATCAGAATCGCCTTTTCGATTCCAAGCGAATCAAGGAAGGACGTAAAGTACTTCTCATATTCAATCACACCCCATGCCTGCGGCGGCTGATCCGATTCCCCGAATCCCGGGAAATCCAGAGAAATAACATGAAAACGGTCTTTGAGATGTTCAAAGATCAGATCCATCATTTCCTTATTCTGGCCCCAGCCATGCATGAGAATGACACTGGTACCGTTTCCTTCTTCCTTATATGCGGTTTTCACACCGTTAATTTGCATTACTTTGTTCATACAGCTGTTATTGTATCGCAAAAAAGGGCGTTGTTTAAGCCCTTTTGACATTCTTATCCTTCCGTCTTGATTCTTTGTTTCTTCGTTCCTTCCAGATTCTGAAACAGACACCGTCCTTCAGATTTTCCGCCTGTACGTGATACCCATAGGTTGTGCATACACGATAGACGATGGAAAGGCCAAGGCCGAACTGTCCGTCCGTACCCTTTTCATATGGATGGAACAGTGTTTCCATTCTGTCCTCTTCAATATGACTGCCGTCATTGATGATGCATAACTCATCGGGGTGCAGTTCAACAACAATCTGTGATCGGGCATACCGCAGTGCATTGTCAATCAGATTTTCAACGGTAATCCGCCATGGTTCCTCATCCCCATGGAAGAAAACCACTTCATCCGCTTTTGAGATCAGTTCAATTTCCGGTCTGACAACCTTCAGGGAAAGAATTGCCTTTTCAATCACCTCATTCATATCCAGGTTGTTTCCCTCCGGTGCGGTATCCTGCAGATAGCCCATTTTGTTCAGAAGAATCAGACTCTTGACCTTTTTTTCAAGACGTTCGGCATGTTCAATGATGACATCCACTGATTTTTCCAGCGTGTCATACGGATAGATGCCATCCTTGATTGCCTCACTGTATGATTTGATTGTCGCAATCGGTGTTTTCAGATCATGGGAGATATTCTGAATCATCTCCTCCTTTTCATGATTCTGTCGTGCCAGTTCGGATTCCATCACTGTCAGTGCCGTCGCAACCTCACCGATTTCATCATTTCTTTTGACCTGCAGTACCGCCGGTTCATCGTTTCTGATCTTTGTGATATAGTTTCGGATCTGATTCAATGAGAAGATCAGAGAACCGACCCAAACAAGCAGAAAGGCAAACAGAAGTCCGATCATACATCCGTTCATCAGCACAATACCGTTGATCAGGGATCTCTGGAACCGTTCCTGATAGGAATCGGAAAGAATGGACACCAGGTATCTTCCGTCTTTCAGAAGCGTCATTGAATACAGGGATGTCACGTTTCTTGTAACATCATCCTGGGTGACGGTCGTCACCAGCGTATAGTCCTGGGTTCCCTCCAGTTTTCTGTCACCGTTGCGGCGGATATCCTCTTTCAGATCATCATTGATGGCTTCCCCTGCCGCATGCGTAATACTGTCTGTTTCCGGATTATACAGATATACACTGATGGAACTGTTATCCTGTACGGTATCAATCCTGTGGTCCGGATTCTCGTTCATGTAAACGATCATCGTATTCTGGGAATTATGCAGAAGCTCAAACATTTCCATCTGGGAAAACTGGTTGATCGCCGGATTGAGAAAAAAGAATACAAATCCGGCAAATACCGACACAAACAGGAAAACAATACCCAGCAGCTGCTGGGTAAGGGAAAACTCATTCATCCACAGACGCAGACGTTTCATCCGAGCTTGTATCCGAATCCGTAAATCGTCTTAATGGAGAGATTCGGCATCTTCTTTCTGAGTCGACGGAGTGTATCGTCTACGACACGATCACTACCGAAATAGTTTTCCTCCCATACCTGTTCGAGAATCTTTTCACGCGGGAATGCCTTTCCACGGTTGTTCACAAACATCATTAACAGATCAAATTCCTTTGTGGTAAGTTCAATCTGTGTGGATCCTTCCACAACCGTTCTCTGATTCTCATCAATGTCATATCCGTCCACAGACAGATATTTGTCATCTTCACGATAGACTCTGCGGATCAGATTATTGACACGCAGTACAAGTTCCTTTGGCGAGAACGGCTTTGTAATATAATCGTCAGATCCTTTTTCCAGACCGATGATGCGGTCAAATTCCTTATCACGTGCAGACATGAATATGACCGGAACCTCAGCGTCATGCTGGCGGATTTCCTCAATCAGGTCAAATCCGCTCTTGTCTCCCAGCATGATATCCAGAATCCACAGATGCACATCATCATCGGTTGTATGACTTGATGCCTCATCAAATGTCAGATAGGAGCGAACCTCATACCCTTCTTTCTCCAGATATCGTTTCACAAGTTCGTTCAGATCCTTCTCATCTTCCACGATTGCAATTACTCTTTTCACAAAATCACCTTCTTTTCAGGTCAGTACCGTTTTATGTCATTTTTATTCTAACACAAATACCCTTTGGCTTTCCACACCACGAAAAAAGAAGACCACCCGCGGTGATCTTCCCATTCATGCTTATGCGCCGAATTTTTCCGCAATCAGATCGGCGATCTGATGACATACCTCATGGCAGATCTCATCGGTTTCCGCTTCCGCCATGACTCTCAGCAGCGGTTCCGTACCGGAAGGTCTGACAAGTACACGTCCATTGCCATGCAGACGTGTGTCCACATCCGCAATGGCAGCCTGTACTTCAGGATCATCCATGACCTTTGTCTTATCCGTGACACGGACATTGACCAGCAGCTGCGGATAGATCTTCAGTCCTTCCCGCAGTTCCATGATGGACTTTCCTGTCTTCTTCATGACTTTGAGAATGGACAGTGCCGTCATCAGTCCGTCACCCGTTGTGGCATGGTACTTCAGGATGATATGGCCGGACTGCTCACCGCCGACAATATAATCCTTTCTGCACATCATATCGTAGACATATTTATCTCCGACATCCGTCTTTTCAACATTGATGCCTTCTCTTTCCATGGCTTTCCATAAACCGAGGTTTGCCATGACGGTTGTGACAATCGTATTGCCCTTGAGTTTTCCCTCATCTCTGTAGTATTTTCCAAGAATATACAGCATATAGTCGCCGTCTACCAGTTCACCGTCCGGCGCGACGAGAATCTGTCTGTCCGCATCACCGTCAAATGTCAGACCGATGTCGTATTCACCCTGATGGTCACGCATGAACTGCTGGAAATCCTGCGGATGCGTGGAACCGCAATGGTTGTTGATATTGGTGCCGTCCGGCTGTGCATTGTGCACAGTCACATCCGCACCAAGCTTTTCCAGGGCACGCTGTGCGGTAAAGGAAGAGGAACCGTTGGCACAATCCATCGCAATCTTCATACCGGAAAGATCCAGATTGTATTCCTCCGTAATCCAGTTCAGGTAGTTTTCCAGTCCCTGTTCATACGGTACCACTCTGCCGATCGCATCATCTTTTGCGTATGCAAGTTCAATCTTACCGTCGAGATAGTCTTCAATCAGCTCTTCCACTTCTCCCTGCAGTTTGACGCCTTCCTTTGAGAATACCTTGATGCCGTTATCATAGAACGGATTATGACTTGCGGAAATCATCGCACCGCAGGCAAAATCCTCATTGACAGTCAGATAACATACCGTTGGTGTCGGGCAGAAGCCGACAAGATACGCATCGCATCCCTGGCTTGCGATTCCAGCCGCAAGTGCGCTTTCCAGCATATCGGAAGAAAGACGAGTATCCTTTCCGATGACAATCTTCTTCTTTCCTTCTCTGCTGTAATAATATCCAAGATAGCGTCCCACCCTGAATGCTGTATCGGCACACAGGCCTTCATTTGCTTTTCCACGGATTCCATCCGTTCCGAAATATCTACTCATTGTTGATCATTCCTCCCTCTGTACTGGATTCATCTGTTTCACCAAGGACATTCAGTGTATAGGAACTGTCCTTGAGTGCGTAGCTGACAAGGCCGTTGCCCGGCTGTTCCACCTTCAGTTCAAATGTCTGAAGACCCGGTGCGGCATCTTTCATATCAATGTATACGTTGATCATATCGGCTGTTACCGCCTCCACATTGTCCTTTGTACCGGTGACCTCCACAGATACGGTCGTGATGTTGTCAGGTTGTGATGCCTTGTATCGATTGACGTTGTTTCTGACATGAATCGGCACATTGTCAACCGTTACGGTTGTGGCCTTTTCAAGTCTGACATTCATCGTAACCTGTGAGATGCTCGCACTGGAGACACCCGATGGCAGTACAATCGGACGCAGAACCGTCGCATCCTTTGTCAGCGTAGAGGCATCCAAAGTAACGGTTATGTTGTCAATATCCGTCAGAACACTGTCAGGACCGTAGATCGTTATGGTCTGCTGGTCAAGCGTGATTGAACTGATCGCATTACCGTCAGGTACTTCGCCGGTAACCTGTACATTGACCGGAACCGATTTGTTCGGAGATGTGACAGATACACTGACATGGACCTCATTTGGAATGATATCCGCATCGACAGGATTTCCGTTTGCGTCATAGGCAATCAGTTTTGCATTCTGTTCGAAATCGGATGACTGCCCCGCCACATCGATCAGTGCCTTGACAAAGGCAATGGAATCCAGTGTCTTTGAAGAGGCTCTGACATTGACCTTTGTATAGTCAAATACCGGTGTACCAGGAGAATAGATATCCTCCATCTTTGACTGGTTGATAAAGTCATAGGAAATATCAAACTGCTTTGTGATCTTCCTGTTCAGCGTCACGACAATCGTTGAAGGATCCACGACAACATTGACGCCGCTGCCGTATCCTGTTGTGGTAAGGCGTACTTCATGCGTGCCTTCCGTCAGACCGTCAAGGTCCGCAAGAACCTGCCCATCTTTGGAATTGGCAGCCGTATTGACGCTTGTCGCATCACCGGTAATCGTAATATTAGCCGTTGCCGGTACGCCGGTAACCTCAAATGTATCGCTGTTGACATTGATTGTGACAGCCACATCGGAGATGGAGCGGCTGGAGCGCAGCGTCGTTGTATAGATGGAACGGACAGTGCTGTAATTGACGCCTCCGTACATTAACACGGAAAGAATCAGTGCCACAATCTTCGGGTGACGGTTATTGAAGAGAAGACGATCCAGGAATGAGGAGAAAATACGGATCAGACGTGAGAGGAAACTCTCCAGTTTCTCGTATGATTCCGACATACGGATGGACTGTTTCCCAATTCGATTGGCCCGTTCGGTCTTGGAAGCGGATGTCGTATCCTTTCTTTCCTTTTTCTTCGTGTTTTTTACATCTTCACGTTTCGGATCTGTGCTCATTTGTCTTCACCTCCTTTTTCATCAGAGGATTTACGGGACAGATCGTCAACCATTCTGAACTGACGATCAAGCTCATCACTGAATCCGACGATCTTTGAAATATCGAGCTTTGCTGTCTCATATCTGCCGGCTTCCTCGTTCATGATGACCTTTTGGGAACCGGTATCCTGTTTCTTTGTGGAGAGGGATGCCGCTGCGGCACGACGTGCCTCCTGAACCTGTTCCGGTGTCATACGCGGCTGTTTTCTGCGGTTGGACTGGTCCGGATAACTCGGCTTTGGACGCTGTTTCTTGTGCGGGAGTTTGATCTCCTGGGCAATCGCTTCCGCATCCGCTGCCTTATGTACTTCCTCGTCCGCCTTTCTGATTTCCGTATTTGCGGCAGGCTGTACGGATTCGACCTGCATCTTTGCCGGTCTGACGTCCTTCTTTTCCTCTGTTTCAGCCGGTTCATCTTTCTGTCTGCGGATTGCCAGTTTGGAAATCATTGCGGATGTCTTGGTTGAGGAAGCGGAAGAAGCCGCAGCGCTTGTGGAAATACGGGAACGGACTTCAATCGTTTCTCCGCAGATCTCACGCATGAGATAATCTCTGAGACTCTTGCGGTCAACAGAGCTCATCTTACCGCCGACCGCAATGGACACATTGCCGGTTTCCTCGGAAACAACAATCGTAATACAGTCGGTGATTTCGGAAATACCGATGGCAGCTCTGTGTCGGGCACCATATCGTGAAGGCACATCCTGATTTGTCGGCGGGAAATACGCACTTGCACAGGCAATGCGGTCGCCCTGGATGATCACGGCACCGTCATGAAGCGGTGTGGAGGTGACGAAAATCGACGTCAGCAGTTCCGCCGTCACTTCTGAATTGATACGGATACCCGTCTCTACAAAGTCATCGAGTGAGTTTGTTTTTTCAATGGAGATCAGGGCACCGGTCTGGTCCTTGCTCAACAACATGGCGGCACTGACAATCTGATCGACGACGTTTTCCTTTTCATTGCCTGTCAGGGAATGAATATTGGAAAAAATATTCGTCTTACCGATCTTTTCAAGCAGTGTACGCAGTTCCGGCTGGAAGATGATGATAATCGCAAGGAATCCCCAGTTCAGGAAGATATCCGCAAAATACTTCAGCGTCTTCAGACCGAAAAAGCCGGCACACAGATCAATCGCCACAATCAGAAGAATGCCCTTGAAGATCTGTATGGTGCGGGAATTACTGCGGACAATCCGCAGAACATAGTACAGCACAAGCCATATAATAAAGATATCAGCCGCCGCCTGCAGTACCGTACGCAGCGTCAGTATCGATATATTTAACGTATAATCAGACAAACAGGATCTCTCCTTTCCATAAAAATCACAGTTATTATACCATAGCCCTCATGCCTCACGAAAAAGAATTGGCACCTGTTCCTGAAAAGAAGACTTCTGCCTCAATCCCCTTGAGATGTCATATCATATACATACTGCATAAGGAGGCAGACTATGTTATTTCAGACAATCATGCATGTTTCATTTTACACGGACCATTTTGATGAGATGCTGGATTTTTACGTTAACAGACTCGGTGCACAGCAGAAAGTCGTTGTCAGATGGAAAAGCTATGCGGGAAATACAAATAAACCTGCATTCGCAAAGATGGCTGAAGAGGATCCTGAAGGCATCTTCTACACCTATCTGGAACTGGCTCCGGGACAGTTTATCGAGCTGTTTCCTGCATCTGAAGCACAGAAGCCGCACAGGAAATGGAATGAGGATGTCGGCTACTCCCACTTTGCCCTGACAGTAAATGACATTCATCAGGCAAGTCAGCTTCTGCAGTCAAGAGGCGTACAGCCGGATACACAGATCTCCAGAGGTCCTTCCGGCACATTCCAGCAATGGTTCCACGATCCTGATGGAAACAGATTTGAACTGATGCAGTTTACCGAAACATCATACCAGGTCATTGGTCATATCGACTGAACAGCCACAGAAAAAGCCGGATCTGCCCATCGACAGAACCCGGCTGTGACCTCAGCATCCGGAACGGTCATTCAGACTGCAGGAACACTTCAGTGTCTCAAACGGCTCAAATCCGTTTTCAGCCACGACAGCCTTCCAGTCCAGTGTGATTGTACCATCCTCTTTGATGATGGCAGGAATACCGATACCTCCTGCCTTTTTTGCGTCTTCAAATACAGGATTCTCATCCCTGTACTTCAGGAATTCCTTGAGATTGGAAAGTTCTTCCGTAATATCCGAATAATCATATGCGATGCCGTACTGATCACAGTTGGCTTTGAAATTGACACAGTCCCTGCAGAGTCTGCTTCCGTAAACCTTTAACATGTTTTCATCTCCCTTTTCCGCTATTCTACCACACTCATGCATTTTCGGTCAGATTGTTGACCCACATTCTCTTATGGACAAGGAACAGACCGAGAACGACCTTGTACAGATCCACGATTGTGACAATGAAATACATCATCGTAATCGGAAGAGATGTAAATCTTGACAACATGAAGGCAACCGGGAAGGAAACAGCGATCGTGCCCACAGAGTCAAACAGGAACGTGATAATCGTTTTCCCGCCGCAGCGCATTGTGAAATAACAGGCATTGTACAGTGCCTGAATCGGCAGAAGACATCCTGCGGTTCTCAACAGTACCGTTGCGGTATGACGGATCTGATCCGTGGTATTATACAGCATCGGAAACAGATTTCCGGTACAGACAAGCACAGATCCAAGGCACACACTGAGAATAAATGTGAACATGATCAGTTTCAGATCGGTTTCCACCGCCTCATCCAGACGTCCCGCCCCGAGTTTCTGCCCGACCATGATGGAAATACAGTCACCCATGGCAATCGAGAATACAAAGAACAGATTGTTTATGGTATTGCATATGTTGTAAGCCGCAAGGGCATCAATCCCTCTTGTCGAATAACACTGGATAATCGCCGCAATGCCGGTTGACCACAGAACCTCATTGACCACAAGCGGAAAGCCTCTGACAATGATCTGCTTTGTCAGGGATACCGGAATGCGGAAATCGCGGAACACTCCGTGGAAGAACGGGAAATCCGCTTTCCCCCTGACAGCGAAAAACAGATTCATGCCAAGTTCCGCAAAACGGGAAATGACTGTTGCGACAGCCGCACCCGTGCAGCCCATTGCCGGAAATCCGAATTTACCGAAAATCAGAATGTAGTTGCCGATGAAATTGACAAAGACAGCGGTAATGCTGGCAATCATGGGCAGACGTGTGTTGCCGGTCTCACGAATGGAGGAACCGACCGTCTGCGACAGGGCAAACGGAATGAATCCGATGGTCATGATACGGATATAGACAGATGCATACTGCAGTGTCATTGCGGCATCGGCAGGACTGTTGGCCTCCGAAGTCATAAACAGTCCAAGCAGAGAATCCCCCGCACTGAGAAACAGCACGATTCCGACAACCGAAAACAGTAGTTCCGTAATCAGTTTGAAGCGAAGTGTGTACCGGCTTCCATCCCAATCCTTTTTCCCCGCAAACTGGGCACCGAAAATACCGGCACCGGAAATGGAACCGAATACCGCCAGATTGAAGATCATGCAAAGCTGATTGGCAACGGAAACCGCACTCATCTGCAGTGTTCCCGTCTGACCGACCATGATATTGTCCAGCATGTTGACAAAGCTTGTGATCAACTGCTGGATAATCAGCGGCACGGCAACGATCATGACGGTTCTGTAAAACTGCGCATCTCCGAAGTATCTTCTGATTCCCTTCTGATGTATCATATATCCCTTCCCCACCTTTCCAACAAAAAGATCCCACCGGAGTGGAATCTGAAGTGCCGATTGGCAGAATTGAACTGCCCGCTGATCCTTACCATGGATCTGTATTACCACTATACTAAATCGGCGCCCCTATATCATAACAGAATCTTTTCATTTTTCAATACAGTGAAAGATTCTTCTTCAGCTCTTCGTAAAGAAGATTCACCGGCAGACCCATGATGGAGTAGTAATCTCCCTGTATGGACTCAATATACCGGCCGCCAAGCCCCTGGATTCCGTACGCTCCGGCCTTGTCATCACATTCACCGCTGTTGACATACTCTTCAATCTCTTCTTCACTCATGTGTGAAAACGTCACATCCGAAACAGAGACATTGAAATACCGTCTGTTGTCTGAAACAAGTGACAGTCCCGTCATGACCTGATGGGTTCTTCCCTCCAGCATTCTGAGCATCCGCTTTGCGTCCTCTCTGTTTTCCGGTTTTCCAAGTACAATTTCCTCATCCAGTACAACCATCGTATCACTGCCCACCGCAATGCAGTCAGGGTACAGTTCATGGATGGCTCTTGCCTTCCGGAATGCGATATTCTCGACATTTTCCTCGATCGTGTATTCATCATAAATCGTCTCATCAATATCCGCAGGAATGCAGATAAAGGGAAATCCGACCTTTTCCATCAGTTCTCTTCTTCTCGGACTGGCACTTGCCAGAATGATACTTTTCATATTACTCTTCCTCCCTTTATGGTTTCTTTTCTTTCAGGTGCTATAATAATCATACAGAAACGGAAAGGAATCATCAATTATATGGTTAAACCAACGTTAGTCATTCTGGCGGCAGGTATGGGAAGCCGCTATGGAGGCATGAAGCAGATCGACGGTGTCGGATCCCATGGAGAACCGATCATCGAATTCTCCATCTACGATGCCTATCGTGCAGGATTCAGAAAGGTTGTTCTGATTATCCGCCGTGAACATGAACAGATCTTCCGCAATGCACTCACTGACCGTGTCAGTGCCGGTGGTATGGAAGTCGAATTTGCATTCCAGGACATGAACAGTATTCCGGAAGGATTCAAAGTACCGGAAGGAAGAGAAAAACCATGGGGCACAACACATGCCCTTCTTGCCTGCAAAGGTGTTGTCAACGAACCGTTTGCGATTATCAACGCGGACGACTTCTATGGTCAGGACGCATACAGAGTCATCTACAACTATCTGACGGAACAGATCAGCGATGACAACTATGCAATGGTCGGATTCAGATGTCTGAACACACTGACCGCAAACGGAACCGTCACAAGAGGCCTCTGTGAGGAAAAAGACGGCAATCTGACAAGTATCCGTGAGATCCAGAAGATCGCTCTGAAGGATGGTCATGCGGTGTATGAAGAGAACGGTGAATGGGTACCGATGTCCGATGACGCACTTGTGTCCATGAACTTCTGGGGCTTTACACCAAAGATCTTCGATGAGCTTGAACCGGTATTCACCAGCTTCCTGCAGGAAAGCCTGGAAGCCAACCCGATGAAGTGTGAACATGTCATTCCAAATGCCATCGGCGAACTCGTATCCAAAGGCATCTGCAATGTACGTATGTTGAGTTCAAAGGACAGGTGGTTCGGTGTCACATACAAAGAGGACAAACCGGATGTCGTCGCCAGAATCGCTGAAAAGAAAGCATCCGGAGAATATCCGGACGTCATGTGGAAATAACTGTTTCACAGAAATACGAAAGTGCAGGCTGCCCTGCACTTTTTTCATTCCATATTTGCTTTGAGGAAACGGATGACATTGCCATGGCAGATGTCTTCAATTTCCTTTTCACTGAAGCCTTTTTCACCAAGAGCACGTACAAAGTTCTGCGCATCCGC
Organism: Bulleidia sp.; assembly: GCA_051873755.1. Classification (GTDB taxonomy): domain Bacteria; phylum Bacillota_I; class Bacilli_A; order Erysipelotrichales; family Erysipelotrichaceae; genus Bulleidia. The sequence continues at coordinate 34,113 of JBJEFE010000008.1, read as the reverse complement.
AGGACCATACATGTCGTGATCCTCATCCGCATCGTAATATGCACCGAAGTCAAACCCGCACGCCACATGTTCAACACCGACCAGATCCGCAATATAGCGGGCATGATCCGCCAGATGCATGGCATTCTGGTTTTCCTTTTCCCTGTCGATGAAATGCATGCATGCGTTCAGTCCGATAATGCCGCCTTTTCCAGCCAGAGCACGGATCTGCTGGTCCGTCAGATTTCTTTCCACAAAACATCTTCCTTTGGCATTGGAATGGGTTGCGATGATCGGCTGTGAAGATGTTTCCAGAATATCCCAGAATGTCTTCTCATTGGCATGGGATACGTCAATGATGAAGTGCAGTGCATTCATTTTCCGCACGGCAGCCTTTCCCATCTCCGTCAGTCCTCTTGCCGGATCACCGCTGTTGCCTGTGGCCAGCGCATTCTGATCATTCCATTCCAGAGATCCGATCCGGTTTCCCTGATCATAGAGCCACTGGATCTTTTCCTCCACATTGTCCGTGATACCGCACATACCTTCAATGGTCATCACAAACGCCGTTTCATCATAGCTGCGGTCCAGATCCTTCACCGTAAGAATCTTCTGATATCCGCTTTCATCAAGATCCTTCTTCACCATTTCCACGATGGATACCATGTCATCCCATGACTCATGCCCCATAAAGAATGAGGCTGCGGCAGTCCATCCGATTTCTCCCTGGGCAAAGTCCTTTGCCCAGTGATTCCGCAGTACTGCACCTTCTGTTTTATGCGGTTCAATGGCACAGGCCAGATCCGCATGCAGATCAAAGATTTTCATTCCGTTTGTCTCCTTTGTTCAGATCATAGAGAATCCGCATGCCTTTAAATGCAACATCCGGATCATATGCATTGATTTCATTTGTGGACGAGGTAATGACCCTGCCAAGACCTCCGGTTGCGACAACATAGCATTCATTCAGATGAAGTTCTTTTTTCATCTGACGCAGAATATATTCCACCGTTCCGATATAGCCGTACACAACCCCCGCCTGCATGCCCATGACGGTATTTCTTGCCAGAATGGATTTTGGTTTCCTGATCTCGATTTCCGGAAGTTTTGCGGTCTGGGAAGTCAGAGCGGAAGCACTGATCCCAAGTCCTGGTGCGATGACCGTATAGGCAAAGACACCGTCTTTGGATACATAGTCAAACGTTGTAGCGGTACCGAAATCTACGATGATGCAGTCACGGTGATACGTGTGGTAGGCATAGGCAATATCCACAATCCGGTCCGCTCCGACTTCCTTTGGATTATCAGTGCGGATGGAAATACCGGTTTTAATGCCCGGACCGACAATAATCGGCGTTTTGTGCAGATATTTGATGATAGCTGAGTTCAATGAGTACATCAGTTTCGGTACAACCGAGGAGATGATGACATCTTCCACCTCATCCACCTGCACATCGGTTGCGGAAAGCAGATCCTTGATTACAATTCCGAATTCATCGGATGTACGCGGTGTTTTTGTGGTAAGACGAAACGATCCGACCACCTTTTCCTCCATCATCAGTCCCAGTGAGATATTTGTATTTCCCACATCAATTGTCATCAGATATCCCATGTCATTCCCCTTTCAGGCAGTATTTCAGAATACTGCACGCCGTATCATATTTGGACATCATCGGAAGGTCCTGCATCCCCTCCTGTGAAAGAATCACAACGTGATTGGTTTCCGTTCCAAAACCCGCTCCTTCCTCACGCAGGTTGTTGGCACAGATATAATCACAGTGTTTCTTTGTCAGTTTCTCCTTTGTATGTTCAATCATGTTTTCTGTTTCCATGGAGAAACCGATCAGAACCTGTCCGTCTTTTCTGTTTTCCCCGAGTGTCTTGAGTATATCGGTTGTGCGTGTACATACAAATGCCGCATCCCCATCTTTCTTATGTATCTTTTCCTGCGCGGTTTTCACCGGTGTGTAATCCGCCACCGCAGCCGCAAGAATCATGACATCATATTCACTCTGTACCGGAATCACGGCATCTGCCATATCCTTTGCGGAAACGACCGGCACTACCTTCACACCCCGTGGTACTTCAATATCCACCTTTCCGCTGACAAGCGTGACTTCCGCTCCGTAATTTCTGGCAGCCTTTGCCAGTGCATAGCCCATTCTGCCGGTGGAATGATTGGAAATATAGCGTACCGGATCAATCGCTTCCTGCGTCGGTCCTGCTGTAATCAGAACTTTCTTACCCTTCAGAAATTTCTCTGTTTCCAGCATTTCCAGTATCGCATCCTCAATCACCGGCGGTTCAGGCAGTCTGCCGGAACCGTAATCCCCGCATGCCTGATATCCGAAATCACTGGCGAGAATTTCCATGCCGTACTTCCTGCATCTGGCAAGATTGTCCTGCGTAATCGGATTGGAAAGCATGCCCGCATTCATGGCAGGTACGATCAGCTTCGGACAGCCGGCAGCCAGGAATGTCGTCGTCAACATGTCATCCGCAATACCGTGGGAAACCTTGGCAATGATATCCGCACTGGCCGGTGCGATCACAAACAGATCCGCTTTCTTTGCCAGGGAGATATGATGCACATCCGGTGTATAGTCGATTGTGAACATATCCGTAATTACTTTCTGCCCGCTCAGCGTCTGAAAGGTCAGAGGCGTCACAAACTTCTGTGCACCTTCGGTCATGATCACATGTACCTCATAACCCTTTTTATGGAGTGACGATACCACATTGCATACCTTGTATGCCGCGATCCCGCCGGTCACTCCGATTACCACACATTTTCCATCACTCATAATTTTCCTCATTTTATCTGTTCAGATATGGTTTCAACGCCCTGGTCAAAGCCCCGCATACGATGACTGCCAGAACGATTTCCGGTATTCCGTTTGTACCGATCACAACCGAAATAATCGATCCGACCGGTATCCCGACCGTCTCCGAATACGCTTTGCCGAAAAACAGCACGATCAGACCCATAACGCCAAGGGTATGGACAAGGGTGTTCACACCTGCACTGATCATCGCTGCCGGTGTACTTCCCGTTCTTTCTTTCAGCCATCTGAACAGAATGCCTGAAAACCAGCCAAGGAAAATACGCGGTCCAAGTGCGATCAGAAGACTGGCGAAATTGCCGTGAATGTTTCCGATGGACACAAACGGCGAAAAGCAGAATGCCGTCAGTCCCGGTCGAAACGTAGCGTTGTACATGCTGGTCAACCCGAATACAAGGCCGATGCCTGCACCTCCTGCAGGCCCCAGAATGATGCCTGCCATGATCACAGGCAGATGCATCGTTGTAATGGAGATCGGCCCGAAAGGCAGATACCCGAGCTGGGTCATTGTCAGCACTGCCTCAATGGCCACAAGAAAAGCTGCCAGCGTCAATCGCTGTGTCGGTGAGATTTTTCTGTTCATGTTTTTCCTCCTGCCGCTCACAAAGGATGCGGTGTTTCATAACAGATTGTTGTATTACGGACTTTATGAATCCATGTCTTTCGATCACGGTTCGTCCGACACAATTATATAATCTTTTCCTGTTTTCGCCTATAATTGTTGAAAGGAGGCTTTTATGAAATACCTTGTCATATCCGATATTCACGGTGCCGCCCATGGCATGGAGCTTCTGCTTGAGGCAAAGGAAAAACACAACACCGATGCGGTATTGTGCCTTGGAGATATTCTGTACCACGGCCCAAGAAACGATGTGCCGGAAGATTACAATCCAAAGAGCGTCATTGAACAGATCAACCCGCTGTCTGACAGTATCATTGCGGTCAGAGGCAACTGCGAGGCGGAAGTCGATCAGATGGTACTGCAGTTTCCATGCATGAGCGATCTGAATGTTCTGTTCTGCGGATCACGGAAAATATGCATGTCACACGGACATGTCTATTCCCCCGACAATCTGCCTGCCATGCGTAAAGGCGATGTGTTCCTTTCCGGTCATACGCACATTCCGACCGCATATGAAGCAGATGGGATTTACCTGTGCAACCCTGGATCCGCATCCCTTCCAAAGGGCGGACATCCTTGTTCCTACGGAATTCTTGACGAAACCGGCTTTACCGTCTATACCGCAGAACACGTCCCTTACATGGAGATTGATTTTCAGTAATCAGTCTCTTTTTTCTGCCATACCGTATAGGCACCACAGCTTTTGAGTGCATTCTTTTCCATGTCTGAAACAACCGTTTCCAGGCCTTTCGGATAAGACAGCACAATGCCGTCACCACCATTTTCAAGACATGGTCTGACGTCAGTTTCGAACCTGTCTCCGATTGACAGCATCCCCCGATCCTGCACATCGTATTTTTCCTTCAGCCAGGCAAATGCCTTCCGTTTGGAATATGGTGAGGGTATCAGTGAAGCATCACTTGTCAGAATATCCGCAAACAGATGTTCGGAAATACCGAGTCTTCCAAGCACCTGATGGACATGACGGATTGTGTTGCTTGTCACAAGTACGATTGTCCCGTAATGTGCCAGCTTTTCCAGTACACTCTGTCTGACTGCCGTATCCACATTGATTTCATCAAAGCAGAAGTGGTCCTCACGATATCCGGTCCACTTTTTCTTTTCGATTCCGATGGCTTCGAAGAATTCCGTGCAGGAAGCGGAATCCGGTCTTCTTTGCGGGTAGATGTGATTCTGTGCAAACAGTGTATCCACCTGTTCCTGTGACAGTCCCCGTTCCTGTTTCAGAAAATCACACTGTATCTGATATCCCTTTTCCGCCACATCCGCAAGGTCATACAGTGTTCCATCCATATCCAGAATGATCAGCTCATACTTTCCCATTGTTGTTATCTCCCCGTTTCACAATGTTTCCAGTATACAGAAAATACCGGAATATTTCATCCGGTATTGAAAATCAGGACTGACGGATACAGCAGGAACCGTCTGCGTGTTCAAATCCGGCAAGTTCCGGATGTTCACGCTTTTCCTTCGTATAGTTTTCATAAGCTGGCTGCGGGTGTTCCTTCTCACTCCAGATTTCATCCGCAACAGGTGCCCAGTTCCTTGCGTACTCCTTTGTTTTGGAAACAAGGTGTTCCACCTCTTCCGGTGATTCCGTATTGGTCTGGTGTGCCTTTGTATGATGGACCATTTCCACAATCATGTCCGGGTTTTCCAGCATCGGGCATGGTCTGAGGTGGTTGCGGTTAAACGGCTGTCCCTCATGGAATGCCATGAACAGCGGACTTCTTAACATATCCAGAATGGAGCTGTCCCTGATATTGCAGTTGGAGAAATGGATAAACACACACGGTTCCGCATCACCGTTTGAATTGATGTGGAAGTAGTTTCTTCCTCCGGCAATACAGCCTCCCACATATTCACCGTCATTCTGGAAATCCATCGGGAAGAATTCAATTTCACTGTTTTCCGAACGTATCTCACGGATTCTTCTGATCATGTATGTTCTCTGTTCCGGTGTCGGCATCAGTTCCGGCACGGCATTGTTTCCGACCGGCATGAGGTGGAAATAGAAACCGAAATGTGCGCCTTTGGATGTGAGAAGATCAAAGAATGCATCGGAAGTGACAGCTTCCACATTTGCTTTTGTATAGCATACGGAAGTACCGAATACGATACCGTATCTCTTCAGAAGATCCATCGCCTTCATGGCTGCCTGATAATGTCCATCGCCTCTGCGGGCATCATTTGTCTGTTCACTGCCCTCAATACTGATCATGAATGTCAGATTACCGAGTTCTCTGACTCTTTCGCATACATCCTCATCGATCAGGGTTGCATTTGTATAAGCCGCAAAGAAACAGTCGTTGTGCTTTTCACACAGCTTCAGCACATCCTCTTTCCGCACCATCGGTTCTCCTCCCGTCAACATATACAGGTGAACACCGAGTTCTTTACCCTGGGTAACGATCTGATCCATCTGTTCATAGGTCAGAGATGCCTTATGCCCGTATGTGCCGCTCCAGCATCCCCTGCAGTGCATATTGCATGCCATGGTCGGATCAAACAGGATCAGCCATGGAATATTACAGTTGTATTTCTCACGGTTTTCACGAATCTGTTTTGTACCACGTAAAAATGCCTCATATCCCAGATTCAGAAGAACCATCTTTGCATAATGCGGATCCGCATCATCAATCACATGGTTGATCATTCTCACCCATCTGTTATCCGGATTGGATACATATTCCCGGACCGCCTGGAACGTTTCAGGTTTTGCGTCTTTGTAGAACTTTTCCGCAATATCCACGATCTGAACATAAATCTCACTTCTTTCCTGATACGAGGAAGCACCGTTCAGTTTTTTCAGCAGCTCATCTGCCAGTCTGGATACGGCAGCGCGTTCTGCCATATGTTTTGTATTTTCAATGACTGTCATCATAACCTCCATTGTCATCTGACAGTCCCAGCGTAGATTCGGTTTTCAAAGAAGTAAACAGCACATCCAAAACGATATACATTATCATTTTTATGTCTATCGATCATTTTTTGCCATTGGATACAAAATGTATAATAAAAGGACATTTAACATTTTTGTATATTTTCTGTTAGCTCAAATTGACTTACAGTCATTTATAATATTGCGTTTATCTGCACACCAGAGCACAATAAAACAGCCCCGTATTTCAGGGGCTGTCAGTTCAATCCTTGATTACTTGACTTCAGCCGGTCCGTATGGCAGACCTTCGTTGAAGTTTCTTGCATTTTCCATTGTGACAGCTGCGATTGCCTGCAGTGCTTCACGTGTGAAGAATGCCTGATGAGATGTCAGAATCAGGTTCGGGAATGTAACCAGACGTGCTGCGACAGAGTTCTGCATCATATCGTCAGAGTGGTCTGTGTATACGTTGTCATCTTCGCCTTCATAAACGTCCAGAGCGACTGCGTGGAACTTGTTTGCACGTAATCCTCTGATCAGTGCATCAACATTGACCAGACCGCCGCGGGATGTGTTGACGAGCATGACGCCGTTCTTCATCATTTCGATTTCCTTGTCATCGATCAGGTGGTATGTGCCGCCTTCACCCATGATCAGAGGTGCGTGGATAGAAATCAGGTCAGCCTTTCTGAGCAGTTCTTCCTTTGTGACATATGTCAGTAAGCCCTGTTCTTCAAGGGACTTGTTCGGATAAGCATCCCATCCGATGACAGTCATACCGTAACCCTTACAGATCTTGGCCATGATCTGACCGATACGTCCTGTACCCATGATACCGGCAACCTTGTTGTGCAGGTCAAGACCGAGCAGGCCGTTCAGGGAGAAGTTGTTGTCCTTAACCTTGTTTACGCCCTTTGTGATACGACGGTTGGCATCCTGCAGGATTGCCATTGCATGTTCAGCGACTGCATATGGAGAATATGCAGGTACACGCAGAACTGTAATACCGTGTTCCTTGCATGCATCAAGATCAACGTTGTTGAAGCCTGCACAACGGAGAAGAATCAGCTTGATTCCGTTTTCAGCCAGCTTTTCGATAACCGGGCGTGGTGCCTCGTCGTTAACGAAGATACATACTGCATCAAACCCCTTGCTTAAACCGACAGATTCGATTGTCAGACGGCTGTTGAAGTATTCGATATCAACGTTGTATGTGCCTTCACCCTTATCCTTGGACAGTTCAGAGAAGAACAGTCTGTCGTATTCCTTTGTACCAAAGAACGCAACCTTCAGAACCTTTGTAGCCTTGTCCTTCGGCTGGATGTCGTTCAGTGCTTCGAGAATCTTCTCTCCACATGCATCAGCGTCTTCACCGTCGATTGTAATCTTCAGCGTGGAGCCCTTTGCGGCGTGCAGTGCGAGAATCTGCAGAACGTTATTACCGGAAGCAGTTTCACCATTGCATTCAATCGTGACTGCAGCCTTAAAGTTTGTGCATGCCTGCGCAAGAATTGCGGCAGGTCTTGCATGGATTCCTAACGGATTTTTTACTTCATAATCAATGACTTTCATATTCCTCTTTTCTCCTGTAAATATCATACAATGATTTACCGAAAATGGCTGAAGAAATCTCAACAACCTTCCATGTTTTTTTTGAAAATTTGGTGTAAATGTCATATAGCGTAAAACAAAACATCCACAGGCATTGTACCTGCAGATGTATATGCATCAGCTGTGATGAGTGAATCCTTCCGGAAGGAGTTCATCCGGAGAGATATCATCCTGTGTTTCGAAAATAGCAGACTTGGCGATATTGCATGCATGGTCAGCCATACGTTCCAGTGTACCAAGAACGTCACAGTAGACGGAGGAGGCGATCGGAGATACACAGACATTGTTTGCCATACGCTTGAAATGATGCCTTCTTGCGTCGACTTCCATCTTGTCCATTCTGCTTTCCTTTTCCTCAAGTTTCAGATACAGATCCATGTTCTTTGTGACATAGATTTCAATACTGTCGTCCATCATATCAATCAGATGATCAAACATCTGGTTGACTTCTGTCATTGCCTGGTCAGTAAACAGTCCCTTGTCATTCTGTACCATGGTGAAGAATTCAGTCAGGTTCATTGCAAGGTCACCGATACGTTCTAGATTCTTGACCACTTCAAGATTGAGTCTGACATCTTCCATATCCATGTCGGACATCCCGTCATGATTCTGCTGGATTCTGATCAGGTAATCCGTAATGATCTTATCCGTTTTGTTTATGAGAGCCTCATTCTGGGAAAGTACTTCAGCATCATCTTCTGTTCCAGGCTTGTTCAGGAAATCCTTTGTCATCGAAATATCCTGACGGACGACATCACTCATCTTGAGAATTGTCTGGGTGGCTGCCGCAATGGCAGCGGAAGGAAGAACATTTGCGACATTGACATCAAGATCTCCGATATCAATATCCATATGCTCGACTTCCTGACCAGGAATGATTTTTTTGATAAAACCGGTATATGGTTTCAGAATCGGCAGGAACAGAAGGGTTGTAATCACCTTGAAGATGATGTTGGCAAATGCAATCTGCATCATCGGATTCAGATTCATCGCATCGGAGAGTGAGGAGATCAGACCTGTAAACGGCGTCAGCAGCAGCATTCCCAACAGCGTACCGATGATATTGAATACCGTATGCAGGGCTGCCGTTCTTCTTGCGGCAAGAGATCCGCCAAGAGAAGCGAGAATACCCGTGACGGTCGTACCGATATTGGCACCGAACATGAACGGAAGGGAAGCACCCAGTGTAATGGCACTTGCCTGATACAGTTTCTGCACAACACCGATGGTTGCGGCGGAAGACTGTACAACGGCAGTCAGTGCAACACCGACAAGCATCGCCATCCAGGGACGGTTGGCCATGGAAATGGCAAACTGTTCAAAGAACGGCATTTCCTTGAGTGCGGCAAGGCCGTCACCCATGGCACTCAGACCATAGAACATCAGACCGAAACCGAATATGACCTTGCCCCAGTAATTGACTTTGCGGTTTTTGAAGAAGCATATCAGCATCCCGCCGATAAATACAATGTACAGGGCAAATCTGTCAATATTCAGACCGATCAGGAATGAAGTGACAGTCGTACCGATATTGGCGCCCATGACAATGCCGGCTGCCTGTGACAGATTCATCAGTCCGGCACGAACAAGACCGATCGTAATCGCAATGGATGCGGAGCTTGACTGCATGATGATTGTCAGAACAATACCGATCAAAACAGCGGAAATCGTAGATGATGTGTACTTATCGATATAATCTCTCAGTTTATCGCCGGCTACGGCTTTCAGACCGTCGCCCATAAAAGAGATACCGAACATAAACAGGGCAAATCCACCCAGTATCATGTCCCATGATATTGATGCCATAGTTCCTCCTCAATTCGTTTTCTGTGGCTGATCATGTCAGCTGTGGTATCAGATTCATCAACGAAACACTCATATTTTATCGGATTTGCCATTTTTTGTATAGAATTTACACATATTTCACATAAAGTTAACAAACAAAACGCAGCTCTGAATGAAAAAAAGAAACAACCGCTGTCTGAACTGTGCCAGATCATGCGGCTGTCTCATCATTTCCGTTCCATTTCCCTTTGAATCATGGTACGGATTTCCTCAATTCCCTTTCCGGTCTGATCCGCAATGCGTGCCAGATCATCATATTCGATCTTTTCTCTGTGTACGCCATACCCGACGGAATCCTTGACTCTGACCGTACCGAATTCTGAATCAAATGTTCTGATTTTCCGTTTCAGACTGTGACGGACACATGAGCTCTCACGGATTCCCAGTGTGCTGAGATGACGGAACATCAGTTCGATCATTGTTTCCTTATCATCCCTTCTGCACATGCATGTAAACACAAGTCCCGGTCTGTTTTTCTTCATCTGTGCACTGATCGTATAGACATCCAGCGCTCCTGCTTCAAACAGTACCTTCTGTGCATACCCGATTCCTTCCGGACTCATATCATCCAGATTGCATGTCAGTTCCACAATTCCACCATGGTGATCGGTTTCACCAAGGAACACACGCACACAGTTGAGACGTTCCAGTTTCTTATGTCCCATACCATACGCACATACGGCGTGATGCATGACCGGGTCCTCATCAAAGGCATCCCCATAATACTTCAGTAATGCTGCCCCGGTCGGTGTCAACAGTTCCGTTTCAACATCACCCCGATACCATGGCAGGCCTTCCAGTAAAACAGCGGTCGCCGGTGCCGGTACAGGCAGAATCCCATGGGCGCATTTCACCGTTCCCTTTCCTGCAGCAACCTTTGAGACAACCACACGATCCGGATCGATCATTTCCATCGCCACGGCAGCCGCCACAACATCCGCAATACCGTCCATCATTCCAACCTCATGGAAGTGAATCATCGATACATCCTCGCCATGGACTCTGCTTTCCGCCTCACCAATCAGACAGTACACATTCCAGGCATCGGTCTTCACTCTTTCCGATACATGCAGAGAATCGATGATCTCATGAATCTGAGCCATGGTCATGCCATGGTGATGATGTTCATGGTCATGGTGGTTTTCCCCGCCTTCCATCTCACCTGAAACCAGCACATCAAACCGTATTCCGGTTATTCCGTTGACCTTCACCTGTTCCATTCTGTATTCCACATCCGGAATTCCCGCACTGTTGATTTTTTTCAGATATGCGTCTGTATCAACGAGCTGTCCAAGAGCACCGGCAAGCATGTCTCCGGCACATCCCATACCACATTCAATATACAGTGTCTTCATTCTCTTTCTCCAAAAAGATCCGAAGGAACCTTCGGATCAGATGTATTACTTCTCGTATGTTTCCGCTGTCTTTTCCAGCCATTTCCGGATTTCGATATGTTGAGGACACTGGATTTCACACTGACCGCACTTCACGCAGTCGGATGCACGACCGTGTTCACCCTGCGTCTCATTGTCATATCTGTTTTTGCCCTTGTCATACTGGTCAAAGATCAGATACTGGTTCATGGCTGTAAACAGAGACGGAATACTGATCTTCTTCGGACAGCCTGCCACACAATACCGGCATCCTGTACATGGTATCTGATCAATGCCTGCCAGGATTTCCTGTGCCTGTGCAATGACCTTCTGTTCCTCTTCACTCAACGGTCTGAAATCAGACATGTAGGAAACGTTGTCTTCCATCTGTGCCATATCGGACATACCGGAAAGCACGGTCATGACACCCGGTAAGGAAGCCACAAAACGTACTGCCCATGAAGCATAGCTGGCATCTGGATCCGCTTTTTTGAGCAGGTCCGCAACGGCCTTTGGAGGATTTGCGAGCGTTCCTCCTTTGATCGGCTCCATGACGATGATCGGCTTGTCGTGTTTGCACGCAACCTCATAACAGCCCCTTGACTGTACAGCCGGATTATTCCAGTCCGCATAGTTGATCTGAAGCTGTACAAATTCCACATCCGGATGTTTTGTGAGCAGCTCATCAAGGAACTCCGGTGTATCATGGAATGAGAATCCATAGTGTCTGATCAGTCCCTTTTCCTTCGCCTGCTTTACAAAATCCCAAAGACCCCAGTCATCAAATTTCTGAATGTTGTTTCTGGACAGAGCGTGAAGCAGATAGAAGTCGATGTAGTCCACACCCTCCCTGCGTAATGATTCCGCAAGTTCCGCTTCTGCCTGTTCCCTGTTTGTCACACCTTTGGCATTGACATTCAGTTTGGATGTGATGTAGTAACTGTCTCTTGGATGACGGGAAGTCAGGCATACACGTGCAGCCTCTTCCGATCCGTTGTATACATACGCACTGTCAAAGTAAGTCAGACCTGCCTCAAGGAAGCGGTCGACCATGGCAGAAGTCTGTTCCGTATCAATGATATCCTTTTCTCTGTCGCTTCTCGGCAGTCTCATCAGACCAAAACCGAGTTTTGGCATTTTTTCCACAAATTCTTTTTCCAACATAATTTCCTCCGAACAGCTGTTACTCAATTATATGTGTTCAGGCTGACTTCATGTCAAGCATCTTCATGCAAGTCCTGCCAGAATTCCGATCAGATGCACAACAAATGCCGCAAGCCAGGCAATCCCGCACTGCAGTCCCATTGTGACAGCTGCTGCACGTACACTTCCCAGTTCCTTCCTCACAGTACCGATCGCCGCAACACACGGTGTATACAGCAGTACAAACACAAGGAATACCAAAGCGGTAAACGGTGTGAACAGCGTATGCAGGGCCTGTTTACTGCCTGCCAGCAGAATCAGTGTGGATACCACACTCTCCTTTGCGGTAAGACCGGTAATCAAAGCAGTGGAGATCCGCCAGTCGGAGAATCCAAGCGGAGCAAACACCGGCGCACAGAAACTTCCGATCAGAGCCAGAATACTTTCATCAGGCTGGGCAGTCAGATTGAAATGCGTGTCGAATGACTGCAGGAACCAGATGACGATCGATGCCGCAAAGATGATCGTGAATGCCTTGTGGACAAAACCTTCCGCTTTTTCCCAGATCAGATGAAGCAGATTCTTTGCGGAAGGAAGACGGTAGTTCGGCAGTTCCATGACAAACGGTACCGGCTCCCCGCTGAAAACCGTTTTCTTCAGTACAAACGCATACAGAATACCGCAGGCAATCCCGAACAGATACAGAAAGATCATTACCCATACCTGCATGTTCCGCGGAAAGAAGGCTGAAATCATCAGTGTATAGATCGGCAGCTTTGCCGAACAGCTCATGAAAGGCGTTAACAGAATGGTCATTTTGCGGTCCCTTTCACTTGAAAGCGTACGGGTTGCCATAACCGCAGGCACCGTACATCCAAACCCGATGAGCATCGGCACAAAGCTTCTGCCCGAAAGTCCGATCCTGCGCAGCAGTCTGTCCATGATAAAGGCAACGCGTGCCATATATCCGGTATCCTCAAGAATGGACAGGAAGAAGAACAGTGTGACAATGACAGGAAGGAAGCTGAGTACACTTCCTACACCATTGGCGATACCGTCAATCACAAGCGAATGCACAACCGGATTGACATGCATACTGACAAGCAGACCGTCCAGCCAGATCGTCGCATGTTCCACAAGGAATGTCATACCGTCAGAAAGCAGTGCTCCAATCCCGCTGAATGTCATAAAGAACACAAAGCCCATGATTGCGATAAAGCACGGAATGGCAGTGTATTTGCCTGTCAGAATTCTGTCCATCTTCATACTGCGTTTGTGTTCAATGCTTTCATGCGGCTTGACAACCGTCTGCGCGCATACCTGTTCAAGGAATGTAAAACGCATGTTGGCCAGAGCCGCCTTGGCATCCATCCCGGTTTCGGTTTCCAGAATGGAGATCAGATGATCGATGGTTTCTTTCTTTTCCTGCGGCAATGCCAGCTGCTGTTCAATCAGCGCATCATCTTCAATCAGTTTTCCTGCCGCAAACCGTACCGGCAGTCCCTGTTTCTTCGCATCCGGTTCAATCATATGGGCACATGCATGCATACAGCGGTGCACCGCCGCAACCGGGTCGTTCATGTCATCACTGTCTTTGCAGAAGTCAATGCGGGTAGGCGTCAGATGATCCATTGCGACTGCCATGGCATGATCCACAAGTTCCTCAATACCCTGATTCTTTGCGGCAGAGATCGGTACAACCGGAATACCAAGCATGTGTTCCAGCTGGTTGACCATGACTGTTCCGCCGTTATGAATGACCTCATCCATCATATTCAGTGCCACCACCATCGGTGTATCCAGTTCCATCAGCTGCATCGTCAGATACAGGTTCCGTTCCATGTTTGTTGCATCCACGATATTGATGATGCCGTCCGGTTTTTCATCCAGAATATAACGCCGTGTTACGATTTCCTCAGATGAGTACGGTGAAAGGGAATAGATTCCCGGCAGATCCGTAACAGAGGCTTCCGGATGGTTGAGAATCTGCCCCTCCTTCTGATCTACGGTCACACCCGGGAAATTACCGACGTGCTGGTTTGAACCGGTCAGCTGGTTGAACAGAGTTGTTTTCCCGCAGTTCTGATTGCCGACAAGCGCAAAGCGTACTTTTCGATCAGATGGATAATCCGGTTTGCGGTATCCGCGCTTTTCACCAACCATCGGGTGTTCCACTACCGCATGACACGTGCATGTATCACCTGTTTCCTTCTTCTGATACGGTTCCGTGATGGTGATCTGTTTTGCCTCATCCAGACGCAGCGTCAGTTCATATCCACGCAATGTGATCTGAACCGGATCGCCCATCGGTGCCCGTTTCTGTAATGTTACCTCGGTATGCGGTGTCAGCCCCATATCCAGCAGATGATGGCGGAGACTTCCTTCACCGTTTGTTTCGATGATCCGGGCTGTTTCACCCGGCTTCAATGTATCAACAGTCCGCATATGATTCCTCCCGGCACAGGCATCCCTGTGTCATATTTCTTTCCTTCAGTTCATGACGGATGTGATTCAGCACATTTCCCTTTCTTCTGCTCCAGTCCGGCGCAAGAAGATGTTCACCGCTGCCATCCCCTGTCAGTCTGTGAACAACGATATCCTTTCTCAGATGTCCGATACACGCACATACAATATCCACATATTCCTGTTCACTGAGCACATGGAAGTCCTCAGGATGCTTTTCATACATGATGCCAAGATCCGTGTCAGACAGATAATGCAGCAGCTGCAGTTTGATGCCCCAGGCACCGCTTTGATTGATATGTTCGACTGTTTCAATCATCATCTGTTCTGTCTCATAAGGTAATCCGAGTATCACATGTACAAGAAACGGAATCCCGGCCTTCATAAGTCTTTCAGCACAGTCATCAAACACGGATAACGGATATCCTCTGCGGATGAAAAGTGAACTCTTTTCATGGATCGTCTGCAGTCCCAGCTCAATCCAGCATACTTTGTCAGGATATCGCTTCAGAAGATCCGTGAAAATCTCAATCATCTCATCTCCCAGGCAATCCGGACGTGTGGCGACCGCAATCCCGGCAAACAGAGGATCCCGCATGGCTGATTCAAACAGAAAGCGCAGCCTTTGCGGTGTATCGTATGTATTTGTGAATGACTGGAAGTAGGCAATGAAATCACCGTCCGCACAGACCTGATGGTTGTAGATCAGATCTTCCCGTTTCAGTTTCTGTCCATCATAGCGGATCGCAAAATCACCGCTGCCCCCTGCACTGCAGAAAATACATCCGCCTTTGGATATCGTTCCATCACGGTTTGGACATGTCATTCCTGCATCCAGGGCGACTCTGTACAGTTTTCTTCCATATGTTTCCCGGCACCAGTCGGGAAAGGTTCTGTAATATGTTTTCATTTCCGGTTGATGATCTTTCCGATATTTCTGATTTCGATGGAAATCGTGCCATCCGGATGATTGATGAACGCAATCTTGTCCGGCTCCTGGAAGTATTCTGTCGGGAATGTAAGTTCAATCCCCGTATCGGTACGGATTTTCTGATTTTTCATTGTTGTGCGCAAAGACGCGGCAGGAACTGAAACCTCCTTTGGAAGTTCATGTTCCAGTGAAGCAGACAGAAACGTATTCTGCATATCCTCACTCTGATTAAACACATGCACGGCAAGATCCTCTGTCTTAACCGTATCCGCTTCCGCCATTGTATCCTTGACATAGTTCTTGTATCGGGACAGCAGAATTGTCGGATTCTCATCACACTTTTCCGCAACTTCCTTCACAACTTCCTCCACTTCCTGCAGGATTTCCTTATGTGAGCGTGTACTGTCGCATTCCAGAATCATCTCCTTCATCACCTGTACATCTCCCATTGTCCACTTCACTTCATCCGTGAACTGCACATCTCTGTTCATCGCATTGATCAGGGCAAAAGCGGAAATCTTTCTTGAACCCGATGGCAGGACACAGGCCTGCCGGACAATTGTCACACCCGGATTGCCTTCACTGTCACTGCCGACAAAATGGGTATATTCCTTTCTGTTTTCCAGCAGATACATACCAAGGTATGGCACTTCATCCACACTGTATTCCGCAAACAGAATATCGTAAGACTGTTCCGCTGTACTTTTCAGGAATTCCGATACAAAGGAACCTGTCGCTGCCGTATATTCCACAAATGTGGATTCCTGTTTCTGATACTGTTCGTACATGTTCAGAAACCGGCTGGCTTCATGAAAGTGTCCCGGAGAAAGACGCATATCATAATGGCATCGTTTCACCATTCCCCTGATATACCCGTCAATTCCGGCATCCTCCAGGTTCAATGACCGCTTTGATTCAAATATGTTTCCTGACAGAAAGTCATAGACGTGCAGAATCGCACGATGAACAATCAATTCACTCATTTCGGACTGACTCCTTTAACGTGAATAGAATAGCACATTTTCCCATAGGGGTATACTATTACGATTGCCACATATAACTGATGTTTGTGATAACTACCCATCCGACAAAACGAAAAAACCTCCGATCATTTTCGAAGGTTTCAACACACCATTACTGAAGGACTTCCTTCAACTGCGCTGCCAGTGCCTTACCATCCAGGAAGGCTGCGGAGATTGTCTTTGGACCTGTCCAGGCATCTCCCGCAATCCATACATTTTCCAGTGTGGAATGATGATCCTGTGTCTTTGCCAGTTCCGGATGTAATACAGTGAAGTCCACTTTCTGGCCGATTGCCATCGCCACAAGATCCGCTTTGATTTCAAAGTCGGAACCTGTTTTTTCATGACAGGAGGCACGTCCGGACTCATCCGTTTCTCCAAGTTCCATCTCTACCGCGTGAATCGAACATACCATACCGTTTTCATCCCGGTTGATATCCTTGATATTTGTCAGGAAGGCAACTTTCACGCCTTCCTTTTCGGCAGCTTTGATCTCCGCTTCATTAGCCGGCATTTCCTTTAAGGATCTGCGGTATACGATCGTGACATTGTCACAGATCCGCTTGAGGCTTCTTGCACAGTCCATAGCGACATTACCGCCGCCCCATACAATCACATCACTGTATTTCCCGTATTTCTCCGTATCATGTCTGATATTCAGATCATACAGGAGGGTAAGCCCTGCCACAATGCCATTGCCTGTTTCAAAACCGAATGTGTTTTCAACCTGGGCACCGATTGCGACAACCACCTGATCATACTCTTTTCTCAGTCTCTCAAACGCAACTGTATCAATCACTGTATTGAAGTGGAAGTCCACTCCCGCATTGATCAGTTTCTCATACATCTTTGCAAGAAATGCCTTCGGCATTCTGAAATCCGGAATACCTGTATGTATGGCACCGCCGATTTCACTTTCTTTTTCAAAGATATCAATGTGCAGATCATGCACTCCGATCAGTTCATTTGCCAGTGTATATCCGGCAGGTCCTGCACCGATGATCGCAAGTTTTTTCATTTTGTTTTTTCCTTTCCTGTTCTGTATTTTTCATAAGCTTCCTCTTTTTCAAGATTCACATCCCTGAAAAAGATCAGAAGCCACATGACAAAAAGAAATGCACTGCAGAAGGGATGAACCAGAAAGCCCAACAATGAGCCGATCAATAAGGTTGTTGCCCATCCTGCAATCACATCTCTTTTTTCCCGTATCATCCGATCCGTATCATACTGTTTTCTTCTTTCTTCTGAAAACAGAAGAAATCCCGGCAGGAATACTGCCGCATTTCCCTTCAGTATCGTAAAGTAATACGCAATCAGAGCAAAGATGCATGCCGTGATCAGGCACGCAAAAGGCCACGGGCTCATGGAATCAGCCCTTGAGTCCGTCTGCCTGTCTCTGCATGTTTTCCACGACAACATCATAGATGTCACCGATGGACTGTGCATATTCGAGGATTTCCCACGGTTTGTTTGTATGGAAATGAATCTTGATCAGCGTATCATCACCGACTGCCAGAAGGCTGTCACCTTCAAAGTGTTCGCGGATATAGCTGTCAATCTCATCTTCATCAAGATTTTCACCATCAATCAGAAGCTGTGTATCAAATTTGAATTCAATCTGTTCAGACATGTTGTTTGTCTCCTTTATCATATCTGTAATCAGTCTATCATTTTTACGGGGATTTCACAAAACAAATCACACAATCGTCATACAACACGACAATGTCCAAAAAGATTATAATAATGGTGAAGGAGGGAACTGTTCTCTCAATCGATCCGTTATCATTCCTGAGTCCCCTCCTGATAAGGAGGTACATATCATGTGTACAGCAATCACATTACAACAGAAACACTTCTATCTTGGAAGAAACCTTGACTTTGATATCAACTATGGACAGAAAGTCATCATTACACCAGCCAATTACCCGTATCACTTCAATCATGCGGAATGTCCTTTACCGCATTATGCCATCATCGGGATGGGCATTGATCAGGGTGGTTTCACCCATTACTTCGATGCCATGAACGATCAGGGACTTGCCATGGCAGGTCTGAACTTCACCGTGAATGCGGTATATCATCCCGTACAGGAAGGAAAGACAAACATTGCACAGTTTGAACTGATTCCATATGTTCTTGCGACATGTAAGGATATGCAGGATGTCCGCAGTCTTCTGGAAACACTGAACATTGACGATGAGCAGTTTTCGGATGAACTTCCGGGTGCGCAGCTGCACTGGATCGTTGCCGACCGCAATGACTGCATCGTCATCGAATCCATGAAGGATGGCCTTCACATCCATGAACACCCGCTTGGTGTCCTCACCAACAATCCGCCTCTGGAAACACAGATGTTCATGTTGAACAACTACATGCATGTCAGTGAAAAGGATCCTGTCAATACATTCGCACCGCAGCTTCCTCTCACCACCTATTCAAGAGGCATGGGCGGTCTTGGTATTCCGGGCGATCTTTCCAGCCCGTCCCGCTTTGTAAAGTGTGCATTCACAAAACTGCATTCACACATCCCGGAAGGTCATGAAATTACCGCGTTCTTCCATATTCTGCATTCCGTTGAACAGCAGGATGGATGTTGTGAGGTCACACCGGGACACTTTGAAATCACACAGTATTCCGACTGTATGGATACCGATACAGGCATCCTGTATTACACCACCTATACAAACAACAGAATCTGTGCCGTAAACATGCACAGCCATGATACAGCAGGTACGGAACTCATCACCATTCCACTCCCTGAAACACAGGATATCTGTTTCCAATAGTATTTCTGAAAGGAACGGGCCCCGTTCCTTTTCTCATGGCTCAAAAAAAAGATGTTCTGCGAACACCTTTTACATAAAGCATGTAATCCACTCAAGAATGCCAAATACCACAACTGCAGCACCGACATACTTTGCGGCATTGACTTTTCCCTTTTCGGAAGCCCGTACGGACATCACACCAAGGATGATGCCAAGGATTGCCGTATACGGACGTGTTTCCAGGAATACCGCATATCCTGTCATGACTGCCCATAAGCCAAGAACCGCATAGACCCAGCTTCTGATTCTGTAATTCCTTGTGCATTCATGAATGGCACTGGAATGTATTGTTTTTGTTTCTGTCATAAGATGACCCTCTTTTTTCTATCATCATCCTAACGGAAAACAGGACGTTTTTCCATACCATACCATGGAAAATCCATGACGGAATCCCACGAAAATCTGAAAAGAAGAAAGATTCCCCAAACACATCTGTAACAATTTTCAAAGGTTATGAAATCATTTCTCTGACTGTATTTCCTTCACACGTATTTTGTGGGAAGCCAGTATATCCAGAGCCTCCTGAATGTGTTCATGGCGTTCATCAATGGCACCGATCCATTTATTCTGTGTGGAATACAGGGAATAGTTTCTCCCCTCATGCAGGACCCGATCCACTGCTTTCCATTTGTAATGAACAGGCCGCGCGAAAAGCGCGGTTACCGAATAAATCCCATCATTTCTGAAAATGATGACACTGCGGGCATACCCGCCGACAACACAGATCAGAAGGAAGATCAATGCGGCTGTCAGTCCTCCGGTTATACCTGCATTTTCCTGTCCGCCCACATTCATGATATACGCCATGACTGCGATCAGCACAATCAGAATACAGGATGTCACAATCACCGGTTTCTTTCTCGGTCTTATTTTCAGTTCCATATTCAGCACTCCTTTCTCAACTGTTCGTCAATATCCTCTCTTGTCAGAAGAATCGTACCTTCATAGGCTCTTTGATTCAGAGAGAATCCACCTGCCTGCGGGTTATCCTCCATCAGTTTCATCAGTCCATCCATATGAGTAAGAATACCATTGGAGGCACTGGATGCCTCAAGGCTCTGTCTGGACGAAAAGATATGGAAATAGAAACGGCCGTCCTTTGCGTAATATCCGGAAGGTACGATAATGTTCGGATTTACCGGTGAAGGGATTCCGTCAATCAGAATCGATTCATTGTTTCTGACGATCTGTACAAAGGCGGACAGTATTTTTTCACCTGTTTTCTCATCCATATTCTGCCGGAAATCATTTGCGAGTATTTCCAGCTGTAAATGCAGTTCTCCCTGTTTCATTGAATATCCTTTCCAAGCAGTCCGTATTTCTCAAATGCCTGATACAGGCCATCCTCATCGATATGTCCCGTGACATGATCCGCAGCTGCTTTCACCATCCCGTCCCCATTGCCCATACAGATTCCCGTACCGGTTTCCCTCATCATCGGAATGTCATTGAGCGCATCTCCGAATCCGTATGTGTTTTCCTTTTTCAGTCCATAGTATGCACAGACATGACGGATGCCGCTGCCCTTTGAACATGTATCGGAATTGACATCCCATGCCAGTTCCGTCCATCGGGTTGCCTGTACATGAAGCTGTTTCATCAGTGCTTTCCAGACTTCCTCTTTCACATACGGGCACATCTGATATACCGGTGTTTCCAGGGCATGTTCCAGAGGCAGGATCGGTGGATATGGGGTATGAATGGCATTCATCTCTTCTTCCACATATGGATCGTACATGTTCATGTATACACTGTCTTTTGCAGAAAACATGATCGGAAACGGATCCCGTTTCACGTATTCCACGATTGTTTTCATATCCTCATACGATACAGGATCGGTAAAGATTTCCTCCTGATCATTGAAGCAGTACGCCCCATTGAGTGTGATCCAGCCATCACAGATGGAAAGATCCACACCCATCTGTTTGAGCTCCTCCACGTTTCTGCCGGTGCATCCAAAGATCAGAACACCGTTGTTCTTTGCCAGTTTCAATGCCGTCTGTGCACTTTCCGGTATTCCTCCAATGGTATGAGAGTACAGTGTTCCGTCCATGTCGAGAAACACCGCTTTTCTGTTTTCGTTTCCTGCCATATCATTTTCCTCACATATCATCCTTCAGAAGACACTTTCCCTTAAGTCTTACATCCAGATATTCCAGTACACATTTCTTCAGCTTCGTCAAAGACGGATGATTCACATCCTCTTTTCTGACACCAACCCCAAGCTGACGGAAGCTTTCCGGTATGATCGGAAGACAGCGCACATCATCGGTTCTGCCCCGGATCATCAGCTCTGACATGATGGTCACACCCATGCCTGTCGCCACCATGCGGACCAGCGTCTCATCATCCACATGCATGTTCTTTTCCTGTGCCCTGATACCTGCTTTTTCGAATACCGCATGAACATCCTGATCAAAGCTTCCATACGGCATCAGAAACACTGCCCCGTTCATGTTTTCGATCGGGTATGTATTCCCCTGTACAGGATCATCCATCGGTACAACCGCCAGCATTCTCTCATTGTAAAGCGGAAACCACTCACACTGCATATCCGGATGCCATGAGGCAAAGATCACATCCGCCTTTCCTTCCTTCAAAAGTTCAAACGGTTCCAGCGCATGGTCCACCATCCGCAGGTTCACCTCAACCTCCGGACAGATTCTCGCAAACCGGTACAGAATCTCCGGCAGCCAGTTAAGTGCCATTGAGGCATACGCCGCAATCCGGATTGTCTGTTTTCCGTCATTGCGTATTTCCCTGATTTTCTCACTCATTTTCTCATCCGCCATCAGAAAGGAACGGATGTAAGGCATCAGCTGTTGTCCCTGTTCATTCAGGCTGATTCCGTTATGATCTCTTGTAATCAGAGGAAATCCGATTTCCTTTTCCAGTGCATTGACCAGATGTGTCAGACCGGATTGTGTGTAACCAACTGTTTCCGAAGCTTTTGAGAAACTGCCAAGATCCACAGCACTGACAAACGCCGCAAGTTTTTTCGCATCCATGAAATTCTCCAAAAAGGGTATGACAGATTGTCATGGATGTATTATAAGCTGTCGTTTCTGTTTTCTCAATCGTTTCCATACAATGGGAGTTACACAAAGAGGAAAACAGTATGAAACTCAACTTTCGACAGAGATTACTGATTGCGATGACCCTGTTTGGCATGTTCTTCGGGGCAGGCAATCTCATATTCCCGGTACACCTGGGACAGCTGGCAGGTTCCAATGCAATCCCTGCCATGATCGGTTTTATCGTAACCGCTGTTACAATTCCCATCCTTGCGGTCGGTGCCATCGGTATCACGCATAGTGACGGTCTTCAGAAACTGGCGTCCAATGTCAATCCGCGTTACGGCATCTTCTTCACATGCCTTCTGTATCTGACCATCGGACCTCTGTTTGCCATTCCACGTTGTGCAACGGTATCGTACACAACCGGTGTGGAACCGCTGTTCAACAGTCCATACGGGCTGTTGGTTTTCTCTTTTGTATTCTTTGCCCTGGTACTGTATTTTTCACTCAAACCGGGAAACATCACACTGTATATCGGCAGGATCATCAATCCTGTCTTTCTGATCTTCTATGCGATCCTTCTGATTTCCGCACTGCTTCATCCGGGTGCCTCCATAGCCTCCGTCACACCGGATCCATCCTATGTATCAGGAAGTCTTTTCAACGGTCTGATAGAAGGCTACGGTACAATGGATGCGATTGCCGGACTTGCCTTCGGGATCGTTGTCATTGATATCATCCGCAGTATGGGAATCCACGATGAAACCCGTATTGCAAAGGAAGTCGGATATGCCGGTATTCTTGCCGGAGGACTCATGGCTTTGATCTATGTGCTGTCCATCATCATGGGTGCACAGAGCAGAGGTCTGTTTGAAATCTCAGAGAACGGTGGAATCGCCCTGGCACAGATCGCCTCACATTACCTGGGAAATGCGGGTGCACTGATACTGGCATTCACCATCACGTTTGCATGTCTCAAAACCTCCATCGGGCTTGTAACAAGCTGCAGTGACACATTTGAGAGAATGACGGATGGGAAAATCAGCTACCGCACATGGGCAATCCTGTTTACACTGTTTTCCTTCATCATTTCCAATATCGGACTCTCCGGTATCATTCAATGGTCCATCCCGGTATTGATGTTGATATATCCACCCGCTATTGCGCTTGTATTCCTTGCCTTTGCCGGCAGATTGTTTGCCCATGATGGCAGGGTATATCAGATGACAATGATCTTTGTCTGGATTGCGGCGTGCTTTGATTTCCTGCGTGCATTGCCTGTCACACTTACGGATTTCCTTGCCCGGACTGTCAACACCGTAACTGCTGTGCTTCCTTTCTCAGACATTTCCCTTGGCTGGGTTGTACCGGCAATGATCGGATTTGTGATTGGACTTGCGGTTCATTTCAATGCATTGAATCATCACGATTAAAACAAATACAGGGTCAGAATCAACCCTGTATTTTCTGTTTACTGATGTCTTCTTGATTTCTTTCTGCCCTTATAGGAGCGGTCCGGATTTCTTCTTTCCTTCAGGTTCTTTTCCTTCTCGCTCTTCAAAGATGTGAAACCGAACTTTCCGATTGTCTTTCCAAGTGTTCTGTATTCGCCATGGCAATAGGCAATCAGATGGGCACGTGACAGATCCAGTGTGCCGTTTTCATCCAGCAGTCTGTCATCGATATCGGTACTGACAACTTCCGCCACAAACATATCATGGCTTCCCAGTTCCAGCACTTCCTTTACCCTGCATTCCAGGCAGATCGGACTTTCCGCAACACATGGCGCATCAATGACATGCGACTTCTCCCGTGTCATATGAAGCTGACCCGGAAGATCAAACTTGTCAATCTTTTCCCCGCTGTAGATTCCTGCATAATCCACGGCTCTTACCATGTCCTCACTTGTCAGATTCATGACAAACTCACGAGTTTTCATGATCATGGCATGGGAGTAACGGGATTTGCGGATGGAAACAGATACCATGACCGGATCGGAACATACGGTACCTGCCCATGCGGCAGTCATGACATTGTCATGCCCTTCCCCGTCCGTACAGGAAATCAGTACCGCCGGTACGGGATTGAGAAGATTGGATGGTTTCCAGTAGACTCTTGTCATGATTACAGTGCCTGATCATCGACAGAATCAAGTACACCGGAAAGATATGTCATGATTCTTTCAATACAGCCTTCTTCAAACGGTACCTGCAGGTGGGCAGCGCTGACAAGCTGTGTGAATGACTTTGTACCTCCAAGCTTCAGGATGGTCTTATAGTCTTCCCAGTATGTCGGGTCGTTCTGATCCATGCGGATAAAGAACTGCTGTGCCACAACCTGGGCGAGTGTGTAGTCAATGTAGTAGAACGGAGACTGGAAAATATGTCCCTGCTGGTACCACCATGTACCGCGGTCGAGGAACGGGCATTCCTCATAGTTCTTGAACGGCAGATACATTGTTTCAAGCTTTCTCCAGCACTGCTTTCTTTCTTCAATGGACCACTCAGGATGTGTGTATACCTCCTCCTGGAAGTGATCCACGAGAACACCATATGGCAGGAAGGTAATCGTACCTGCCAAGTGGGAATACTTATACTTGGCAGTATCCTCTTTGAAGAAGTTTTCCATCCATGGGTAGGCAAAGAATTCCATGGACATGGAGTCGATTTCCGCACTCTCCATTGTCGGACAGCTGACATCCGGAATTGTGATATCCTTTGCCATGAATGTCTGGAACGCATGTCCTGCCTCGTGGGTAAGAACATCAACGTCACCGGAAGTACCGTTGAAGTTGGCGAAGATAAACTGGGAATGATATTCCGGAATCTCTGTTTCATAGCCGCCCATTTCCTTGTTTGGACGCGCAATCAGATCCCACAGTTCATCGTTTTTCATCATATCGATAAACGCACCTGTTTCCGGACTCATCTCATGGTACATCTTCACTGCCGCATCCACCAGGTCATCCGCACTGCCCTTTGGCATCGGATTGCCGTCTTTGAACTGGTAGTTGAGATCATAGTATTCCAGTCTGTCATAACCGACTCTGACTCTCTGCTTTTCATACAGTTTTGAGGCAAGCGGTGTTACGGATTCCAGAATCTGACGACGGTAACCGGAAACCATCTCACGGTCATAATCCAGACGGTTCATGCGGTTATATGCCATATCCACATAGTCGTTGTATCCAAGCTGATGTGCCATTTCCGTACGTACTTTCACAAGTCTGTCATAGATCTCATCAAACTGTGATTCACGCGCCTCATACCAGTCATACTTTGCCTTTGAGGCAGCCTTTCTCTTTTCACGATCCTCGCATTCACATACACCTGCGATCTCTGCCAGATTCATGACCTTTCCGTCAAATTCGATCTGCGCGGAAGCCTTGAGTTTGCCATATTCTGTGACAAGTCGATTTTCCTCAACAAGCAGAGGCACGATCTTTTCATCAAATGCCTTCATCTTGCAGGAATTCAGTTTAAAGAACGTCTCCGGAATCACATCATACAGATCCTCTTTGAACGGTACACCATCACAGATCTTTCTCATTCTGTCTTCCAGCACCTCATACTTCGGACTTGTTTCATCCCAGTATGTGATTTCGCTGTCATAGAATTCATCCGCGGTGTTGATGGAATGACGGATCTGAGCCAGAATCATCATTGTAATGACATGGACTCTTTCCTTTGTCAGCCTCTCAAACACACCAAGGAATGTTTCCTTATTCTCTGCCTTTTCAAGTTCATCAAGCAAAGCATTCATTCTGCCTGAAGTCGATTCAAAATCAGGTCTTTCATACTTCATTTCACTGAATTTCATTTTTTACCTCACCATACAAAATTACCGTGACGGAATACAGGGACCACCTGTCCGTCTGTTGTCATACCATCGGCGCATAATTCCCTTGTGCCGAACATGAAGTCCTCATGCACGGCCGAATCATTGCCATGATGGGCAGCCAGTTCCTCTTCACTCATTTCCGCACCGCCTGCGATATTCTCCGGATAACATGCGCCAAGAGCCAGATGACATGCGGCATTTTCATCATACAGGGTATTGCAGAAGAGGATACCGGTATGTGAAATCGGGGAGTCATACGGTACCAGTGCCACTTCCCCAAGTGACCCTGATCCCTCATCCGTATTCAGTAATGCGGTCAATGCGTCGATTCCCTTCTTCGCATCAAAGTCAACAACTCTTCCGTTTTCAAATTTCAGCCAGAAATCCTCAATTCTCTGTCCTGCAAACAGCAATGGCTTGGAGGCATAGACAATACCGTTGATCCTTGTATTATCCGGCATACAGAAGATTTCCTCTGTCGGAATATTCGCATCAAACGGCACACCTGCCGGTGTTGTACCGTTTCCGCCTGCCCAGATATGATTCTTTACAAGTCCAACAGTCAGATCCGTTCCCAGCTCACTTGTAAAGTGCAGGGAATCAAATGCATATGCATTCATCTTCTTCGCATTTTCCACAAGTGTGGCATCATGTTTTTCCCATGTTTCAACCGGATCATGTTCCTGATCGACACGGGATACCTCAAAGATCGCATTCTCCAGTTTCTCGAATGCCTCTTCTTCACTCAGTTCCGGAAACAGTGACTTTGCCCACTGTACGTCCGGAATACCGACTACACACCACTGTCCGATGTTGTTCATGAAGTAGGATGACAGATCCTTTGTCTTTTTACTGACAGCGATGTTCATCTTTGCCATCTTTGCATGATCCGCATCCTTAAAACAGTCCGGTGAAGTTGACAGCACACTGACACTGCATACACCCTGATCCTGTCTTGTACGGATCTGATCATACATCCACTGCGGCACATCACACAGTGTTTCCTCATCCTCATACAATGTACGGCATGTGGTAAGAACCGGATCCTTCCAGTCAATTTCAACCGTTTTTGCGCCGGCTTCATACGCTTCCCTGACAAGCATGTCCGCAAAGTCATGATGGCGGACATCAATTTTGATCACAACCGGCTGCCCTTTCTGTACGTTCAATCCTCTGCGTACAATCAGGCGTGCCAGTTTCTGATACATTTCCAATGATTTCATAACACATCTCTCTTTCCTTACTGCACTGTTCATCTTACCTCAAAACCGTTCTGTTTGAAACAGGAATACTCTTTTCAGAATCTTTATAGGCATATACCGTATTATTTTCTTTCCCATTCATCCATATATCATATCCAATGCTAGAATAGTATCTGTTACACAAGGGGAAATGATTATGGATTTTACATTGCTGGATACGTTTTTTACGGTTGTACATACAGGTAACGTACGCAAAGCCGCTGACCTTCTGAATTCATCCGCTTCCGCACTGTACAGAAGACTGGATCAGCTGGAAAAAGAGACCGGTATTACACTGTTTGAAAACAACAGATCAGAACTGACTCCGGCAGGAAAACTCTTCTATGAAAAGACCAGCCGAATGAAAAACATATACGATCAGGCATGCAGTGATGCTCTTCTGATCCAGAATGCAAAAACGACACCTCCGGTGATCAATATCGCCACTTCTCTTATGAATCCCGCACTGTATATGATGGATCAGCTTGAACTGTTAACCGAAAATCACCCTGAAACAAAGCTCTGTCTGAAATCCATACCGGATACGATTTCCACACCTGAGGAACTGATTACCATCATGACGGAAAACGATATTCACTGTATCTGTATTCCAAAAGATCTGGATCACCTGCCTTCTGACTATGGCTTTTATCAAATCGGTTATACATATCTCTGCCTTGCAGTACCACCAGGAAATGATCTTTATGGCCAGGAATCCGTTTCAATCCATCAGATTCATCGCCAATCCATCGTTACACCTGTCAATGGATACCACCCTGCATATGATCAGATCATCACTCATCTGAAACAGGGAGAACAGAATACAATCATTCCTCATGATTCGTATGTCAATATTCATACAATCAATGCGTGTGTCAGAAATAACCACCTTCTGCTTTGTTTTGAAAAATGGAGCTCTTCTGTTCCGACCATGAAAATGACAAAACTGAAAGAACGGTATCCATTTCCATACGGTATTCTGTATCGGAAAAATCTTTACGACAGATAACAGACTTTCGCATTTTCCTGTAAAAAATCCATGAAATCCGCCCGAATTTTACAGAATGACAGTAAACCGCATCATAACCTGTAATGGTATAATTCAAATATGATCAAAACATGCTTATAATCACAAAAGGATCAGGGAGAAATATTATGAAAAACAGTATTTTAAGAAAACTTTCCGAATGTGCTCTTGTTGTGGGAATTGCTTTTATCAATACAGTGCCTGTTTCAGCCGAAAATCATTCTGAACATTCTCGTGATTGCACTGTGCATGAGGCTGAAGTATTACAGGACATATCCACATATGCCCGCGTATGTAATAAATGTGGAAATGGAACTCTCAGTATTGTCTCCACTTCTTATGGTGCCTGGTATAATGACCACGAAGTCAAATGTACACATCATGTATATGGCACTGATATGATTCAGAAAAGATCCGTAACTGTGACTTACAGATGTGACTGTTGTAATTATGGTTATAGTTCCACTTCCACACAGACAGGAACTGTATGTCATGGATATGATTTCTGATCTGCATCATCATTTCTGATTACAAACACAGGGATGGAATCAGGTATTTCCATCCCTTTTCTATAATGGAGGGACATATGAAACTGAATAATATCCGTAAAACATATCACAATCGGAATAATGATGTGCAGGCGCTGAAAGGGATTACATTGGATCTTTCTTCCAATGGCATCACTGTGATTCTTGGGCCAAGCGGTTGTGGAAAAACAACACTGATGAATATCATTGCAGGAAGAAGTGCGTATGAAGGTACGATAGAGAACGTTCCTGAATTTGATTATCTCACACAGGAGTTCAACCTGTTTGAGGATATGACAGTATTGGATAACCTTTTGCTGGTAAGTGATGACAGGAATGATATTGACCACTACCTGAATGAATTCAGCCTGGTGGAACAGAAAAACAGAAAAGTGAAGAAGCTGTCCAACGGACAGAAGAAACGTGTGCAGTTCATCCGTGCATTACTGCATAAACCGGGACTTCTGTTATGCGATGAGCCGACTGCCGCACTGGATCATGACAATACCGTCCTGTTGATGGAAGAGCTGAAAAAACTGTCTGATCATATTCAGATTATCCTTGTCACACATGATATCCTGCTTTCACAACAGTACGCAGACCGTATCATTACCATGGAACAGGGGATTGTTGTCAAAGATGAAATCATCACAGAAAAACAGAAATCCCATGCGGGAAACAGAATGGAAAAGCGGAGTCTGAAGGATACGTTCATGTTGTCGGTTACGAACATGACTTCACGTATTCCACATACATGTGGTCAGATTCTTCTGTCTGCCGTATGTATCTTCTCTCTGTTTACCTTCTGCAATCTGTATGGAAATGTATCGAAACAGAGTGATTACAGCGAAACATTCGCAAATGGAGAAAACATGATTGTCTCCCTTCCGGAAGAGACTACCAGTGCAGCAGGAGAAACCATATCCGGATATCGTGTGAAATATACCGGCATGACAACAGAAGATCTGTTTGCCTATGACGATATTGTTCAGGCAGTCAATGACAATCCGGAAATCATCGCTGTTGAAATGTTCAACAGCAGTCAGTATGTTTCTGATACGGACGCATACATGGATCTGGAGTATCAGAGAATGAAGCAGTTTGATGCGAAAGCCTACGGCCCTGTTTCAGATGAGATCGCTTTTGCGGATCATCCTGTGGATTCTCCTGTTCTGATCCCTTCTGACAGTCTTTCCGTGACTGATGCGGGAGAAAGAACGTATCTGTATACTGAACTTGCCAGAACTTCCCGTATTCAGGTATTTGATCTGACCAATGGATATATTGACCTGCCATTGATCTGTGGAAGTATTCCAGAGGATGACAGTGTGATCATTGATCAGAATACAGCGGACCTTTATATGAAAAACGAAGGATATGACTCCTATGAACAGCTCATTGGCAAAACCATGGTACTGGGTACACAGTATTACAGAAACGCATATGACACCGTTTCCCAACATGTATATGAGCCAATCGAGGTAAAGATCGCAGCTGTAGCAGGAATCCATAACGATGTGATTCATATGGTATTCTTCAATCACGGTCCGGGAAAAAATCCGTTGTTTGACGCAGTGGTACAGGATCAACATGAGATGAGACTGGATTATGTGCGCTTTATCGTAAAGCCGGGAAGTGACTATTCAGCCATTGCGCAGAAACTGGACGATTTCTTCCATAAACCGAATGTGGATATCACCGTCTATCAGGGCAAAGGACTTGGTCAGGAACATGCCTTCTACCAGTCCCCATCAGGTCTTATGATCTATGGTGTCATCGTTATTGTGATCATTTCATGCATGTATATCATTTCCGAACTGTTCTATCGTAGGAAAATGGTCAGGGAAAAGAATATCCTGCATGTCTACGGATATTCCCCATTGCTGGAAAACATCCTGAGAACATGCATGATCATGATTCTCTCATGCATTCTGGCAGCTGTGATTGCAGGACCTGCCGGTAATCTGATCAACACATTCGCATCACAGCATTACTATCAGCCATTCATGACATTCAGCCTTCCACTTCTTCTGATCGTTTCCCTCTTTACAGGTATATTCATGACTGTGCTGGAAAGAATCATTGCGGGAAGGTAAAGTCATGTTGAGAATTGAACACGGCACAAAGTCATTTGGAAAACAGAATATCTTCTCTGATATATCACTTTCCATTGACAGACCGGGGTTATATGCCCTGTGGGGAGAATCAGGTTCCGGTAAGTCCACACTGCTGAACATCATTGCCGGATTTGACAGTCTGGATGAAGGCTCATGCCATACAGACAGTTCCATCATGACCATTTTTCAGAATTATGAACTGATTACACAACTGAATGTGATGGATAACATATTCCTTGGAAAACCATGCAGTGAGGAAAACAGAAAACTGCTTGAAACACTGCAGATTGATCATATTCTGGATCATTATCCCGATGAGCTCAGCGGCGGTCAGAAACAGAGAGTCGGGATTGCCAGAGCACTGATTGGAGAACCGGGAATGATCTGTTGTGATGAGCCAACGGAATCACTTGATATCGAAAACAGACAGATTGTCATGCGTCTTCTGGAGGAGTATTCCAGACATCATATCGTGATCATGGCAACACACCAGAAGGATGCGGTGGAACAGTATGCGGATCATATCATATCCATTACGGATCACAGTCTGCTTACCACCACCCTGCATGAAACAGACGGTACCTTTGCAAAAGAAAAGAACGTATCCGTGGATCACAAGAGTGTCAGTCAGCTGCTGCGTAAAATCACAGGGAAAAAGAGTGTGCTGTTTACTGTGCTGTTTGCACTTCTTCTGACCCTTTCACAGGGATCATCCATTCTGAAACAGATCGTATTTCAGATTCCTGATTCAACACATACCCTGAACGCGGATATGATCTATGTCAAAGCTGACAGCCTGGAATCCTTACAACAGGCAGGTTTTTCAGCAACGCAGATTCCATCCTTCCTGCCGGTTGTCAATGACAACACGGAATATGCGGCAGGTATCTATCCGTATCCGCAAAACAGTTCTCATCTGCCAATCAGGGGAAGTCTTCCGGAAGGCCTGCATGTACTGATCAATCAGAACGCTGCAGAAACCATATTCAATGGTGACTGGAAAGATCAGAATCTGAATCTTGATATCCAACTGGAACAGACCGTATGGACCATCCCTGTTACAGTAACAGGCATGGTTGAAGAAACAGATACGAAAGCCATGCAGATATATTACAATATGGATGATATTGTGGAATATCTCAAACAGATCCCGATGCCTCCTGGTGGTTCCCTGTACGGTGCCTTTGTAAAAGATCCGCAGCTGTTTGAAATCAAAGGCAGCTTTGAACACATGTCACAACAGTTAACATTCCTTTCTGACGCTTCCTTTCAGGTATCTTCTCCTTTGTTTGAAGAAAGGCTGAAACAGATGAAGGAATCTGAAATCTACAGATATCTGTTTACAGGTTTTACCATCATCATTACAGTACTGTTATGTATCGGTGTATTTGTGATCACCGGCAGGGAAACAGATGGATACAGACAGGCATTTGTCATCCTGATGAGTCAGAATATCAGCGCACAACAGATACGAAGACAGTATCTTCAGATCAGATTTGTTCCTCTGTTATGTGTGATCATTCCGGATCTCCTGATCCTGTTTCTGTTACAGAATCAGTATCCGAAACTGCATATTCTTCCACTTGCATTGATTACGATGATTTCCTTTATGCTGTATGTGATTTCCGCCCTCCAATCCCTTTCCATGTTAAAGGAAAACAGAATCAGTACCATCATGAAAGAGGAAATCTGAAGAATTTGAAAATCCACTGATCAGGCAATGTCATTAAGTTAAGACCCTGGACCGATCTCAAGCGTATGGCGCAAACAATGCCAGCGCTTTTTTGATGGTGAATCATATCAAAAGGGCTCTCCAAAACTGTATGAGGTGTGGTCATAATCGATTGTGAAATAACGTGAGGTTATTGATATATAACAGGCATATGAAAGGATCGTTCAGAATGTCTGTGCTATTCCACGTCCACCTGACAATCGGATCCTAATTCCCTGCACCCTCAAAAAAGCGCTCAGTACGCAGGAATTAGCTGTCCAGCAGCACTGAGCACAAAAGCATAGCAGGGAGTTTACCGGTTATCAAGTGGCTTTCGCGGCATATGATCACAATACCGGATGACATTTTTTTGTATCAAGAAGAGACACCATAAAGATCTTTAAAAGCCATGTTTCAGCCAAAAATCATTGACCATATGTTTCTGATATCGACCCCCCAAGCATATACAATTTTAGATAGTCAAGATAAATAGTGCTTGACGGAGAATATGGAAAAACAGATTACGGATATCAACGCTACTGTTTTGACCCAATTAAGTTCTTCCATAAAAAGTAGATAAAGATAGGTTACTTCATAAGCAGTTAGACATATGACTGAAAAAATTAACAGAATGATATTTGATCTTTTTCTATGGTCTTTGATGCTGTAAATATACCCGATTACAGCAAAAGCAAATGCTGTTTGAGTGAAGAATTCCATACTTCCTCCTTTCAGTAACGAGCATTGTCAAATGCTTAGAAAGATGATGATAACCTGTGCTGAGTTCCGATCTACTCAGTCTACTCAGCTAATGAATCCTTTTAAATTGCATTTAGGATCTGTTCCTTTTGCATTTACAGACACAAAATTGAAACTGATACAAATGGCACAGATTGTTGCCAATAATGATTTTAAACGTTTATGCATAATATTCTCCTTTATGTTAAACGATTCAAATGGCAATCTATCATGATCTGTAGATAACTAAAGACATCTTACGTATTGAGAATATTCAAAAACCGAGAGTGTAAACTAATCTGTGTAAGTTAGGTGAGAGCGCGCGGCTCACTTAAT
>JBJEFE010000007.1:0-60213 GCA_051873755.1 Bulleidia sp. | reverse complement strand
GTTGATATCAACGTCGGTACACGTAAGAAGAAGTGTTATAAACAGGTGAACCGTTGTTTTACCTGTTCCAATCCTTCCTACAGCTACTCGTGGGACGAGCAAATTGATTTCAAAGCTCAGAATCATTCAAACAGCTGCGTGGTATCGGCATGGAAAAACTGTTCGCACAGGGTGAAACATAAGGGAATCCGTATCTTTGACAGACAGTTGATCAACATAGTCCAGAAATGGACTTTTTCATTGAAACGTCTGTTGTCTGTGTTCTGTTTTCATGGATAATCAAAAACTGTAAAGAAGGAGAACATCAATGAATATCAGAATCAACGAAAAAGGACAGGCACTGGCACCGGACACAAAGAAGATTGAACACAGCGCATTTGAAAAGATGGATCATACAGAAGTCACATGGCTTGGAAACGGCGGCGCCATGATCAACTCCCGTGGTACCGTCATGATGATTGACCCTCTGCTGGAAGGATTTGACATGCCGTTACTGATGGAAATGCCGATTGAACCGGAGGATGTACCTGTACTGGACGCAGTCATGATCACACACATTGACAATGACCACTTCAGCCGTATGACATGCAGAGATTTAAAATCCGTATGTAAAAGCTGGCACGCACCGCATTACGTGGCAGGGGAAATGGTAAAGGAAGGGCTGAACGGTATCGGACATGATATCCATGAATCCTTTCAGATCCAGGATGTCAAAGTCACATTAACGCCTGCTCAACATAACTGGCAGAACGGATCCGCAAAATATCAGTACAGAGTCTGGGAGGAAAAGGATTACTGCGGATACTGGTTGGATACAAAAGATGGAACCATCTGGATGCCGGGTGATTCCAGACTCCTGGAATCCCAGCTGCACATGCCGGACCCGGATGTGATTCTGTTTGACTTTGCGGATAATGAGTGGCATATCACTCTGGAAGGGGCAATCAGACTGGCAAATACATACCCGGATGCACAGCTGATCTGTATTCACTGGGGATGTGTTGACGCTCCGGCAATGACGCCATTCAACGGTAATCCGCAGAATCTGATGGATCGTGTCATCAACCCGGAAAGAATCAGAATACTTGCACCGGGAGAACCGTTTGTATTAAAGAAATAAATTTGTGATCTGATTCACATGTAAAGAGGGAAGTGGAACATAACCGTTTCCTTTTCCTGAATCGGAAAGAAAAAGATACATTCATGCATCGTTCAATACGAACAATTCACTTGCTTTCTTTCTGAATTCATGACATATTATGGATGACAGATCACTGACGCTGTTACTGTCGCTCGCAGCGCAGTCGATGTCAATCTTCGTTCGTTTTACAATCATCAGGAAAACCGGCTTTCATCATCTGTCATCATCAACAGGAAGGATGTGGACTAACAGATGGAAGTCGTTTTTCCGTGTGCGAACAATAAGCTATGCATAATGACAGTACCACAGTATATTGTTCAAAAGAGCAATGGATCAGGTTATACGGATATAGAAAATACCTGATATCATCTCATTTATGAAGGTATCAGGTATCATATTGAATTTTAAATACTACTTCGCATAATGTATGTTATGCGATTTTTAAAGATACAGTCTTTCTGCAATTCATCATTTCATCTTTGCTTTACAGTTCGGACAGACCGACTTTTCCATATTTGAATGATATCCACATTCAGAACATATGCAGCTGACAAGATATCTGATTCCTGTAACAGACATCGGATCATCTTCTGTATCATGAATCCAGTGTGGTTTTGTATTCTGTTCTTCCATAATTACCTCTCTTAAATATTTTACCCGAAAAGATGACCATTGTTCAGTATTGACATTTCACGTGTTTGATTTGAACGGTTAAAAAAGACTGCCTGTTGAAGCAGTCATCTGAGTGATCCGTTTTTCCTGCAGATCTGATCGATCCAGGCAAACAGTTCATTGAGATCATAATCACCACTGTGTGGAATTCCCCATGGTAATGCAAAGTCGACGTCATATCCTCTGTTTTTTAACAGAATGGAGAGTATGACCGGTATTGCCAGTGCCGTATCACGGTCAAATGAACCATGACGGATCCGCCAGTGTTTCGCGGTATCACATGTTCCGATGTATTGTGTCGGATTCAACAGCTTTACCACCTTTTCATCTGCACGCTGTGCATTGACTGTATCATAACACATGCCATGATCCGTAAAGTGTCTGGAATATACAGTCTCATCTCCGAATTCTCTGTTTTCCGGAGATACACAGTCAGGATGATCAAATGCTGGTACTGCCTTCATCCTTGTGATCTTTGTGATAAATCTGTTCCAGTCCAGTGAGACTGCTGTATTTCCGTCAAATGTGATGTAATCCTGTTCATCAATGGCACTCCCTGCCACTGCCAGATCCTTTAATCTGTCACAGGAGTCATGTGTCTGTTTTTCCTTTGTGGCGGAAGAAAGAAGACAGGATATGATATAATCCCTGAATGTCCCCTCTCCCTTTTCATCCAGTGTCAGTTCTGTTCCGTTTTCATCCTTCAGATGCAGGGAATTGACATAGGATGGAAACTGCTGTTTCAGCTGTCTGGATATGGCAAGCTGTGCTGCATTTAACATGCCGGAAATGATTGTGATCTTTGGCGGATCAAAGCTGCGGTCCCATTTTGGCACATGGTATTCATGTTCCTTTTCAAACATCCATTCATATGCGGTATCCGCATGTTCAAGGTTGTGAATCGGACAGTAACAGTTTGCCCCGAAGATATCATCCCGCTCATCTGCGGCACCGATTGCGTTCAGGTATGGTTCATAGTCCATACTGTTCCCGGAAGCACCGGTTAAAGCGGACAATGCACCACCGGCAGATGTACCGCTTGTGATGATCTGTTCAACATTTCCCGGAATCAGATTCCTGTTATGACGCAGATAGCGGATCGCGGCCTTCATATCCACGATCAGTGCCGGTGCACGTCCTGTATGGTGCTGTGCTTCATCCACCGTATTATTTCCCCGTATCCCTGCACAGACGACCACATACCCATGCATGAGTGCCTGTAATGCAGTGTTGGCTTTCCCGGTATGTACATCTGTTCCGGCTTTCATGGCAGGCCCTTCTCTGTATCCCCCTACCGTATTCGGCATGAATACAGGGGCTGTATGAAGTCCATACCCGTTGATTGTGCCGTCATGGTAATAACATTCCGGGACGTAGATATGCATCCGTTGAAGATCACTGACAGGATTCATACAGTAAACGATATCCTCATAACAGCGTACTTCAAACGGAATGTCATTCAATGACAGATTACGGATTTCATATTGTTTCTCATCAAATTTCAGTTCATACATGATTCAGTTACCTCTTTTCAGATTATAAATCATGTATATGCCATGTCTGAGGCAGTTTTCATGCATTGTTCAGATTGGCTGACTGTATTTCAGGCATCTGAAGCAGCTGTTCATCCGTTTCTCTGAACTCCATATGGGAATACAGCTTTGGCGTATGGATACAGTCCCTTGCTTTTCCGTTTTCTTCCTGCCATATTCCTGCTGTAAGTCAAAAGCCTGTCATGACAACAGGCTTCATTTTTTGAATTTCAGTGGTTTCATGTCATTGCCGGGATGGTGATGATGGTAGCTGTCAAACATCTGCCGGTTATGAACATGGGTGTAGATTTCCGTGGTTGAGATATCACTGTGTCCAAGGATCTCCTGAATGGTTCTCAGATCCGCTCCTGCTTCAAGCATGTGTGTTGCGTAGCTGTGACGCAGCTTATGCGGTGTAATATGCGATGAGAAATGCAGTTCCTCACGTTTTCTTTCCAATAACAGCTCCACGTGTCTCGATGTGATTTTACGACCGTGGATGTTGATGAAAAAGAGGTTTGTTTTTTTATGCATGGCAATCGGCCGGATGGTATTGAGATACTGTTTTTCAATCTGTTTTGTACCGGTAGGAATCGGTATGATTCTCTCCTTGTCTCCTTTGCCAAGCACCTTCAGTTTCCCGGTTTCCAGGTCCACTCTGTTGAGTGTTAAAGATACGGCTTCCGATACCCGTAACCCACAGGCATAGATCATTTCCAGCAGTGCATGGTCAATGGCCTGTACCGGATCATTGTCGTCAAAGGAGTTCATCAGCTGTGTGATTTCCTCCACCGTACAGACATCCGGTAATCGCTGTGTTTTTCCCGATACCTCAAGGTTGTCGGAAGGATCCGCAAATCCATACATGAAACTCAGATCATGATGGAATGAACGGATGCTTGCCGCATAACGGATGATCGTGGAATTCTGTTTTCCCTGATGATGACAGAGGGTCAGATACTCCTCGATATCCTTCAGGTGAATCTGTTCCACATCATCTATTCCGAAGTCATGCATGCAGGAAAGATACTGGTTCAGATCCTCATGGTACGACTGAATCGTACGTATGCTTTTGCCCTGGTTCATCTGCAGGTGAACAAGATATTCCTGCAGTGCCTCATCCGTCTTCATTTATTTTTCTCCAGAAGGGAACTTGCACGTACAAATCCCTTTTTGCCAAGCTGATGGTTGAGATCCGCAATGACATGTCGTGTTTCCTCATGGATATCCTCCGGCATATCAAACAGGTTCAGCTGGGTTGCCATGTCACTTTCCGATGCGAAGTCGGATACCGTAATACCAAGCAGTCTTACGGCTTCCCCTTCCTCCCAGTGTTCATCAAACAGGGAGATTGCCTGTACAAACAGATCATCTGCCCGCCACACCGGCTGTTTTAATGTATGCGAGCGGTCGGCGTTATGCAGGTCATGATAACAGATGCGGATCATGACTCTGTATCCGGCTTTGTTGGCTTCCTTGAGCCGTTTTGACAGCGTCCTTGCCAGGATCCGGAACACACCGCGGATTTCATCATAATCCGTGATATCCTCAAGCATCGTTTCCGAAATACCCATGGATTTGGATTCCCAGTCAAAGATCATTTCTGAATGGTCAATGCCTCTGGCACGTTCCATGATCTCTTCCGTATTCTTTCCAAATACCGGTTTCAGTAATTCCGGATGCGGATAGTTGGCAAGATCTCCGATGGTATGGATGTTGAGATCCTCCATGTACGGCAGTGTCTTTTTCCCGATCCCGCGCATATCTCCGATTGGCAGCGGCCACATCTTCTGCGGCACATCCCGGATCCGCAGTACCGTAATGCCCATCGGTTTCTTCATATCCGATGCCATTTTGGCCAGAAACATGTTCGGTCCGATCCCGATGGAACACTGCAGCTTTGTTTCCTTCAGTACTCTCTGCTGTAATTCCCATGCCAGATCCAATGGCTTTGGATACCTGCGGATCACATCGGTCATATCCACGTAGCACTCATCAATCGATGCCTGTTCCACCCTGTCGGTATAGCTGTTGATAATGGCCATGAACTGCGAGGAAAGATCCTCATAGTAGTGGTAATGCCCTTCCTGAATAATCAGATCCGGACATAAACGTACTGCCTCCTGAATGGACTGACCGCTGTGTACACCGTATTTTCTGGCTTCATAGCTGGCCGTGGAGACAACACTTCTGCGGGTGTTTCCCGCCACTGCCATCGGTTTGCCCTTTAATGATGGATTCAACAGAATTTCCGCACTGGCAAAAAACGCATTGAGATCGACATGAAAGTATACCCTGGCCATCAGCCATGATTCCTTTCATACAGTTCTTTTGCGGCAGACAGTGAGGCATCACTGATCACACCGCTGGCAATCAGTGCCAGCTGATGCAGAATACCGTCATAATCAAGCTGTCTGACCGAGGTTCTTGTCGCGTTGGCGTCATCCGCCTTGGATACGAAGTAATGGTGATCCGCACAGGCCGCAACCTGGGCAAGATGGGTTACCGCAAATACCTGACATGTTTCAGAAAGAGACTTCATCTTCTTTCCGATGGCGGTCGCCACAGGTCCGGATACACCGGTATCGATCTCATCAAAGATCACCGTGTCAATGCCCTGCAGCTTTGTAAAGATGACTTTCAGCCCAAGCATCAGTCTGCTTAATTCACCACCGGAGGCTGTTTTATGTAATGGTTTGAGTGTATCGCCTCTGTTCATGGACACATGGAACTGACATGTTTCACTGCCATGGGAAGTCGGATGATCCTCATCGATAAACACGGTTCTGAATGCTGCTTTCTCCAGCATCAGATCCTTCAGATGAACCTGAATTTCCCGATCCAGGGATACGACACCCTTCCTTCTCAGTTCACTGAGTTTCTCTGCACAGGCATTGTATTCCTGCAGTGCCGCTTCAATCTTTCTGTCCATCTGTGCAATTGCCTTTTCCCGATCGGAGAAGCTTTCCACGGTTTTCTGCAGTTCATCCTTTCTGGCAAGGATGTCCTCAATCGTACGTCCGTATTTACGCTTGAGTCGGCTGATGGTAAACAGACGTTCTTCCATCGCATTGATTTCCTCTTCAGAAAGATCCATGTCATCCCTGATATCCGCTAATGTATGCATCGCATCCTCAAGGCTGTAGTAACAGTCATTGACCGTGTCCGCAACCTTTTCAAAGGTATCGGAACGGATCGAGGAAAGCAGTCGGTTCATTTCATACAGTGGTCCGGAAACCTCATTTTCATACAGCTGTGAGATTTCGGAAAGCTTCTCATAGGAATCCCTGAGACTCTGATACCGCTTTTCCTTCTCTTCCAGCTCCTCATCCTCACCGACTTTCAGATCCGCGTTTTCAATCTCGGCAATCTGATATCTGGCATATTCGAGGTCCTCCTCATTGAATGTCACATGTAAAAGGGCTTCCTTCTGTTCACACAGGTCATGATAGATACCATAGGCCTTCTTCACCTGTTCTACAGACTCTTTGTCATTGAGGTACTCATCAACAAGATGCAGATGATTGTTTGGATTGAGCAGGTAGGAATTGTCCCGCTGACCATGGATGTCAACCTGGTTGGACAGGCACTCCTTCAACAGTGACAGTGAGGCCACCCTGTGATCAATGCGCACGGTATTCCTGCCGGAGGATGTGATCTCTCTTGTGAATGTGACTTCCGGTTCACATTCAAACCCGGCTTCCTTCAGCACATCCTGTGCATGTGGATCACGGGTCAGATCAAAGGTTCCCTCGATAATTGCCCTGTCGCCGTCCTTTCCGACAAGGGAGGCGGAGCTTCGTTCCGCACACAACAGGGAAATGGCATCGATCAGAATGGATTTACCGGCACCGGTTTCACCGGTAAAAGCACTGAATCCGTCTTCGAAATCCAGTGCGAGTTTCTGAATCAGTACAAAGTTTTGAATGTAAAGATGTTTGATCATAGTTTCAGTTCTTTTTCGATTTCGTCCATCAGCGTGTTCATGTCAATATGAAGTTCACGCCTCAGCAATCTTTCACTCCCATGCTGAACATATATGTCAGGAATTCCAATTCTACGCAGAGAAATTGAAATATTTTTTGCATTTGCATATTCCAGGATGAGTGAACCGAGGCCATGCACAAGGGCATCCCCCTCATAGGTGATGCATCTCATGTTTCTTTCTGCCAGTGTGCGGATCATGTTCTTATCCAGCGGTTTGAAGAAACGGCAGTTGACAACCGTAACAGGCAGATGGTTGGACTTTACCTTTTCCAGTACATGAATGACATTTTCACCATAGGTCAGGACCGCAACTGTGTGATCCGGCTCATCGTTGAACATGGTCCATGAGCCGATGTCAATGATCTTTGCATTGTATGACTCATCAAAGGGAATCACGTTTTTGGCAAAGCGGATCGCAAACGGATGTTTTGTCGCAAATGCGGTATGTACAAGGTCCATGGTCTCATTTGCGTCACACGGCTGGGATACAATCATATTCGGCATGCCTGTGAGCAGTCCGACATCATAGATGCCATGGTGTGTTTCCCCATCACTGCCGACAATCCCCGCATGGTCCACACCGATGACAACCGGCGCATCCATTCTGGCAATGTCATGGTTGATCTGATCATAACATCTCTGCAGGAAGGAGCTGTAGACAACATAGTACGGACGCTTGCCGTTCAGGGCAAGGGATGCCGCAAAGGTCGCCGCATGTTCTTCCGCAATTCCCGTATCAAAGCTGCGTTTCGGATATTTTGCGAAAAAGGCATTGAGGCAGGAACCGTTGGCCATGGCAGGTGTGATCGCGACCACATTACTGTCAGCCGCAGCTTCCTTCATCACCTGTTTTGTCATGACCGCAGCCCATGGCTGATATCCTGCAGGCGTGTCGTGGAGCGGTCTGCCGGTGGAAGGGTTGAACGGACCGACGCCGTGCCAGTAACCGGTACGGTCATTTTCACACGGTGCGTAGCCTTTTCCCTTTCTTGTGATCACATGTACGACAATCGGTCCCTCATGGTCTTTGACCGCTTCGAGCACCTGTACCAGATCGTGGATGTTGTGTCCGTCCACCGGTCCGATATAGTCGATGCCGTATTCACCGAAGATCCCCTTATCCACAACCTGATCCTTGATGGAATCACGCATCGATACAAGTCCCTTGTACAGGTTTTCGCCGACTGCCGTGTTTTTGAGGTTTCTCTTCAGATTCTTTTTGATATTCAGATAACCGCGTGAAGAACGCAGTCTTGAAAATGCGGATGTCAGTGCACCGACATTTCTTGAAATCGACATGTTGTTGTCATTGAAGATGATGATCATCCGTTTCTTCTCACTGCCGATTTCATTCA
Organism: Bulleidia sp.; assembly: GCA_051873755.1. GTDB lineage: Bacteria > Bacillota_I > Bacilli_A > Erysipelotrichales > Erysipelotrichaceae > Bulleidia. The sequence continues at coordinate 51,526 of JBJEFE010000007.1, read as the reverse complement.
ACGCCTCCAGAGCCATTCCGGAGGTCAATGCGCCGTCTCCGATCACAGGGACGATACAATAGTCATCCCCGTCGAGATCACGCGCTACAGCCATGCCAAGGGCCGCACTGAGGGACGTGGAGCTGTGTCCCGCCTCCCAGACATCATGCACGCTTTCCTTCCGCTTTTCAAAGCCGGAAAGACCGCGGTACTGGCGCAGGGTGTTGAAACGTTCCGCTCTGCCCGTCAGAATCTTATGGGTGTAACACTGGTGCCCGACATCGAAAAAGATGCGGTCACGCGGTGAATCAAATACATAATGCAGGGCAATGGTCAGTTCCACCACACCCAGGTTGGAGGCCAGATGTCCCCCGGTTTTCGATATGGAATGAATCAGGAATGTACGGATATCCCGTGCCAGATCCTCGAGTTCTTCCATACTCATCGATTTCAGAAAATCGGGATTCCGAATTTCAGTCAGGTCCATAATTCCTCCTTGTCAGATTCTTCTATTCCGGATTTCTTCGATCATCGCCACAAGTGCGGCACCATCAAATCCCTTCATTTCACGGATTGTATTGATCGCCTGTGAATACAGGTCATTCATCATTTCCTCAGCCTTTTCCTTTCCAAGCAGGGTAACGGAAGTGACCTTTCCGTTTCTCTGATCCGAATTGGACTTCCCGAATTCCTCCGGTGACAGTTCCACATCCAGGATGTCATCCTGAATCTGGAATGCCAATCCGACGGTTGTACCGATTGTGTGCCATGTTTCAATGACTTCATCACTCTGATCACTGACACACGCGCCGATCATCAGGGGAATGCTCAACAGGCATCCGGTTTTATAGTTGTGCACTTCCTTCAGGTATGCCCAGTCCGACTGTGCATCTTCGTTCATGTCCAGATCCTGTCCATGTACCATACCGTCAGGTCCTGCCATCTGTGCAAGCATGCGCACACACTTCACTGCCGTTTCCGCAGGCACCTGTGAACGCAGTGCCGTTTCAAATGCATATGTCAGAAGTCCGTCTCCGGCAAGGATGGCGGTTGCCTCATCAAACTGCTTATGGCATGTCGGTCTGCCTCTTCTCAGATCATCGTTGTCCATTGCCGGCAGATCATCGTGAATCAGAGAATATGTATGAATCATCTCAATGGCTGCCGCAAAGCAGTCACCCAGACTATCCTGTTTTCCATATCCGTTCAATACGGCATACAGAAGATTCGGACGGATTCTCTTCCCTCCGGCAAGCAGGGAATACTCCATCGCATCCCTGACCCTTGAATCACTGACATATGCAATCTGCTGTCTCAGAACTTCTTCAATCCGCATCTTCCTCACCACCGTTTTCCTTCATGATTTCCTTTACCTGTGCTTCAAATGCATTGAGTTTCTCATTGCATGCACTGACAAGCTTCAGACCTTCCTCAAACAGTCTGATGGATTCGTCCAGTGGTTTTTCATTCTTTTCCAGTTCACTGACAATCTCATCCAGTCTTGCCATGGACTGTTCAAATTTCATTCTCTTCTCTGCCATGATATACCTCTTCTACAACAGCCTTCAGACTGCCTTTGGACAGACGGATATCCACATGATCTCCGTTGCTGATCTGCTGTGCGTTACTGACCGTACTCCCGTCTTTACTGATAACACTGTATCCTCTTGCCATGACCTTTAAAGGGGAATACGCATCCAGCAGTGCACTGTTCATTTTCATTTTATCACCGGATTGGCTGATATGAGTATGGATGTGCTCAATCAGTGCCTTTTTATCCGCTTTGATCTGTTCTGTTTCCGCTCTGTATTTCTCTTCCCACCAGTGCAGCAGTGCCGCCTGTTTTGTATGGACTTCCATTGACAGGCCGCTCATACAGGTTGTGCTGTAGGAAGTAAAACGGTGATGGAGAAGCGAGAGTCTGTATTTTTCCTTTTCAATCCGTACCGGCAGTTTCATCAGTTTTGCATACTGCACCTGCAGGACATTCTGATATCCTTCATACAGTCTTTCCGGGTGGGCAAACACAGGTCCGGATGAAAGATGGTCCAGATGAATCCGCTGGTTTTCAATCCGGTAGTTCATATCCGAAACAAGCCGGTTCCGGTATGTTTCAAGTCTGTGCTGCACCTCATGGATATCCGGTACGGCTGTCTCCACTGCCCCGGTTGGCGTATTGGCACGCACATCGGCGGTGAAGTCCGCTATCGTAAAGTCAATCTCATGCCCGATTCCGGTCACGATCGGGGTATTCAGATCATAGATGACCCTGGCCAGATTCTCATCGTTAAAGCACCACAGGTCCTCAATCGAGCCGCCCCCGCGTACAAGCAGAATCACATCATGCTGGTGCTGATCGGCTTTTCTGAGTGCCTCAATGATTTTCGGTGGAGCTTCCGGTCCCTGTACCGGTGCGGGATATTCCGTGATCCTGGCGCATGGCCAGCGCTTTGCAAATGTGATCAGCACATCCTCTCTTGCGGCGGTGTTGTTTCCTGTCACAAGGGCGATATCCATCGGGTATGCGGGAAGCGGTTTTTTATGTGCCTCATCAAACAGGCCTTCCTCCTGCATTTTCTTTTTCAGCTCTTCCAGTCTTGCGTACAGATCGCCGATGCCTGCCTGACGCATGGCACTGACATTGATCTGCAGGGAACCGGTGGATTCATATACCGATACATCGCCTCTGATTTCAACCTTGTCTCCGTTTTGAACCGGGAAGCTGACACGTCTGTTATACGACGAAAACATCACACAGGAAATGGACGATCTGGAATCCTTCAGGGAAAAATACCAGTGTCCGCTGTATGGTTTTCTCAGATTTGAAATTTCGCCCTCCACAAGCACGCCATGCAATACAGGATCACTTTCCAGTGATCCCTTCAGATAATGCACAAGGGTGCTGACAGGGATGATCCTGCGGCTCATATGATATCCAGTACCCGGTTGATCAGTTTGTATGTATCCTCATCGCAGAACTTCTTCGCAAGTTCCACGTATTCGTCAATAATCACGGCTGCCTGTGTCTGTTTCAGATCAAATTCCGCACATCCGCACAGCAGAATGGCCTTTTCAATCGTACCGAGACGGTCGTAGTTCCATCCCTCCTTCAGAACCTCGTTGATATAGGAGGCATACCGCTGTTCCTCATCGACCGCATTGTGCACGATATCACGGAAGTATTCATCCACCTGTGCGATCTTTCTGTCATATGTATCTTCAATCAGCGTATCCACGTCACGGTTGACAAGCAGATACTGATATACGGCAATCATTGCCTTTTCACGTTCCTGACTTCTTTTCATTTCTTTTCTCCTACGTGCTATTCTACCATGATTCGGAAATGTTTTGGGGATGTTTTGTTGCATGGGAAAGGGAATCGACTTAAAATACAGCGTATGAGTGACAACGGAATTCAGTACGGTACGATACGCAGGTTCTTTCTGCACCTGCATACGATCAACACCCACAGACGCGAGGTTATGAAAAACTGCTGTGCCTGCGGTCTGTACAGACAGGGGCTGACGCATGATCTTTCCAAGTATTCCCCATCCGAATTCATTGAATCGGTGAAGTACTTTCAGGGAAACCGCTCCCCTTACATGTATGAAAAGGAACAATTCGGCTTTGCGGCAGGATGGATGCACCACAAGGGCAGAAACCGCCACCACTGGGAATACTGGTATGATATGAAGGATGGACTCTGGCAGCCACTGGAAATGCCGTACCGGTACTTTGTGGAAATGGTGTGCGACAGGGTTGCGGCCTGCCGGATTTACCAGAAGGAGAAATATACAAAGGCCAGTGCGCTGGAATACTACATGACCCGCAATGACAGACGGTACATGCATGAAAAAACAGCAGACATGCTTGAGGCAGTACTGCGTGATATCGCACAGCGTGGTGAGGATGCGGTATTTGCGGATCTCAGAAAAGAAGTCATCAGACATAGACAACAGGGTACGCTGTAATCACAGCTGCCCTTTTTGTATGTATGAAAAAAAGACTCCTGAATCTCAGAAGTCCTGTGTGAATTACTTGTTGTAGCTGTTGTCGTTGTGCTTGACTGTAACGTCGTGTGCGCCGCCTTCGACAATGGAAGTCGCGGAGACAAGCGTCAGCTTTGCCTTCTGCTGAAGTTCCGGAATTGTCAGAGCACCGCAGTTGCACATGGTGGAGCGGATCTTGAGGGTTGTCATCGCAACGTTGTCCTTCAATGTACCGGCATATGGTACATAGGAGTCAACACCTTCCTCAAAGCTCAGCTTCTTGCCCTGACCAAGGTCATAACGTCCCCAGTTTCTTGCACGGGCAGAACCTTCGCCCCAGTATTCCTTGACGGTGTTGCCGTTGACGACAAGCTTCTGACCAGGTGCTTCCTCAAATCTGGAGAAGTATCTTCCAAGCATGACGAAGTCCGCACCCATCGCAAGTGCCAGTGTCATATGATAGTCGTAGACGATTCCGCCGTCGGAACAGATCGGAACATAGATGCCGGTTTCCTCAAAGTATCTGTCTCTTGCGGCCGCAACTTCAATGACGGCTGTTGCCTGTCCGCGTCCGATTCCCTTTGTTTCACGTGTGATACAGATGGAACCGCCGCCGATACCGATCTTGATGAAGTCTGCACCTGCATCTGCCAGGAAACGGAAGCCTTCCTCATCGACGATATTGCCGGCACCGATCTTGACGGAATTACCGTAGTTTTCTCTGACCCATCTGATGGTATCTGCCTGCCAGCAGGAATAGCCTTCCGAGGAGTCAATGACAAGACAGTCAACCCCTGCCTTCAGCAGTGCCGGAATTCTTTCCTTATAGTCACGGGAGTTGATACCCGCACCGACCATGAGTCTTTTTTCCTCATCCTGAAGTTCATTCGGGAATTCCTTGTGAGAGTCATAGTCCTTACGGAATACCATGTATAACAGATGATCGTTTTCATCCACAACAGGCAGTGTGTTGAGCTTGTGATCCCAGATCAGGTCGTTGGCGGAAGACAGTGTTGTGTTCCTGTCTCCGACAACCAGTTTTTCTCTTGGTGTCATGAACTGTGATACAGGTGTATCTGTGGACATTCTGGAAATGCGGTAGTCACGGGAAGTTACCATACCCAGCAGTTTACCGGAGCTTGTACCGTCATCAGTAACCGCCATTGTGGAATGACCTGTTTCCTCAAGTAATGCGAGCACATCCGCAAGTGTTGCGTCCGGTTTGATATTGGAATCACTGACGACAAATCCGGCCTTGTAGTTCTTGACTCTGGCCACCATCGCAGCCTGGGATTCAATGGACTGGGAACCGAAGATGAAGGACATGCCGCCTTCCTTAGCCAGTGCAATACCCAGACGATCACCCGATACCGACTGCATGACTGCAGATACCATCGGTATATTCAGAGAGATTGCCGGTTCCTCACCTTTTCTGTATCTGACAAGCGGTGTTTTCAGGGAAACATTGTCCGGAATGTTTTCCGGTCCTGTATAGCCCGGAATCAGTAAATACTCACTGAATGTATGAGATGGTTCGCTGTAATACTTTGCCATGTATGTTTTCTTACCCTCCATTTTTCAATTTCGAACATTGTACACAATTAAAACCTTTTTGTACAGCCAATCTATGATATAATTTTCAGCGTTTAAGGAGAAAACAGAAATGAAGTTAAAAAACAGTTTCTTTTATACTCTGCGTGAAAATGTGAAGGATGAGGAACTTGTCAGTTCCAACCTTCTGGTACGTGCGGGGTTTATTAAAAAGAGTTCTGCCGGTGTATACATGATGCTGCCGCTGGGATGGAGAGTCATGCAGAAGATCGAGGCCATTATCCGTGATGAAATGGATAAGACAGGATGCCAGGAGGTTCTGATGCCGGCTCTGATTCCTGAGGATGTGTATATCTCCTCGGGCAGACGTGAGGGATTTGGAAACTCCATGTTCTCCCTGAAGGACAGAAAAGGTCAGGACTATGTACTTGGTCCGACACATGAGGAGCTGTTTGCGATTGCCGCAAAGATGAAGATCAGATCCTACAAGGACATGCCGTTCTCCCTGTATCAGATGCAGACGAAGTTCCGTGATGAACCAAGACCGCGTTATGGTCTCATCCGTGTGCGTGAGTTTATCATGAAGGATGCGTACACATTTGACTGTGATGAGGCAGGACTGGATATCGCCTATCAGAAACAGTTCAATGCCTATAAGAACATCATGGACAGACTCGGACTGGATTACCGGATTGTCAGAGCAGATACAGGTGTCATGGGCGGACTTCTTTCCGAGGAGTTCCAGGCCATCACGCCAATCGGTGAGGATACCCTTGTCCTTTGTGATTCCTGTGACTTCTCCAGCAATATCGAAGTCGCACCATGCATTCCTGACAGACCTGCGGAAAAGGAAGAGGAAAAGGAAATGTACCTCGAGGAAACACCAAATTCCAGAACCATTGAGGAAGTATCCGAACACTTCCACCTTTCTTCGAAGAAGTTTGTCAAGACACTGATCTACAATGTGGATGGAAAGCCTGTCGCTGTCATGGTCAGAGGTGACCGTGATGTCAATGAAACAAAGCTGAGAAAGATGCTGGATGCCGCAAATGTGGAACTGGCTGACCCGGATATGGTAGTACAGGCAACCGGTGCACAGATCGGTTTTGCCGGACCTGTCGGTATTCACTGCCCTGTCTATGCGGATGAGGAAGTGCTTTACATGCAGAACTTCATTGTTGGAGCAAATAAGACAGGTTACCACTATGCCAATGTCAATCTGAAGGATTTCACTCTGACAGGACATGGAGATCTGAGAAACATCATGGAGGGTGATATCTGTCCAAAATGCGGCGGTGTCATCGAATTCAAGCATGGAATTGAAGTCGGCAACACATTCAAGCTTGGCACAAAGTATTCCAAGGCACTGGATCTCAAATACCTCGATAAGCAGAACCAGCTTCAGGATGTATGGATGGGATCCTACGGAATCGGACCTGCCCGTGCCATGGCTGCCCTGGCAGAACAGAATGCGGATGAAAACGGTATTAACTGGCCGCTGGCAGTCGCACCATACCAGGTCGGACTCGTGGTGATTTCCATGAAGGATGAACAGCAGGTCAATCTTGCAGAAAAGCTGTATGATGAACTGACAGCCAAAGGCATTGAAGTCATCATGGATGACAGAGATGAAAGACCGGGTGTCAAGTTCAAGGATATGGAACTGATCGGTATTCCATACAGAATCACGGTCGGTAAGGGAATCAGAGATGGAATTGTTGAATTCAAGCCAAGAACCGGTGAGAAGACAGATGTCCGGATTGAGGATATCGTTACACATGTCATTGAAACACTGAAGTAATTCAAAGGGCTGTACACATGATGTGTACAGCTTTCTGTTAACAGAAAAGGAAGCTGTTGAGGCTTCCTTATGCTTTGGAATATGCGGTTTTGACATTGATGCCTTCGATGTTTCCCAGTTTTCCTGTCAGGGCACTGATGACATCCGCCGGGGCATCAATCGCAATGGAGATCAGGGATACGTTTTTCTTTGGATACGGTATTCCCATTCTTCCGATGATGAAGCTGCCATACTGTGACAGCACATGATTCATTTCCTCAATGTGATCCCTGTTTTCCGCCACAATCGCAATGACCGCAATTCTTGTGTTTTCTTCCATATGTTTCTCCTTTATTCCGGTATGATCACATGATCCAGGATTCCCTGCAGATATGCGATCACAATTCCATAGTTGGACATCGGTACGCCAAGCCGTTTTGCCTGATCGATTCGTGACATCATATACCGCCGGTTGAACATACAGCCGCCGCATTGAATAATCAGATCATACTGTTCGGGATGATCGGTGAAATCCTTACCAGCCGTAATATCCACCCTCAGTCCTTCACCGGCTTTCTTTCTTAACATCCGCGGGATTTTGATTCTTCCGATATCCTCTTCCATCGGGGCATGGGAACACGCCTCCGCAATCAGTACCCGGCTGTTTTCATTCAGGGTTTCGATCACCTTTGCACTTTCCGCAAGGTAACGGATATCCCCTTTCATCGCCGCCATCAAAACGGAAAAGCCCGTCAGCCTGGTACCGTGAGGAATCGTATCATACACCTGTCTGAATACCTGGGAATCGGTAATCACAAGATCCGGTGTTTCCTTCAGTTTTGCCAGTGTATCGATGATTCTGTCCGGTGTGACACAGATTGTGATACAGTCATGATCCAACGCATCCCGGATTGTCTGCACTTCCGGCTGGATCAGTCTTCCCTCAGGTGCCTGCGGGTCCTGCGGCATGACAAGCATCACAACATCCCCTGCCCTGACAAGTCCATCCAGTACCTTTCGTGGTTTTGCGATACCTTTTGCCATGGAAATCAGATGTTCACGGAAAGCGTCCATGCCATATCCTGTCATACACGATACCGGCAATACGGCAATCCCAAGCTTCTGTTCCATATCTGAAACGGTTTCCTGCACTGTTTCCTCATCCATTGTTTCACAATGGGTCAGAACACCGCACACCGGTATTGTTCTGTTTCGGATTTCCTTCAGCCACTGCTGTTCCGCGGTTGTATCATCCGGATCCTTCATGACAAGAACGGCCAGATCACAACCGTCAATCGAGGCATAGGATGCCCTGGCACGTAATGCACCGACATCTCCCTCATCATCAAAACCGGCAGTATCCAGTAAGACACAGGGACCGATGCCGTGAATCTCCATCGGTTTTTTTACCGTATCGGCAGTGGTACCTGCCGTGTCTGACACAATGGAAACATGCTGGGATGTGAATGCATTGATCAGTGAGGATTTGCCCGCATTCATTCTCCCGAAAAAGCCGATATGGGTACGGAGTGCGGAAGAAACGGACTGCTGTATACCTGTCATGATTGTGTTCTCCTTGAAACGGGGATGATCGCATGGCGGTCTTTACCTGATGTGAACAGTTCGACTTCCACATCAAAGATATCCGCCATGGTATGTGTTGTAATGATCTTTGAACTCTGTCCAAAGACACTGTGACCCTGCCTGTCGATTAACAGCGCATGATCGGCGTAATCCAGGGCATGGTCAGGATAATGGGTATTGAATATGATCGTGATCTGTTGAGTCTGATGCAGTTTCTGTATCAGTTCCAGCACCATCAGCTGATTGGAAAAATCCAGTCCGGTTTCCGGTTCATCCATCACAATCAGTCTGGGATCACTGCACAGTGCTCTTGCGATATGCACCAGCTGCAGTTCCCCACCGGACAAAGATGCACAATCACGATCCTGTAAATGCAGAATGCCTGCCTGCTTCATTGCCTGTTCGGCTTTTTCATAATCATGTTTCTTCGGTTTTTCAAAGATGGAAAGACTTCCGGTCCGTCCCATCAGCACCGTTTCCTCCACACTGTAGGTAAAGGTGGAAAGAGTGGCCTGTGGTACATAGGAAACCTGTTTCCAGAAGGCACCTTTTTCCATCTGTTCTCTTGTTTTCCCGTCAAATGTCATTTTTCCCTGACACTTTACGAACCCAAGCAGGCAGCGCAACAGTGTTGTTTTGCCTGCCCCGTTTGGACCAAGGACTGCCAGGCAGCTGTGGTCGGGAAGGTCAAAGGAAAGATCATTGAAAACGGTTCTTTCATCATAGCCAAAGGTCAGATGTTCCACATGGATGTTCATGCACGCATTCCCCCTTTCCTGTACAGCAGGAATATGAATACCGGTGCTCCGATCACGGCAGTCAGAATCGATACCGGGATCTCCGCAACGCTCAGTGTTCTTGCCAGGGTATCCACACACAACATGAACAGACCACCAAGAGAACATGACAACGGAATCACTCTGCTGTTGTCATTGCCCACAAGCAGTCGGGACAGATGGGGAATCAGCAGACCGACCCATCCGATCACACCGCACATCGATACAACCGAAGCGGTAATCAAAGAGGCACACACAATCACAATCACACGTGTTGTTTTCAGGGGAATGCCAAGGGATATCGCTTCCTCCCTGGATAATGTCAGCACATTCAGTCTGTGGCGCATCGCAACGATGACAGCCGTGCCGAACACTATCATCGGCATGCCTGAAACAAGTGACCGGTATGTGGTGGATGAAAAACTTCCCATCAGCCAGAATGTGATCACGGGTAATACATCATTCGGGTCCGCTATGTATTTGATCAGGGATACGAGTGCGGAAAACAGGGATGAGATCACCAGTCCAGCAAGAATCATCGATAATAACGACGGCCTGTGTTTTTCACTTCCGGCACTGATCACAAATACAAGTGCCACAGCCCCGATCCCGCACACCAGTGCAAGCATCTGAATACCTGCCGAAGACAGTCCAAGCAGAATCCCAAGGGCAGCCCCAAAGGAAGCCCCGTTGGCAGTTCCAAGGGTATCCGGTGTAGCCAGCGGATTGGAAAACAGTGCCTGAAACGAGGCACCGGCAACGGCCAGTCCCGCCCCTGCACATACCGCCATGATGATACGCGGAAGCCGGATTTTCACAATCACGGTAAATACATTGGCAGGTACGTCCTTCCCTGCCAACAGTCGCAGAATATCTCCCGGCTGGATGGAATACTGACCGGTTGTCAGGGCATATATGGCAAATATGACAAGCACGGAAACCGTGCCTGCCATCATTGCGTGAAATCTTTTTCTGCTGTTCAAGTCAGCCTCAGTTCATTTCGGATACTGCGGCGTTTGGTGTGTACATTCTGTCAATCTGTTCATCGGTCAGATCAATGCCGAACAGATCATGATAGTATGCACGGACATCCGCTTTGACATCCAGATCCGGGAAGTATTCCGGATATACCGCCTGTGCCAGCCATTCCAGTGTCATCGGTGTATCAACACCTGGTGTATATGTGCGGTATGTACCAACCGGCATCTTGTATACTCTGCCATCCTGTACAGCCCTGACTGTGGACCAGTCATCCGTACCGATGGTGTTGTTGTACAGGTCTTCCGGTGTTGCCTTTGTGAAGTTTGTGATGACAATGACATCCGGATTCCATTCATATACATTTTCCATTGTGATCTTTGCATTGGAAGTTTCCGCAGGAACATCCTTCGCAACATTGACCGCATTGACCGCATCACACCACCACTGTCCGAAGAACTTCGAGGAACTTGTGATCATTGCATTCTCATCATACTGGAACAGGAACAGAACCTTCTGCTGTTCGCTCACATCCTTCAGTGTTTCCTGAACCATGTTGTATGTATCCGTGGAATACTGATCCACAATCTTTGCATTCCTTGATGAGGACGGATAGATCTGATCCAGCAGGGAAATCCACTGTCTGAATGTTTCAATCGCATCAAACTTCCACTTTGTCGGTGAGAAGGCAACCGCTGTCAATCCCGCATTTTCCAGTTTTTCCAGATCATCGGTATCCGCCGCATTGTAATATACGACTTCCGGTTCCAGTGCCACCAGTGCTTCAATATTCAGGTCTTCCCCTGCCATGATATCCGTGGAAATACCCGCGATATCCGGATACAGGTCAATCAGAACACTGTTCTTTGCGGCATTCATGGATGCCGGTTCCATCGCCACAATCGTGGAAACCGAATCCAGGTATACCGATAACATGGATGCCAGCGGATAGATGCCGAGAATCGCAACCTTTTCAGGGTTTGTCGGTACTTCGACTTCACGTCCGGCATGATCCGTTACGGTAACGGATTCCGGTACAACCGCTTCATTGTCTGAGGCTGTTGAGGATACCGTACTGCCTGCTGTTGAGGAACAGCCGGCAATTGTCAATGCAAGTGCAGCACTGACGAGTGTTTTCAGAAATTTCATTTTCTTTCTCCTTTTCTGATATCCGAAGATCAAAAAAATCTTCGATTTACCAACCGGAGATTTCATACAAAAAGATCTTTTTTGTCATGCGAATCTCTTTCCGATCAGAATTCTCTTTTCGGTTGGAATTTCTGATTTCTATTATACCTGAACTTTTCCGTTTGAAAAGGAAAACGTTTACATCCACTGCAACGGAAAGATCAATACAACTCGAATACAATGGACACAATACCGACACTTTTTCATGATGTCATCTTCTTTCTGTAATTAAGATGACAGATCTGAATGGACTGCATTTCAGAAAAAGAACACCCGCAGGTGTTCTCATCAGAAATGAATATAGGTCTCCACGAAATTGAAGATCCGCTCATAGTAGTCATCCGTCTTATGACATGACAGATGATCCGCACCATCCACGATCATGATATCCTTCAAAGAGGAACAGGAGTAGAAGTTGTCAAACACCATGCTTGTCGGAACGATGTGATCCTCACTGCCATGGATGAAGAAAACCGGAATTCTTGCATTCTGAAGCTGACGTTTGGTGGAGATGTCGTTCATGGAGAAATGAAGGATCTGTTTGATGTACATGTCAACGGATGGAAGAAGGAATCTGCCGTCTGCCTTATAACAAAGACGGATGCCCTGCAGTACCATTTCCCTGACTCCTGCAGAACCGCTGTCTTCGATGGCTGCTCTGACATTTTTCGGCATGAAGTCACCAACGCAGTTCATGACTGCCGTTGCTCCGACGCCCACACCATACAGGACAATCTGTGCATCCGTGTCATTCCGTACAAGCCAGTTGACCCAGGAGATGACATCGTAGTGTTCACACCAGCCAAGAGATGTATATCTGCCTTCTGACATGCCGCAGCCACGCAGATCCATCGCCAGTACATTGTATCCTCTGTGGTCTGCCTCATAGATCATATCAATCAGAGATTCCCATGACTGCCCTGCCTCATGCACGGTCAGCACCCATTTATGACTGTCGGTATTGTTGTGGAATACAGCCGCATGAAGTTTCAGTCCATCATATCCATCGAGAAACACGTCCTGTTTATCACAGTGGGAAAGCCAAGCACGATGATCTTCGAGTGTATATGGAAGAGTCGGATCCGATGTATAATACTTTGATTTCTTCAGATCAAAGAAGTTTCTGAATACTGCATAGCCCATACCACCATAGGCTGCTACACCTGCTGCGGCAGTGATTCCGACTGCCTTCAGAAGTGTATGTCTGTTTTCCTTTTCACTCATTGTTCTGTACCTCCGTAAATGAAAAATCCTCACAGGGTTCTACCTGTGAAGATTATATCATGAACTAGTGTGAAAGTACGTTCAATCTGTCGACAATTGCCTGATACTGTTTTTCATATGCCGCAAGCTTTTCCTTTTCGGCATTGATTTTCGCTGCAGGTGCCTTGGACACAAAGCCAGGATTACCAAGCATCTTATGGGAACGCTCCAGTTCCTTTTCCAGTCTTGCCTTTTCACTGTTGAGCTTCTTCAGCTCCTCTTCCGGATTGCATAATTCAGAAGATGGAATCAGTAATGTACCGGCGTGGATTGTCTCGACAGACAGGTCACCGGAAAGATCATCACACCACTGTGCCTTGGCCATCTTGGCAAGGATTGCCGCAAAGTCTGCCTGTACCGGAATGACATTGCCGTCAAGATCACGGATCATGACATGAATCGGTGTGGAAGGCTTCAGATCATTGGCGTTCCTGACTTCTCTGATTTTGGAGATGGCGGAGATGATGCGGTCCATGGACACAAGATCACTGTCCGCAATCCCTTCGATCTTTTCAGGCCAGGATTCCAGGTTGATGGATGCCTTTTCATGCGGCATGGTCAGATAGATTTCCTCCGTTACAAACGGCATGAACGGAGACAGGAGTCTGACAATCGCATTCAGTGTGACAAACAGTGTGGACTGTGCGGCCCTCTTTGCCTGTTCATCCTCACCATTCAGGGAAGACTTGGACATTTCGACATACCATGAACAGAAGTCATTCCATACAAAGCCGTACAGTTCATTACCGACAAGGGCAAACTCGTACTTTTCCATGTTGGCTGTCACATGTTCAATCGTCTCATTCAGTTTATTGAGAATCCATGCGTCCGCAAGAGAAAGATCAGACAGATCCACATCCTTTTCCGTAAATCCTTCCGGCAGGTTCATCAGCACGAATCTGGACGCATTCCAGATCTTGTTTATGAAATTCCATGCGGATTCCACCTTTTCGGGAATATAACGCATATCCTGACCCGGTGTGGAGTTTGTCGTCAGGAAGAAACGCAGTGCGTCATCACCGTATTCCTCAATGACATCCATCGGGTCAATTCCGTTGCCAAGAGACTTGGACATCTTTCTGCCCTGGGCATCACGGATCAGACCATGAATCAGAACATCCTTAAACGGTCTGTTTTCCGTAAAGTGTCTTGCCTGGAATGCCATACGTGCAACCCAGAAGAAGATGATGTCATACCCTGTAACAAGTGTGCTTGTCGGGTAGTATCTGCGGTAGTCTGCAGTGTCTTCCGGCCAGCCCAGAGTCGCAAACGGCCACAGTGCGGAAGAGAACCATGTGTCCAGAACATCCTCGTCCTGTGTCCAGTTTTCCGGATCTTCCGGATCTGTTTCAGAGACATACATCTCACCGGTTGTATTGTTGTACCATGCCGGAATGCGGTGTCCCCACCATAACTGACGGGAAATACACCAGTCCTCAATGTTTTCCAGCCACTGTGTGAATGTCTTTTCAAAGCGTTCCGGGTAGAAGTTGATCTTCTGATCCGGATTGTCCTGGTTGGCCAGTACATCATCCGCAAGCGGCTTCATCTTTACAAACCACTGCTGGGACAGATATGGTTCCACAACACAGTGTGTACGTTCGGAGTGACCGACCTGATGAACGATATCCTCGATATGATCCAGGTTGCCGTCTGCTTCAATCGCAGCCACAACCGCATCACGTGCTTCATAACGGTCCATGCCCGCATACTTACCGCACAGCTCATTCATTGTGCCGTCCGGATTCATGACAATCGGCTTTGGAAGTCCGTGTCTTTCCGCAATCGCAAAGTCATTCGGATCATGGGCAGGTGTGCACTTCATGATAGCTGTACCGAATTCCATGTCGATGTAATCATCACCGATAATCGGCAGCTCATCGCCGTTGGCCGGGTTGATGCAGTGCTTTCCGATCAGGTGTTTTCTCTTCGGGTCGTTTGGATTGACGACAACGCAGACATCACCGAACATTGTTTCGGGTCTTGTTGTGGCGACAACAAACGGTTCATTGTCCTCCACTGTATGGTAGTTCATGTAGTACATCTTACCCGGGTCTTCCTGGTAGTATACTTCGATATTGGATAATGCGGTGCGTGCTTCCGGATCCCAGTTGATGATTCTCCATCCACGGTAAATCAGTCCCTCATTGTACAGGGATACAAATACATGGCGGACTGCCGCATTGAAGCCTTCATCCATGGTGAAACGCTCACGGTCATAATCCAGGGAATTGCCCAGCTTTGCCCACTGTTTGCGGATGGTTGCGGCGTATTCCTCTTTCCACTCCCATGCCCTTTCCAGGAACTTTTCACGTCCGATATCATAACGGGAAATGCCTTCGGACTTCAGACGTGCGTCTACCTTTGCCTGGGTTGCGATGCCGGCATGGTCCATACCCGGAAGAAACAGCGTATCATACCCCTGCATACGCTTGTAACGGCAGATGATGTCCTGCAGTGTATTATCCCATGCATGACCGATATGCAGAATACCTGTGACATTCGGCGGAGGAATGACAACGCAGAACGGGTTCTTTTCCGGATCACCGGCGGTAAAGTAGCCTTCCTTTACCCATTTGTCATAACGGCCTTCTTCAACAGCCTTATGATCATACTTTGGTGCGAGATTCTTTTTCATAATCCACTCTCCTTATTGAACAAAAAACGCCCTGTATTACACAGGACGTCATAAACGTGGTACCACCTTTGCTTGCTTCTTGAATGCGTAACGTGCATGAAACGTTTTCTTTTACTGTCATTTCGAAGAAAATGCTCGTGGAGGACTTCAGCTGATGGCGGATATCTGTTTTCACCAACCACAGACTCTCTTGCAAAGCCGTTCATCAGATTACTTGTTCCATGTCTATGCTCGAACATTATATAACAGTTTCGATATTTGGCAAACTACTTTTTCGGATTCAGAACAATGCGGCGGATTCCCCGTGAATACATCAGCACCTTTGTCAGCCATGCATTCAACAACAGGCATGCGGCATACATGCATAAACGCACCAGTGGTGAAACCGGAAACAGATGACAGATGCCAAGCACAATCCCGTACAGTATGAAAATGTTGACAAGATACAGCAGTACTGCCAGAAAGAAGAACTGGATTTCCTTTCCGATTCTCCGGTTCCGTTCCGCTCTGTTTCTTTTTTCCTCAAGTTTTCTTTCATCCATATGACAACCATTATACCAGAATGGTATGATAATGCCATGTGTGGAAGATATCTGTTCTGGGATTCAGAGAATCAGAACCTGAAAAAACTCATTGATTATGCGGAGGAAACACTGCCGGAAGAACAGTTCAGGAAGGTTTCGAAAACAGACGCATGTCCGGGAAACCTGTGTTTTGCGGGTGTATTTGACAGGAAAAGCAGTCAGTACCGGACCGGACTGATGAAATGGGGATATGGGGGAATGAAGAAAACCGTGATCAATGCCAGAAATGAAACATGGCGGCGTTCTCCGTTTTTTCTTGGCAGTCAGCCATGTGTACTGCCCTGTGCAGGATACTATGAGTGGGATCCTTCTAAACGGAAGCACCTGATTCATACCGATGCATCCCTGATGTATCTTGGCGGCATCTGGCATATGGAAAACAGTCAACCCGTATTTGTGGTGGTCACAGAACCTGCGGATCTTTCCATTCTAGACATCCATGATCGACAGCCGCTGTTATTTGATCGAACTCAGGCACTGAAGTGGTGTCAGGGAATGGAATGCCATTCCATTCAGACAAGAAAGGCAGAATTGTTATGAATCAATCCGTAAACAGACGTATTCTCGATATTCTCTTACCGGCCATTGCGGAAAATGCATTACTGATGTTGTCGGGCATGATTCTGACAGGCTATATGGGAAGACTGTCCGTCAGTGACATCAGTGCCTATGGCATGGCCCAGAGAATCTACGGTATCTGCTTTTCGGTGATGAAGGGATTTGCGATCGGATCAATGGTTGTTTTTGCAAGAGCCCTTGGCGCAAAGGATATCAGACGATGTACCTCTTTGTACCGGCAGGCACTGGTCATGATCGTACCGGTTGTCATCCTGACATCCATTGCCCTGTTTCTGTTTCCTTCCGTACCGTTATCTTTGATGAGTGATGATGCGGTACTGTTGGATGCCGCATCATCATATCTGAGAATCAATGTGTTTGTATTTCCGCTGATTGCACTTGTGCATATGAACTCCTCCGCCTTTCAGGCAGACGGGAATACGAAGACACCGCTTCTGATCGCTATGATCGGCAATGCGGTCAGTATTATCTGCGGGTATGTGCTGATACTTGGAATCGGCGGTATTGGCGGCTATGGCCTTGCCGGAGCAGCTGTGACAGGCAATCTTTCCATCATTGTCATGGCAGTGTGCGGTGTGTTTCTTCTGTACCGCAAAGGCGGACAGTTCCATGAGGACCCTTCATTCTCTCTGTCATTACATCAGAAGGATATCAGAAACATTGCACAATGTGGTGTACCGACAGGTATCGGCTATTCATTCTGGAATATCGCAACGGTGTTCATCTCTTCTGTCATTCTGTCATATGGACAGGAATACTATGCGGCCTACCAGCTTGGATTACAGGCGGAGGGACTGTGTGATATGATGACCGCAGGGTTCCTCACAGCTTCGATGTCACTGGCATCCCAGGCGATCGGCGGTCAGGATGAAGACCTGTATCGTCAGTCATGGCGTATTCTCAACCGATACTGTCTGATCATCAGCGGTGTTACCATGGCATTTCTGGCCATTGGCTCAAAACCGGTTCTGTCGTTACTGACAGACAAAGCGGAACTGATTCCGATTGCGGCAACGTACATGTACTGCATGATTCTCTCCCAGTATCCACAACACCGTTCCAAGATCATTTACGGTTATCTGCGTTCTGCCGGTTACACAACCATTCCGACAGTCATCGACATGATCGGTATCTGGATTGTCAGAGTCGGTTTATCATACATCTTCGGCACATTCCTGCACTGGAATATCATCTGGATCTGGATGATCATCAATGCGGACCAGTGGGTGCGTGCCCTGTTGTCTCTTGCCGTATTCCATCTGCGCAGACTGGATCACATGCCATTGGAAAAAGCACAGGAAGTATAAACTGATAACCTCCGGTTCAGGAGGTTTTTACATGCATACGGATGACCTGAATGAAACGGAAGCTGTTGTTTACGATTCCTCTTCCGGCATGCCGTAAGACAGGCATCATGATGATTGTTGTGTTGTCTGAAATACTCCGCAGCCTGTCGGTACGGTGAGTCAAACCAGCCCTGGATTCGTCTTTGAAGATTGAACAGGGTTTCTCCATGACGCATCGTATATGGTTTCTTTTTCATTTGTTCCATGTATCTGTCCAATACCTCTGATTCATGGTATGCATGCATTTTGGCACGAAAAAGGCACAGTCCTCTGACTGTACCTGTATTTTCAGAATAATGCCTGTGGGCGCGGGATCTTCAGATGCTCGTATGCCTTTTCCGTTGCGACTCTGCCTCTTGTGGTGCGGTTGACAAAGCCGATCTGAATCAGATACGGTTCATACACATCCTCAAGGGTTGTGGTCTCTTCGGAAATGGAGTTTGCCAGAGCATCCAGTCCGACCGGTCCGCCATGGAAACGTTCGATAATGCCCTTGAGATAGCGGATATCGACTTCATCCAGTCCAAGGGAATCCACATGTAATCTGGCAAGGGATTCATCCGCAAGAGATCTTGTGATCACACCGTCGTTAAGTACCTGGGCAAAGTCACGGATTCTGCGCAGCAGCCTGTTGGCAATACGCGGTGTCCCTCTGCTTCGTCTTGCGATCTCCACAACCGCATCCTCATCCATCATCACATTCAGCACTCTTGCACTGCGGGCAATAATACTTGAAAGCTGTTTTTCATCATAGTATTCCAGCTTGGATACGATACCGAAACGGTCTCTTAATGGAGATGAAAGATCACCGGCACGGGTTGTGGCACCCACCAGGGTAAACGGCGGCAGGTCAATACGTACCGGTCTTCCCCCACTGCCGTTTTCACCACCGACCATGACATCCAGTTCAAAGTCTTCCATGGCCGGATACAGCACTTCCTCCACTGCCTTCGGGAGTCTGTGAATCTCATCGATAAACAGCACATCTCCCGGTTCAAGAATGGAGAGAATGCTGGCAAGATCACCCGGTTTGGTAATGGACGGACCTGTTGTGACACGGATATTGGTATGCATTTCCGATGCCAGAATGTTGGCCAGTGTTGTTTTGCCAAGGCCAGGCGGACCATACAGCAGCACATGGTCCAGGGGTTCATTTCTGCCAAGGGCAGCCTGGATGTAGATCTTCAGATTCTCCTTCAGAGAATCCTGTCCGATGTATTCACTCAGTGATTTTGGACGGATGGATTCCTCCTCATCTCCGCTTTCCAGCTGTGCGGACATGAGTCTTTCTTTGTTTTCGCTCATTATGCACCTCCAAGTTTCTGTTTGCTGAGAAACTGCAGTCCCAGTTTCAGGTACTGTTCAACTGTCAGTCCCGGCTTCTGTAATAACATATTACCCACAGAACCCAATTCCGCACTGCGATACCCAAGATTTTTGAGTCCTTCCAGTGCATCGGAGATTTCCGGCGGATATGTCGTATCCTTTTCCTTTACCGGTGCTGCATTCAACGTCACAAGTTTGCCTTTGAGATCCAGGACAATCTGGGATGCGGACTTGGCTCCGATCCCCGGCATTTTCCTGAGGCTTGTGACATCACCGTTTTCAATGGCTTTGACAATGCTGGAATAACCGGCTTTGGAAAGCATGTTCATGGCTGTTTTCGGTCCCAGTCCCTTGACGGAAATCAGACGCAGAAACAGCTGTTTTTCCTCCATGCTTTCAAAACCGAACAGTGACATTTCATTTTCAGAGATATGCATGTATGTATACACTCTGATCTGCTGATTGAGAGATACCTGATCACAATGGGCATAGGCGATCTGCCATCCCATACCCTGATGATCCACTACAATCAAATCGGTTGTATATGAGGCAACCGTACCGCTGATAAACGCAATCATGGTTAATCCCTGAAATCCAGGATGTAGTTGTTGATGATGACCTGATCACCATCTCTGGCACCTGCTTCACGCAATGCCCTGTCCACACCCATTTTGCTTAACTGCAGGCCAAACTGATATGCCTGGTCCGCATCGTACAGATCATACTGGTCACAGAGATTGTCGACCTTTTCCGATACAACCTTCCATCTGCCCGGTGCATCCTTTTCAACATAGAAGTCCGGACGTTTCGGTTCGTATCTGTAAACCACGGTATCCTCAATCGGATCCGGATTTTCAATATCGATTTCCTTTGCCTTTTCAATTTCATCCATGACGGCATACAGCACATCCTGCAGACCTTCGTGCATGATCGTACTGACTTCAAATACCTTCAGATCCGGATAATTCTTCCTGAATTCATCCAGATACATGGATGCGTACTCATCATCCATCTTGTTTGCGACAACAATCTGAGGACGGTCCTTCAGGTCCTCGGAATAGCTGTACAGTTCCTTATTGATGATCTCATAACACTCCATCGGATCGCCTGCCTCACCTGACATGTCAACGACATGGATGAGAACCTTACAGCGACGGATATGACGCAGAAATTCATCGCCAAGACCTTTTCCTTCGGCTGCTCCCTCAATTAAACCAGGCATGTCAGCCAGTACAAACCCTCTGCCGTCCTTCATATCCACAACACCGATATTCGGTTCGATGGTTGTAAACGGATAGGCTGCGATTTCCGGGTTGGCACGGGTTACAACGGAAAGGAATGTGGATTTGCCGACAGACGGGAATCCGATCAGTCCGGCATCCGCAAGAAGGCGCAGTTCCACTGTAACATCCAGGGATTCCCCTGTTTCGCCCGGCTGTGCATATTCCGGAGCATCATTCTGTGCGGTTGCGAAATGATGGTTGCCAAGTCCGCCTTTTCCGCCTTTGGCAATTCGGACAACCTGGCCTTCCTTTGTCAGGTCTGCCAGCAGATCACCTGTTTTCGCATTGCGGATCATCGTTCCCGGCGGAACTTTGATTGTGATATCCTCACCGGATTTACCGTGCATTTTCTTGATCAGACCGGGTGAACCGTTACCGGCCTTGACTGACTTTGTAAAACGGAGTTTTGTCAGTGTTGTTTCATTGGTATCAACAGCGAAATAAATACTGCCGCCATCTCCTCCATCCCCTCCGGCAGGACCGCCGTTAGGATAGTATTTCTCACGTCTCCAGGCAACGATGCCGCGGCCACCGTCACCTGCTTTCAGATGCATGCGGATAAAATCAATCATGCATAGCCTCCTTTCTTTGAAAAAGGTGCCCCGACAGGAGCACCCTAACTGTTTATACCTGACTCAGGCTTCTACCGGATAGACAGAAACCTTCTTCTTGTCCTTGCCTAAACGTTCGTATCTGACGATACCGGCTGCTGTAGCGAACAGTGTGTCGTCGCCGCCGCGCTTGACATTCAGACCAGGGAAAATTCTTGTTCCTCTCTGTCTGTAGATGATGGAACCACAGTTTGTGAACTGTCCATCAGCCTTCTTCGCACCAAGTCTTCTACCAGCGGAGTCACGTCCGTTCTTTGTGGAAGATACACCCTTCTTGGATGCGAACAGCTGCATATTCAGTGTGAATTTCATGGTATTTACACCTCCGTAATTTTCAAATAGTCCTGATTTACTTCTTCAGCTGTTTTCAGCTGAATCAGACCTGTTTCAAGAATCAGATCTGTTTTGTCATCCGGATGTTCGATCTGAATCGATACATGACCTTCTCTGACAGTCATATTGTCTTCTCCGGTCAACTGATTCAGAGCATTGCACAATCCGACGACGATTCCGCTGACAATGGCACAGACCAGATCATGACCGTATTCCGCAGAACCGGCATGTCCTTTGACTGTGATTGACTGAATATGATTGTTCAGTCTTGTGACGCGGACACGAATCATTCTCAGCCTTCAATTGCTTCAACTGTAAGCTTTGTGTATGGCTGACGATGACCCTGTCTATGATGAGTGGAGCCCTTCTTTGCCTTGTAAGTAAAGATTCTGATCTTCTTTTCCTTACCCTGCTTGACAACCTTGGCTGTGACCTTTGCACCTTCTACATATGGTGTTCCGATCTTTGTGCCGTCGTTGGAAAGAAGAACGACCTTGTCAAAGACAACTGTATCACCGGCTTCAACGTTGAGCTTTTCAACGTAGATTTCCTGTCCGGCTTCTACCTTCAGCTGCTTACCGCCTGTTTCGATAACTGCGTACATGATTACACCTCCTGACATTTATCTTAAGACGCGCCATACAGGAGACTTTCGTACTTAAATCCTGTTCTGAGCGGTTACCGACCACCATCAAGGGGCAGATAACAGCAATATATTACATAAAACACCCATGTAAGTCAATGAGAAAATCTCTGATTTACCACAAACATGGCCTGAAAATCACACTTTTCTTTAAAAAAGAAGAGAGTCCGACGCATCAGGCTCTCCCGGGTATCTCCGAAAACTTCTACCCTTACCCGTCTATCAGTATATTAAAGACCTGTATTGAAACATATATGTTTATGCTTCTTTCATTCGTTTGTACTGTTCCTTTGCCAGCAGCATCAGATCCGTCTCATGCATGACATCTGTCTGATAAGGATAGGATGGTGCGATATGCGCAAGCTGGTGTGAATACTCATCTGCCTTATCCTGATCCTGGTCATGGAGAAGTGCATAGGCATAATTGGTACGGATGACAGATGGATAGTTCTTCATTGTTTTCATAACCTTCTTCACATCCTTTGTCAGAAGCGAATCCACCGGTTCGCCGCTTTTCCCTGCAAGCAGTCTGACATACAGCAGATCACATTTGAGCAGCTGGCGGTGAATGGAATTCATACCGGTTGTGATATTCATGAAATGTGTAATCTGTGTTTCCATGTCCGTAAAACGATGCTGTTCCATCATGCGGTTGCAGGCAAATACACCGATGGTGGCGATCAGAGGATTCTTCATATCCTCATCATCCGGTATCGCAAACCATTCATCCGGCATACCGGATAACGATACCCCTTCCGTCAGCATCGCATTCATCTTCAGCTGCAGATAGAAGGCACGGTTTGCCTGCGGACTTTTTTCCAGTGCCACGGCATTGGCACCGTCATTGACTACCGTACCTGCCATTAACGGAATTCCGTTTGTCAGTCCAAACACAACCCCAAACAGAATGATCTCAAACAGAAACATGCGCAGATCCGTTCCAAATGGAATCACAAGCAGAAGTACGGCACACACCGCGGATACGATGAAGTTCATCAGCACACCGCCCAGATTATACAGCAGTCCCGGCACATGTCCGTCCACCGGTTCCGGAGGGATCATCAGACACTGCCCTGCCGTACCGTCCAGGTGAATTCTGCGCAACAGCAGATGTCCGTGATCATTCACAATCATCCAGTCAAAAATCCGGAATGACAGGAAGGAATAACCGGACAGAAGTCCAAAGACAAGGTGTCCCGCCTCATGCAGAAACAACTGCAGATACAATGCGACTACGAGCAGTGCAATCCGCAGGATTACGGTTGCCAGGGAAAGACGGCCGTGAATCAGACCCTGTGAAAAATAAAACTGCGTCATCAGAAATCCGACGGCGATACCACCGATCACACACAGTACATAGTACAGACCGACGAAGATGCCTTTCTTCTTATCATCACGCATATGAAACCTCTTTCATTACATTTCCATTATAACAAAAAAACAGAGAGTCAACCCTCTGTTTCGCTTATTTCAGGCTTCTGGCGGCCTTTTTTACCCATTTCAGACGCTCATTTTTCTCGCAGTTGCATAAACCTGAGAGTCTGGCATAGATTTTCAGCTTTTCGGAAGTGGAATACTTCTCATCCTTTTCTACTGTCAATACAGTCTGATTGACAGCATTCTGGAATACATGTTCGTCTTCGTCAAGCACTTCCTCCATGTTTTTAATGAATGTTTCACACACTCTTGGATCATGTCTTGTCACAGGAAATCCTCCTCTGCATTGACTGTTTCAGGAGAAACGGTAATCACCTCGTCCTCCTGCAGTGCCTCATTGATGAGTGCCTCATAGTCAAAGCGTGCTTCGTATTTTTCACTCTTTTCAATGGTTGGTCTTGTAACGGGATTTTTCGGATCGAAGATCGTACAGCAGTCCTCATACGGCAGAATGCTTGTTTCATAGGTTCCGATCTTTCTTGCCCTGTCAATGATTTCCACCTTGTCACAGCAGATCAGAGGACGGAATACCGGAATTGTGCATACACTGTTGATGCACGCAATGGATTCCAGTGTCTGAGAGGCAACCTGACCGACGGATTCACCGGTACCGATGGCCAGACATCTGTTGTTTTCCGCAACTCTCTGGGCAAGGCGGAACATCATGCGGCGCATCAGTGTTACCGCATACGGATCTCCGGCTGTCTTATAGATTTCCAGCTGCAGCTTTGTGAAGTTGATGACATGAACCTTCATATGTCCCTGGTATTCGGATACCATACCTGCCAGTGTCAGAACCTTCTGTTTGGCGGCTTCACTTGTGTATGGCGGGGATGAAAAATGTACCGCCTCAACAAACAGACCGCGTTTCATCAGCTCATAGGCAGCCACAGGAGAGTCAATCCCGCCTGATAACATCAACAGTACTCTGCCGTTGATGCCGCTTGGATACCCACCGGCTCCCGGAATCTTTTCCGATGTGATATAGGCACAGTCCTGATGAATTTCAATACGGATCGGAAGGTCCGGATTGTGTACATCCACCTTCAGGGATGAGTTATGCAGGATCGCACCGGCGACCTGACGGTTGACATCATCCGAACGCATCGGATAGGACTTGTCATGACGCTTTGTAATGACCTTGAATGTCTTTTTGTCCGTATCATTGGCAATGCGGATACACGTATTGCGGATTGTCTGGATGTCATTGTCCACCTTTTCGGTGAAAGAGAATGAGGAAATACCGAATACCTTCTGCAGTTTCTCACGTACACCTGCAGGATCTGTTCCGTTGAGTTTAATGTAAATGCGGTCATATGTCTTCCGGTATTCCAGAGCAGTATATTCCCGTAACATGTATCTGATATTGTGAAACAGTCTTGTGATGAAATCCTTGCGGTTTTTTCCCTTCGTGGAGAGTTCACCGTAACGGACCAGTACAGTATCATAATTAACCATAGTTTGAAATCATCTCCTTGAGTGCTGCGATAAAGGCATGCACTTCATCCATTGTGTTGGTATAGTTCAAAGAAACACGGATACAGCTGCTGGCTCTTTTTCTGCTGTAACCCATTGCCAGTAATACATAGGAAGGATCATCGGATCTGCTCGCACATGTACTGCGGGCACTGACCATGAATCCGGCTCTGTTCAGTCCATTCTGCATGACTTCCGAAGGAATTCCTTCATAGGAGAAATTGACCGTGCTGATGACACCGTTATCAGGGCTGTTGATTTCAACCCCTTCAATGGATGTCAGTCCCTGGATCAGTGCATCGTGCAGGGACTGAATATGACTGTGGTACTTTTTTCCGTTTTCCAGAGCCAGACGCAGTGTTTTGGCAAATACCATGTTCACCGGTGCATTGGATGTTCCTCCACGCAGTCCATACTCCTGTTCACCGCCGTTGATCAGCGGTTCAAACGGAACATGGGTTCTGCGGACAAGAATCCCGCTGCCCTTTAACCCTTCCAGCTTATGTGCGGAAATCGAAGCCAGATCGATATTGGTAAGATCCACGTCCACTTTACCGATTGCCTGGGTCAGATCGGTATGCATATAGGCATGGGTATGTTTCTTCACATATTCCGCAATTTCGGAAATCGGGTTGATCGAACCTGATTCGTTGTTCACCCACATCAGGGATACGATGGCCGTATCCTCACATACCGCTTTCTGAACATCCTGCAGAGAAACACAGCCATTGTGATCCACCGGCAGGTACGTCACTCTGTATCCAGAGAGCCGTTCCATCTGGGCACAGCAGTTCATGATACTGGAGTGTTCCACACAGCTTGTCACGATATGTTTTTTATCCGCATTCGCAAAGCAGACACCCTTGATCGCAGAAGAGTTGGATTCCGAAGAACCGGAAGTAAAAATGATATCCGAGTCATGAACACCCAAAAGCCCGGCGATTGCTCGGCGGGCCTTTTCCATCATACGGAAGATCTCACTTCCCTCATCATACAGTGATTCACTGTTGACATAGTATTTTTCAAGAAGTGATTCATATGTTTTCAGTACTTCCGGGTGTACTCTGGATGTGCTTGCGCTGTCGAAGTATACTCTCATGCGCCTTTTGCGTTCTCCTTGATCATGGATTCATAGTTGCCTGGATGAATCTTTTCAATGGTTGCGATCGCTGTTGTCAGAGCCTGTGTGTATTCACCATTGCGGAAACACAGTTCGGAACGTGTCAGTTCGGAATCGATATCCGCATATGTGGAACGGTATCTGTTTCCGAATACGATCGTGTTTTCAACCATGACAACCGTACCGACAACGTTGTTGACATTGTTGTACAGCTTGTAAATGAAATCCAGTGCTTCCTGCAGGATGGAAGTGACAACCTGAATGTTAATCGGTGTCTGTTCCATCAGTCCTGTCAGTTTTTCAATATAAGCATCTGCCTTTGCCATATCCTCACGGTATGTATCGGAGATGTTCGGAAGTTTGTATTTGCGGATCTTGACCGTCATCTGGTTCATGATGATCTGCAGTTTGACAAGTTCCTTGCGTACACGGTCCTCATCGTTAACAGCGGACTGCAGCTTGTTTCTCATGATGACAAGAGAGTCATTGCATGCGGACAGTGAAGTCTGAATCTCATTCACTGACAACATGACCGTACTTGCCGGCATCTGATAAATGCCGTTGTTGTTGGAATACTTGGCAAGCTGCGCTTCCACATTTCTCAGATCATCCTCATCCTTTTCCACCTGTGCACTCATGCCTTCAAGACCGAACCTGACGGAAGAGGCATTCAGACCGTTTTTGACAAAAGCCAGGTTGTTTGCGGCCATTTCATAAAGTTCACGGACATTCTTGAGAGAGGACTTCATCTGATCATATGCGGAAGCCTCATTGCGTACCGAATCCAGAAGCTGATTCAGTCTGGATTTGTATGTACTGAAGTTTTCCGCAATGCCTTCTGTTTCACACTTTGCCAGGGCATTGAGATCACTGTTGAGACTTGTTTCAATCACGGACATGTTCTTTTCAATTTCCAGATGCTTGAGGTATACGCCTCTTGCACGGTTGCGGGAGAATTCCTTCCGCAGTGTTTCAATCAGGTTCGGAATGACGCCTCTGCCATCCTCAAGCAGAGAAGGCATTGTGACGATCATGTCATCGATGACCTTCATGTTCTTCTGAATGGATTCCAGTTCCTCGGCAGCCTTGTCATAATCACCGGAGAATGTCCAGTCCTCAAATGTGGAGAACATCTTTTCCGTCTCACTGATCTTTGCCTCAATCGTATCCCAGCTGTAGGACAGTCTCTGTGCGTTTTCCTGTGCGGAAGACTTCAATGCACGGAATCTGTTCTTCAGTGCGGTTGCGTCCTGTCTCTGTTTGTTGTCCTTGGCAAGGATTTCATCCAGCGTGACATCCAGTTCTCTGACCTGTTTGTCTGTCAGGGTGATTTCCTTTTCAATGGTTCTTAACATGTCATCTGCCTTACGCAGCTGACCGACAAGAATCGCATCCTCACAGGCAGCCATCTTTTCGGAAATCCCGGCAATGGCGGACTGGGACAGATCAAAGATCTTATTGGCATCCTTACAGCGGGCTGCTGTTTCCCGGTTTCCCTTGGAAAGTGCCCTTGCCTTTGTGATCTTGATCGTCAACGGCACACTCTTGATGTCATTGTATTTCTGTTCCAGCTCCTGCAGTTCCCTGCGGTAGTTCTTTGTCCTGACTTTTTCCACTATCAGCCATACGGTCAGGATAATCACAAGTATGGCAATGGCTATGACAACTCTGATATCAGAGATAACACTTAAAAATTTATTCATACACAACCTCGAAAAATTTTTACGTACCTATATTACCAAAAAATCCGGCATTTGAACATAGGAAATAAAATCATACAACATGTTCAAAATCAGAAATGATGATAAATATGCCGGGAATCCACATTTTTCATTGACTTTGAGCCTGCAGGTAAATATAATATCAGGGCGTCAAATAATAGCAGCTTACAGAGTCATGCAAAAGGCGTTGTTAACAGTTGATCTGTAGGTAAAGTAACTGAGCTGCATTCAGCGAACCACCACCATAACAACACCCTGCATCGATGATCTGTACCTGTTGTTGTTTCGCCAATGTCATATAGGAGGAAATAACACATGGCACGTTACACAGGACCTGTTTGGAAGAAAGCAAGACGCTTGAGCTTCTCCGTACTTGAAACAGGTGAGGAGCTGAAGAAGAGAACTTACGCTCCTGGTCAGCATGGACCAACAAAGCGCATCAAGTTAAGTGGTTACGGAACACAGCTTCGTGAAAAGCAGAGAATCCGTATCATGTACGGTCTGAACGAAAGACAGTTCGCAAACCTGTTCGCAAAGGCATCCAAGATGGATGGTATGGCAGGTGTCAACTTCCTGGTATTACTGGAAAGCAGACTCGACAACCTGGTTTACCGTATGGGTTTCGCAAAGACACGTAAGGCCGCAAGACAGCTTGTCAACCACGGGCATATTGAAGTCGACGGCAAGAAGCTTGACATCCCAAGTGCTGAAATCAAGCCGGGTCAGGTCATCTCTGTCCGCGAAAATGCAAGAAACTTCGCTGTCATCAACGAATCTCTGGAAGGATGCATCTCCACTCCTGCATTCGTTGAAGTCGACAAGGAAAACAAGAAGGGTACATTCCTCAGAACTCCTGAAAGAAACGAACTCAACCAGGAACTGAACGAAGCACTCGTTGTCGAATACTACAACAGATAAGATGTGCAAACGGAAAAGTCGTAGAAATACGGCTTTTTTTGTGTTCCTGAACAAAACGGTCAGCTCTCCGTTTCCCCTTCCGGTCTGAAATCAATCAGATGTTGTAAGAACCATATTTTCCTGATGCATGTTAAAAGCTCTTAAGTCTGTAATACGATGACATATGGAAACAATACACATTGAATAACATATACAGAGAAAGCTGTATTGATTTTCAATATCGTGATTGTTTTCAGGCATGCCTTACAACATTTCGAGCCACACCATGCACACGTTCAATATACAGTGTTCCATTGGTACATCAAACACATATATGATTTCCAATCGAGTAGGAGGGGATTTTGATTAAATACCCGACCTCTCACACCACCGTGTATTTCATTCCATCCACTCCCTCTGCACCCTTGTTTCTTACGACTTGCAGATATGCTCTGTTGAGGTTATCGTTAGATAGTATCTGCTCCAATAGACTACTTGTATCCATGCGTTCTTTCCGCCTCGCTTGATTTGACCATCTTTACCCCGATTGGTTACGGCAGATGTTGCCATTTCTGCAATACGAGACATACTCAAACTTATTGATTGTTCGCCCCTTCGCTCCATCTCCATTACAGAGACTTCCTCACTGCTATGGGCTCGGCTGACTTCTCACAGTTCGTTGTTACCGGGCTGATGGGACCTCTGTGAGACCTCCACGCTTAAGGTGCACGCTCTTTCTCCCCATATATCCGCCACATTTACTCTGCTACTACAAATGTGATAGTTATTAGACTTCGTTGCTGTTTGCCAACTTATCTCTCGTAGCCTGGCCTTATATGTGATTTCTGTCCGTCGGACCAGAGATTTGCTTACAGCTTCCTTCAGATTCCACCTCACGATGGACACCCTTGCTGTTCGGCTATACACTTCCTCGTTGCCTAGGCGTGTTCGGGACTTTCACCCGTTAGAGCGCGCCCATGGCGCGCAAACAAAAGGACTGTTGTCCACAGCCCTCATGTTGTTCATATCAGTTTTTGTAGGAATCGTATACGTTGGAAACCGGTGTATGGTTTTCAATTGCTTCGATTGTATTTGCCAGCATATCCGCAACGGACAGAACTCTGACCTTTGTGGATTTTTCTGCCTTTTCAGCCGGGAACGGAATGGTATCGGAAATCACCATTTCCCTGATAACAGACTTTTCAATCTTGTCAATTGCATCTCTGGAGAAGATACCATGGGAGATACCGACATAGACTTCCTTTGCGCCGTGATCCTTCAGAATCTGGCAGCCGGCACACAATGTACCTGCTGTATCGCAGATATCATCGATTACGATGCAGATCTTTCCGTCAACGTTGCCGATGACGTTCTGTGCCTCAACCATGTTCGGCTTTGGTCTTCTCTTATCAATAATGGCAATCGGTGCGTCAAGAATATCCGCAAGCTTTCTTGCACGGACAACTCCACCGTGATCCGGAGATACGACAACGACTTCATCTGCCGGGAAGTTCTTTTCCAGGAAGTACTTGCCGATCATCGGAACTGCTGTCAGATCATCGATCGGTACATCGAAGTAACCCTGAATCTGCGCTGCGTGCAGATCGAATGTGATGATACGGTTGGCTCCGGCTGTCTGCAGAAGATTTGCAATAAGCTTGGATGTGATCGGCTGACGGGGTGCAGCCTTTCTGTCCTGACGTGCATAGCCGTAGTAAGGCATGATGACATTGATTTCACCGGCACTTGCGCGTTTGCATGCGTCAATGCAGATGAGCACTTCCATAATGTGTTCTGTTACAGGAGTGCAGGTAGACTGAACGATGAATACAGATCTGCCTCTGATGGATTCCTGGGGCTCAACCAGAATTTCGCCGTCTGCGAAATGTTCTACCTTGATTTTGCCTAACGGCAGACCGAGTTTGTCACAGATGGACTTCGCCAGTTCAGTACTGGATGTCAGAGCGAATACGACAGTTTCCTTAACCATTTTTCCTCTTTCCTTTCATGACGGTTTTACCGCATGTTTTCAACATTGCACGTATAGTTTACCGCAATACAAAAGAATTTCAAATAGATATTGAAGATTTGTCACATTCTGGAAACAATCACGTAAAAATTACGCAAAATCACTCTTTTTTCATGGGTTTTTCCGTGGTTTTGACACGCTTTGCCTTCACATTTTCGGGAAGAAATTCCTCCCATTCCTCTGTTTTTTCCTCTTTTTCATCCGTAATTTTCAACGATGACAACAATCCGGTAACTGCCAGTGCATTCACAATCATACGTCTTAACCTCTGTGATTCCATTGTTTGCGGATTGAGGACAGAAATCAACCCAACCGTGTTGAACGGTACGATTTCCGTGATGAACGGCACAAAAAAAGAAATTCCCATATAGGAAACTTCTCCTGCATCTTACTGCATGACCGTGTAAGGTGCGATGGTTGTATTGTCCGGAATATCGACGTCCACGCCATAGAATCCCGGCAGCAGTGTCACATGATTTCCGATCTTTGAGTGTCCGAATATATGTGCACCCGGATAGATGACAACGTCATGTCCGAATTCCACAAACGGTCCGACCCATGTATTGGATGGATCATGCATGGTAACACCTTCCACCATCCATCTGTGATTGATCCGTGCAGAAAGATACTTTTCCACTTTTGCCTGTTCAACACAGTCATTCATACCTGCAGCTTCCATAAAGTCCGCACACGTTACCGCAATCACCTTTTTGCCAAGGCCCTGCAGGATCTCCACAAGATCCGTAATGTAGTACTCATGGTTGGCGTTGTCGTTCTTCAACAGCTTCAGTCCTTCAAACAGGGAGGCATTGTCAAATGCATAGATACCGGTATTGATTTCACGTACCTGCTTTTCCTGTTCATTGCAGTCCTTGAATTCCACGATCTTTTCCACCGTCCCGTCAGCTCTGCGGATCACTCTGCCATATGCCGCATTGTCATCCGGAATGGCTGTCAATACCGCCATCTGGGCATGTTCCTCCACAAGCATTGCATACAGCTTTTCATAGGTTTCCGTTGTGACCGTCGGGCAGTCGCCGTTGGCAACGATTGTAATGCCTTCCTCCCCTTCCAGCTGTTTCGCCTGCATGACCGCATGTCCTGTTCCAAGCTGTGGTTCCTGTACCGCAAATTCACACTGTCCGGCCATCACTTCCTCCACCAGATCATGACGGTAACCTGTGATGGTGATGATCCGTTCCGCACCCGCTTCTGTAAGTGCCGCAATGGAGTGGGTCAGAAACGGTTCCCCAAGCAGCTGGTGAAGTACCTTCGGCAGATCGGACTTCATTCTTGTGCCCTTTCCGCCTCCCATGATAATCGCATTTTTCTTCATAAAACATTTTCCTCGTTATCTATCCAGAATCTGTGTATGTCTGACAAAGTATTTCTGTTTCTTCATTTCAGCCATGGCCGTTTCCAGCAGTTTCCTGTCTCTTGTAATACCGAATACCGTGGAACCGGAACCTGACATCAGAACACCGTCAAATCCAAAGCTCTTCAGTGATTCCTTGGCATTGCGGATCTGTGATACCAGCTGTACCGCCGGTGCTTCCAGACTGTTGCCAAGGGATGATACAACGCCTTCATAATTTCCTGTCATCAGTGCTTCTCTCATCCGCTCACAATCCGGATGATCGGTTTCCATCGTATCCACAAGCGCAAAGCACTCTTTTGTGGAAACTCCTTTTCTTGGTTTGACCAGAAGAATCTCAAAGTCCGGATGACATTCAAACTCCTCGATTTTATCACCGGTACCCTGTACAAGCGCAGGTCTGTTGATCAGGCAGAACGGCACATCGGAACCGACTGCCTTACCGACTTCAATCAGCTCCTCCCTGCTCATATCCAGCTTTAACATGCGGTTGATCATACGGATCGCCGCAGCCGCATCCGCACTTCCTCCCGCCAGTCCCGCTCTTGTCGGAATATGTTTCTGCAGTGTGCATCGGAAGTTCAGATCAAATCCGTACTTTTCCTGCATGACATGAATTGCCTTGACAATCGTATTCCGGTCATCCACAGGCAGGTATGCCCTGTCCATGATCATTTCCATTTCCAAAGACGGTTCAAGCTCCAGCACATCGTAGAAGTTGATCGGAACCATGATCATTTTCAGCTCATGATAACCGTCTTCTCTTGCGCCCGCCACATCCAGACACAGATTGATTTTTGCATACGCTCTTTCTTTCATTGCAGCACCTCGTACAGATTCCGGATCTGTTCCACACTCAACTCCTGCCCGCGGGCTCCCTCTTCAATACCCGCTTTCTGCAGGACATCCCTTGCCTTCTGCCCGTCTTTGAGATATTCGCGCAGGTTGTTGTATATCGTTTTTCTTCTCTGTTTGAATACCGCCCGGATCATGTCAAAGAAATCATCCAGATCAATGGAGAGATCCACATCTTCTTTTCTTTCAAACTGAATGATGACGGAATCCACCTTCGGGGAAGGATTGAAACTTCTTCCCGGCACGGTAAACAGCTTGCGGATGTTGTACAGATACTGCCCCTGTACCGACAATGCACCATATTCCGGATCATTCGGTTTTGCGGCGAATCTGTCTCCGACTTCCTTCTGTACCATGACCGTGATATACGGAATATCATTTCCAAGAGAAAAGATGCGGAACAGTACAGGTGTTGTGATGTAATACGGCAGGTTGGCACATACCGTAACCTGACCGTATTCCTGTTTCAACTGTTTGACCTTGCCCTGAATATCACATTCCAGAAAGTCCTGCAGGATGATTTCCACATTGTCATAATCCGACAGGGTATCCTGTAATACCGGAATCAGACCTTCATCAATCTCATACGATGTGACGTGCTTTGCATGTTGTGCAAGTGCTTCCGTCAGCGATCCGATTCCCGGACCGATTTCAATCACCGCTCCTTCCGGATGTGCCATTTCCGCACACCGTGTCACGATGATGGGATCCACCAGAAAATTCTGTCCGAACCCTTTTTTTGCCCGCAGTCCGTATCGATCAAGTATTTCCTTCGTTCTTGAAGGCACCGCTATCATTCGTTTTTCCATATTCCTCCAGTGCCTCCATGACACTCTGTTTTGTAATATGCATACCGTTGAGTCTTGCCTGCATCGTTTTGGCATTGCCCATTCCGATGTGGAACACCCTTCCGATCCACTCTCTTCTTTTCTGACTGTTGTCTCCGCTCAACCCCATTTCCAGCATGTCGAACGTCGTGATTTCCTGCTTCGGGCATGTTTCAAATGTCGCGCAGTTCTGTATCGCCTCCATCAGAACATCCCGCTGTGCATGTTCGACTCCGACCTTCTTTGTGCTGCGGGCATCCTCCTTCTGCACAAAGGCATGTTTACATTCCGGAACCTGTTGTGCAATCTGATGTCGTATTCTGTTTCCCGGTGAATCCGGATCCGTGAATACAATCACCCCTCTGCTTTTCGCCATAAAGCGGATTCTGTCCATAATCTCTTTTCCAAGGTGTGTACCGTTGGTCTCAATCGTATCACAGTCAAAATATTTTCTCAGTTTTTCCGTGTCGTGTTTTCCCTCAACCACGATCACTTCCTGTATCCTCTTCTTTTCCATCATGCATTGTTCAGATATCTGTGAAAGTTTTCCTTCACCACATCTGCCATATGTTCCTCACTGACACCGCGTACATCCGCCATCTTTTTCAGAATGTACGGGATCATACACGGTTCATTCCGTTTACCTCTGAACGGAACAGGCGTCATATACGGACAGTCGGTTTCCGTCAGAAGATACCGTTCATCCACCGTCTGTGCCACTTCAACGGAATGCCTTGCATTCTTAAATGTCAATGCACCGCCCAGGGCAATGTAATATCCGAGTTTTGTAAACTCTTTTGCCATTTCCTTTGTGCCGGAAAAACAGTGCAGCAGTCCACGGCAGCGATGTTCCTTCATGATATCAAACGTATCCTGGATCGCATCCCGTGAATGTACCGCAATCGGTTTCTTCAATCTGTTGGCCAGTTCAATCTGCCTGACAAACCACTCTCTCTGCAGTGCCCGTTTTTCCTCATCCCTGACCCAGTAGTAATCCAGTCCGATTTCCCCGATGACCGATACCATCGGATCTTCCGCCAGTTCCTGAAATTCCTTCCAGTATTCCTCACTGATATCACAGACATCCTCGGGAAAGATGCCCATGGCAACCTTAAAGCGCTTCGGATCTTTCTGTGCAAAGGCTATGGCACGCCCTGTTTCCTCATTTTTCAATGTGATGATCATGATCTCTTCAATATGCGCTTCATCGCATCTTTGAAGCATTGCATCAAAATCCTCACTGTATTCCTCACCCATGATATGGGCATGTGTATCAATATATCCGATCATATTATTTACCAAGACAGAACCGGCTGAAGATCTCATCCAGCAGATCCTCTTTTCCGACTTCTCCCGTTATTTCCTTCAGGCTTCTCCAGCTGTTTTCCAGATCAATCGTCACAAGATCCAGTTCCATTCCTGCAAGCAGGGCATTCAGTGCATCCTGCATGGAGGCTTCCGCCCTCATGGCAAGTCCGATCTGTCTTTCATTGTTCAGCGTATCACTGTTTCCGGCAATCAGTTCCTTCTCATACAGCCTTCTGATCTCATCGGTCAAAGGTGTGATATCTCCGTTCAGCGCACTGATGGAAAGTGCATTCTTCACTTCAGCCTGATCATTTTTGTTGTATACAACAATCCTTGTACGTCCTTCCGTCAGATCCAGCAGCTTCTGATCCTCTTCATTCAGATCTCTTGTCGCATCCAGTACAAGAATGATGAGCTGCGCTTTTTCAAGTGCCCGTAAAGAACGGTCAATGCCCATCTGTTCAATCACATCATGCGATTCATGGATACCTGCGGTATCAATCAGATTCAATGTCAGTCCATCCAGTCTGACGGTTCCCTCCACGATATCCCTGGTTGTACCCTCAATATCGGTAACGATTGCCTTGTCCTCTTCCAGCAGTGCATTCAGCAGGGATGACTTACCGACATTCGGTCTTCCCAGGATGACTGTGTCAATTCCGTCCTTAATGGATGTGGATGCCTTTGCGGCTTCAATCACCGCATGGATCTCCTTTAGCCATTTCTGACATGCAGGTATGATTTCGTCTACCGTAATCTGATGCACATCATCATATTCGGGATAATCGATATTGACTTCAATGTTGGCAATGATCTGTGTCAGTTCCTCCTGTAACGGTTCCAGTATTTTTCTGACCGAACCCTTGAGAGAATGTATGGCACTCTTTGCGGAGACACTGTCCTTTGCCTGAATCAGATCATTGACACCTTCCGCCTGGGTCAGATCCATTTTGCCATTCAGGAATGCACGCCGTGTGAATTCACCACGCTGTGCCATTCTGGCTCCAAGTCCCAGAATCAAAGACAATACCCTGTGTGTGATATATACACCGCCATGACATCCGATTTCCACAACATCCTCACCGGTATAGGATTTCGGCGCACGAAAAACAGATACCAGGACATCATCCACAGGTTCCCCGTTTTCCTTTACCGTTCCGTAAACGATGGTATAACCTGCCTGATGCGTCAGATCCTTCTGAATCAGTTTACCGGCGATATCCACTGCCTCATCTCCGGATATCCGGATGAGGGATACCGCTCCCATCACATCAGCGGTTGCGATTGCACAAATCGTATCCTTCAGCATATTCTCACACTCCCTGTACAGTTTACCACAACCTGCATGCATTAGAAATAATCTGAAATCAGGTTGGATACTGCCGGAAGAATCTGTGCTTTTCTTGACAGAACGCCATGCTGGATGGAGTGAGTTTCTCCCTCCCGATCCGGATACAGTTTCAGAATCAGATTTGAAAGCGTGCCTGTGGAAAAGAAGATGGATCCCTTTTCCCCGACACTGGTAAAGGCACACAGAAACAGATCCGCATCCCTGTTTTCCGCATATTCGTGCAGTCCGGTTTCAATGATTTCCGCATCCTTCTGTATCTGGGTCAGATCCGATACCATGATCTGGGTTATCCCGATTCTCTTTGTACGGATTTCAAAGTATTTCAGATCCACTCCAAACAGTGCCGCATACGGCTGATCCCCATGACGGGCAGACACCTCAAACATCTGTTTTCCGAATTCATCCATATCCAGGTCTGCCAGTGCACTGAGTATCGTTGCCTCTTCAATATCCTTATCCGTTGTAGTAGGACTCATTAACATCAGTGTATCGGAAAGAATCGCACCAAGCAGTAAGCCTGCCATGTTGGATGACATCGGAAGCTGGTTTTCCCGGAACATTGAGGCAATGATGGTGGAAGTGGAACCTACAATCTCACTTCGGAAAGCAACCGGCTGACGGGTCATGAAATCATTGATGCGATGATGATCCACAACCTCAAGCAGCTGCGCCTTCTCAATGGCACGCACGGATTGTGAGAACTCATTGTGATCCACAAGAATGATCTTCCTGTTTTTCAGCGTCATGATATGGTAACGGGAT
The DNA here is from genome assembly GCA_051873755.1 of Bulleidia sp. Lineage (GTDB taxonomy): Bacteria > Bacillota_I > Bacilli_A > Erysipelotrichales > Erysipelotrichaceae > Bulleidia. The sequence continues at coordinate 13,937 of JBJEFE010000007.1, read as the reverse complement.
ACATAACCGACAAGGTGTCCTGCCTCATCCGTAACAGGATAGGAACGGAATCTTGTCTTCTGCATTTCCCTGCCAGCCTCCTCCGCAGGTTCATCCTCTCTGAAACGGATCAGATCCGTTGTCATGATCAGTCGTACCGGCGGAGCAAAATAAATATAGCGTGATGTGTTCATGGATCCGTGTCCGGAAATGATAATCGGACAGTGATACTGCTGTGCAGTTTCCAGCACGTCATCACGGATTCCCTTTGACCAGACGACAATCAGGATTCCCGCACCCTTTTCAATCAGCTGTTTCTGAGCATCACCGTCATCCCCGATAATGACAATACGATCGGTAATATCGTAGTTTTCCAGTTTCGATGCGGTCAGGGCAATAATCGATACCTTGCCGTTGAGATGCATCTGTTCGTCATCATAGATGATGGTTCCGTTAATAGTACGGGCAATGGCTTCCGTTCCGGTTTTCCTTAACAGTTCAATGCCGAGTGCGGTATCGCCAAGTCCGATTCTGGCAAGATCACTCCTTGTGATCATTCCCTTCAGAATCCCCTGTTCATCCACAACTCCGAAGGCAGGTTTATTCTCACGGTCCATTTTCTGTATCGTCTCATACAGTGTCGTATCCTCATTCACACAGCTCGGGCTGTCCAGTTCAATTTCACGCAGTGTCTTTCTTGCGTCCTTCAACAGCATCGGCTCCTCAAAACCAAACCTGTCCAGCAGCCACTTCGTTTCAGGGTTGACAGGTCCCAGCCTGCAGGCAACTGCAGGGATTCCCCTGCATCGTTTGAAAAAGGCGTATCCGATCGCCGAAGCGATGGAATCGGAATCCGGATTCATATGTCCGGTGATATAAATCTTTTCGTTCTGATACATGATAAACTCCTGTATTTCCTTATTTCATTGTATCATTCATTACATATGATTCTGAATTTATGTTAGACTGTTTCCATGAATCAGAACATTCAGGAAATATTTCACAAAACCGGATATACGGAAATGACAGAAGTGCAGAAACAGGCAATCCCTGCCGTCATGGAAGGAAAGAACCTGTTTATCCAGGCAAAGACGGGATCAGGTAAAACATACGCATATCTGATACCTGCCATGGCTCAGGTCAACCCACATTCCAGCGATACACAGGTACTGATCATTGCCCCGACAAGAGAACTGGCAGTGCAGATCGGGGAAAGTGCGGAACACATCTGTCCGTATTTCAACATCCATGCGGTTGTATGTATCGGCGGGCTGGATATCGACAGACAGATCAATGCATTGCGGCATAGACCACATATCATCATCGGAACACCGGGCAGACTCAATGATCTGCTGGAACAGAACAGAATTCAGCTGAACAGCATCTGCACACTGATCATGGACGAAGCGGATCAGATTCTTTCCACAGGACAGAAAGAGGAGGTGCTGCGCCTGTTGAAACAAGTAAACACAAATGCACAGGTCATCGCAATGTCCGCCACAGACAATCCGGATCTGAATCTGTTTCTTCCTGACAATACTGAAAAACTGATCCTGGATGAAAACATGGTCAATGACAGAATTGAAATCCGGTATGTACTGACAGACACAAAGGAGAATACACTTCTGTATCTGTTACAGCACCTTCCAATCACCACTGCCATTGTATTTACCAATTTCAAAAATGATGCCAATCACTTAAGTGATCTGCTCAATGAACATGGAATTCTTTCTTCTGCCTTCTCTTCCTATTTTGAAGAGAAAAAAAGACTGTCCATACTGAAACAGTTCAAAGAGGGAAAGATCCGGATACTCTGTGCAACAGACGCAGCCGCCAGAGGTCTGGATATATCGGAAGTATCGCATATCATCCATTATGATCTGCCTGAGGATGTACAGACATTCATACATCGCAGCGGAAGAAGTGCACACCAGGGAGATACCGGTATGACCATTCTGATGGGAAAGGATGAAAAACAGATCCGAACATACGCAGATACATGTACACCATTATCCGTAGATGAAACATATATCAGTGATCTTTCCATTCCATATGAAAAACAGGAAATCAGAAACAACACATTGAAGATCCGGATTCATGCAGGAAGAAAGGATAAGATACGCCCTAAGGATGTGATTGGGGCACTATGTACGATCATGGATTTCAGTGATATCGGTACACTTGAAATACAGGATACATTCTCATCTGTTATCCTGTTAAACAGAGACATCATATTACCACAGAGAATCACAATCAAAGGAAAAAGCAGGAAGCTGTCCATATGGGACTGACTTCCTGTTTTATGATATATAACCGCAGACAGGTGGGATACAAAGCAAAATCAGTAAACAATTGATTCCTTATATCTTTCGCCAGCTGCCAAGCAGGTAGTATGTACCACCGATCACCAGCGGCATGAAGCCTGCCAGGGCATCTCCCAGCCAGAAACCTGTCGGTCCCATTGCGAATACCCAGCCAAGCAGATAGGCAAGACCGATACGTGCAATCATTCCGTCCAGTATTGCCACACAGAGGTTCAGTTTTGAATTTCCTGAACCATTGATGATTCCAAAGGCAAAACAGCGTGTGGAAGCTCCGATGAAGTTCAGTATGACAGGCAGAATAATCACGGAAGCTTCCGCAAGAACTGCCGCATCGGAAGTGAACAGTCCGAAGATTGTTTCCGGATGCAGTTTTACAACAGTACTTGCGATCAATGTGAGGGAGAATGCACTTCCAAATCCCCATCCAAGAATCTTTGGAATACGGTCATATTTCCTGGCACCAAGATTCTGACCGATCATACTTGCGGCTGCGGTTGTAATGGAATTGGAAAGAATACCCATCATCATATTCAGTTTTCCGATCATACCTGCGATTGCACTCGATACAAGACCAAAGGAGTTTACCCAGGCAGCCACGACTGTTTGAGAGATGGATATTGCGGCAGACTGTAAAGCCATCGGAATACCCAGTGCCGCGATCTTTTCCATTGCCTTTCCATCCGGTATAAAACTTTTCGGTTTAAAATCAAAGTCAAAGCCTTCCTTATGTCTGTAAAGGTAAACCATCGCAAAGATAAAGCTGAATGACTGTCCGATGACGGTAGCCCAGGCAGCACCTGCCACTTCCATATTCAGGAAAGCCACAAACAGAATATCCAGTACAATATTGATCACTGCCGCAATCGCCACAAACATGAATGGTCTTTTGGAATCTCCCATACCACGCATGATCGCAGATACCACATTGTATCCATAGATAAAGATCAGACCAAGAATACAGATGACTGTGTAATCCATCGTATACTGATACGCCTCAGCCGGTGTGTTAACCACCTGTAACAGAGGATCCCTGAACACATAACAGCCAACAGAAATCACAAGTGCGATCGCAAACAGCATCGTAAACAATGTACCGATTGTTTTCCTTACCGCATCACTGTTCCTCATTCCCACTTCACGGGCAATAATCACCTGCCCCGCACTTGAAAACCCCATTGCCACAAACGTTAACAGATGTAGTATATTACCGCCTGTACTGACTGCCGACATACCGGATCCCCCGATAACCTGGCCGACAACAATCATATCGACAATGTTATAAACTGCCTGTAACGCATTGGACACAAACAGAGGTGCCGCAAACGACAGTAACAGTTTCGGTACTGAACCCTCTGTCAGATCCTTTATCATTGATTTCCCACTCATTCTTTTCTCCCTTTTTGTAAACCTTTACCCATCAATCATCGATATTGCTTTTTCCACAACCTCACTCACACTCATCTCATTCATATGGACCATTTCCATATGGTTCCTGTAAACGGAATGAAAATAATTCAGATCAGCCTGAATCTCCCTGAGATAGTACTGTTTATGTTTTTCAGTATATCCTTCCGGTACCTGTACGTCCGGAAATACAAGTCTGTTGAAAATGTTTTCCGCCCTGTCAAACAGTTCAAAACACCGGATATCTTCTGTCCTGAACAGAACATCATAACCTGTAATATATGCAATCGGGCTCATTGCAATAACGCAGTTATCCGATCCTGCAATCCGCTTTTTTACAAGCTTCAGTCTGATCGCGTCTCTTTTTCTTTGATCTCAGTACTCACTCTGAAAAGCTGTTATTGAACCATACTTTTCTTCTATCACTTCATCAAGATCAAAGAATAAATATCCCATTTCTTCTGCAAGTGCCCTTCCAACTGTCGTCTTACCGACATTGCTGACGCCAAATAACAGTATTTTCATTTTAATTTTCCTTTTTTCAATAACAGGATCGCATCCATGAAAATCATACATCATTCCTGCATATAGCTTTATTCTATCACTGCATGACACGTGTATTGGAAAGTTCCCAACAACGAAAAAAGGACGTTCAGTCCTTTCTGTATTTTGCCATGGAAATGGTATCCACAATCGGTATATCTGTTGTATCCTCACGCTTTGGAAAGCATACATCCACAACATCCGCCACATGTACGACATCTCTCAACAGTCCGTTGATCAGTACCATCGTTTCAGGCATTTCCTCACCCTGAAAATCCGCAGGATTGCCAATATAGCCATTATGAACAGATCCGTCTTTCAGAACAACCTGTATGTATTTCTTCACAAGTATTCTCATCAGTTCTTTTTTTGTTCTTCGAACCATAATCGACAACACCCTACTTTCCTTTATTACACGGAAGCACCAAGTTCCTTCAATGTACCATTGCCTTTGACAGTGATTCCTGCAAGTTCAACACCAGGATTCTTACGCTGTATGAATGCGGCGAATCTCTGTGCCTCCTCCATGGATATGGCAGATACACACCATGTATCATTGTCATAATACAGTGTCATGTACGGCTTCCCATGTTTTTCATCTGTTTTTTCCAGTTTCCGGATTCCCGTTGTACTGACTTCCTTCAGATTCAGATCCGCACATGCCAGCATTCTATCCTCCAGGACATAGGTGCGGTCAACCATTCCTCCACTGAGATATTCATTCACATTCCGGACATTTTTCACAATGCGTCCGATTCTCAGCTTATCCCGGTAATAGAACACCATCACTGTCGCAAGGATCACTGCGCAGATTCCCATGAGTACCTTAAATATGATTTCATGTGAACCGGAACTGATGAATGCGATTGTAAAAATCACAAGCGGGATTCCGAACATGAAATATACATATTTCAGACTGACAAGTCCGTAGTAGAACTTCTTTACCATACCCCTCCTATTATATCAGACCTCTTTACAAAACAACCGAAAGAGTTGACTTCCGGTTGTCTTTCACCTGATTTTCATTTATTTCAGAGCTGATACGTTGATGCGGTTCATTGCCTTCTTCAGGGCTACCTCCGCACGTCTCATATCAATATTCGGATCGTTGGAACTGAGATGTTTCTCCGCACGTGCCTTTGCGGCTTCCGCTCTCTGCAGGTCAATCTCATTTCTGTTTTCAATCGCATCCGTCAGAATTTCCGCCACATTGTCACGGAAATAGAACAGACCTCCCGCAACCGCATAGGTGTTTCTGACATTGTTCTCATCACATGTCATGACTCCGATCTTCAGCATCGTTACCAGAGGCATGTGATTCGGAAGAATTCCCTGATCACCGTCCTGTGTCTGAATGTTGATGATGGGAGTGTCAAATTCCTTATACAGCCCGTTCGGGGTTGCGATTCTGACATGGAGTGTACTCATTTCAGACTCTCCGCCTTTTTCACGACATCCTCAATGGTTCCGACAGAAAGGAAGGCTGCCTCAGGCAGATCATCGTACTTTCCGTCCAGGATTTCTCTGAAGGAGCGTACCGTATCCTTGACGGATACATAAACACCAGGCATGCCCGTGAACTGTTCGGCGACACTGAATGGCTGTGACAGGAAGTTTCTGACTCTTCTTGCACGGTTGACCGTCTTCTTGTCTTCCTCACCAAGTTCATCCATACCAAGGATGGCGATGATATCCTGCAGTTCCTTGTATCTCTGCAGAATCTCCTGCACCTCACGTGCCACACGGTAATGCTCCTCACCGACAACCAGCGGATCCAGCATACGGGAAGAGGATCCAAGAGGATCAACGGCCGGATAGATACCAAGAGCCGCAATGGAACGGTCAAGAACCAGTCTTGCGTCAAGGTGTGTGAATGTTGCGGCAGGAGCCGGGTCTGTCAGGTCATCCGCAGGGACATAGACACACTGCACGGATGTAATGGAACCTGCGTCCGTGGATGTGATTCTTTCCTGAAGCTGACCCATTTCCGTTGCCAGTGTCGGCTGATAACCAACGGCTGAAGGCATTCTGCCAAGCAGCGCGGATACTTCAGAACCTGCCTGGGTGAAACGGAAGATGTTATCGATAAACAGAAGAACGTCCTGATGTTCCTCATCACGGAAGTACTCTGCCATTGTCAACGCGGACAGGGCAACTCTCATACGGGCACCAGGAGATTCATTCATCTGGCCGTATGTCAGAACGGTATTCTTCAGGACACCGGATTCTTTCATCTCGTGGTACATGTCGTTGCCTTCACGGGTTCTTTCTCCGACACCTGCTACGACAGAACGTCCGCCGTGTTCGATTGCGATGTTATGAATCAGTTCCTGTTCAAGAACGGTTTTGCCGACACCGGCACCGCCGAACAGTCCGATCTTACCGCCGCGTGCATATGGACACAGCAGGTCGATGACCTTGATGCCTGTTTCGAGAATTTCAGAACCTGTCTGTTGCTGGGAGAATGTCGGGGCTTCTCTGTGAATCGGCATTTTCTTTTCCGCCTTCACTTCCCCTAAACCATCGATCGGTTCACCAAGGACATTGAACATACGTCCAAGAACCGCATCACCGACAGGAACTTTAATCGGTGCTCCTGTGTCGATGCATTCCATTCCACGGACAAGACCGTCCGTACTGGACATGGCAATGCAGCGGACGATATCATCGCCGATATGCTGTGCTGCTTCGGCAGTCATTGTTGTGCCGTCCGTTCCTTTGATAGTAATGGCATTTTTAATCGATGGTAAATTGTCCGGTAAGAACCGGATATCTACTACAGGTCCGATAACCTGTACGATTTTTCCTGTATTTGTCATGATTGCCTCTTTCTTTTACACGGCATTGGACCCGCCGACAATTTCCGTAATTTCCTGGGTAATTGACGCCTGTCGAGCCTTGTTGTATTCCAGCTGCAGTGTGCCGACAAGATCGTCCGCATTGTCTGATGCGGTCTTCATCGCCACTCTTCTGCTTCCCTGCTCACTGGTTGTGGATTCCATCCAGTTGGAATATGCGACATTGACGACCATCATCGGAATCAGAGAATCCAGAATCTGTTCCGGATCTGGTTCAAACAGTGTTTCCACGTGGTCGTTTTTTACCTGATCACTGCTTAATGTAAACGGCACAAGCACATTGAATTCCGGACGGAAGCTCATCGTATTGACAAACTTCGTATACAGAATCTGTACCTTTCCGACATCCTTTGTCTGATACATCGCAATACCGTTCATGACCGCTTCCTTGAGCTGCTGGTATGTCAGCTGATCAGAGGATACCGGTCTGTCATTGATCAGATTGAAACCTGCCTCCGCAAACTGGTTGTACAGAGATGTTCCGACCACAAATACCGGATCGGATGGATTCAGGTTTTCCTTCGCTGTCTTCAGTACAGCGGCGTTGTATCCGCCACATAATCCAAGATCAGAACAGAAGATCACTGTCATTGTCTTTTCAGACTCGTTTCTGACAAGATATCTGCTTTCCACACCCGGATTCTTTGCGGCGATCTCATTGACCGTTTCCTGAAGTCTTTTTGCATATTCACGGTTGGATTCCATTCTGGCACGCTGTCTGAACAGCTTTGCGTTGGCGATCATTTCCATGGCCTTCGTAATCTTACGGGTAGACTGAACGGATCTGATACGTGTGCGCAATGCCTGTCTTGACTGGCCTGCCATATCAGTTCACTCCCTTGGCGAGCTTGAACTGTTCAAGAGCTTTCTTCATGCCCTCATCGATCTGTTCGATCATTTCCTTTGAAAGATCTCCCTTTTCATCGATTTCAGCACACAGGTCTGCGTATTCATCATGGAATGCACGATGCAGAGCCTTTTCAAAGGAGGAAACCTCTTCTACAGGCAGTTCATCCATATATCCGTTCTTGATGGCATACAGGGATAATACCTGATCCACCATGGACATTGGAGAATACTGCGGCTGTTTGAGAAGTTCCGTAACTCTTGCGCCGTGATTCAGAATCTTCTTTGTGGAGTCATCCAGGTCAGAACCGAACTGTGCAAATGACTGCATTTCATGGTACTGTGCAAGATCGAGCTTCAGTGAAGAGGAAACCTTCTTCATTGCCTTTGTCTGTGCACTGGAACCGACACGTGACACGGATAAACCTGAATCAACCGCAGGTCTGACACCGGACGCAAACAGATCTGTCTGCAGGAAGATCTGTCCGTCTGTAATGGAGATGACGTTGGTTGGAATATATGCGGAGATATCACCTGCCTGTGTTTCGATGATCGGCAATGCGGTCAAGGAACCACCGCCCAGTTCATCAGACAGCTTCGCAGCTCTTTCAAGAAGTCTGGAATGCAGGTAGAAGACATCACCCGGATATGCCTCACGTCCCGGAGGACGCTTCAGCAGAAGTGACATAGTACGGTAAGCTACCGCATGCTTGGACAGGTCGTCATAGATAATCAGTACATCCTTGCCCTGTTCCATCCATTCCTCACCCATGGCACATCCTGCATATGGAGCGATGTACTGCAGAGGTGCAGAAGTGGATGCAGATGCGTTGACGACAACCGTATATTCCATGGCGCCGCTTTCGCGAAGCTTCTGTACCATGCGGGCAACCGTGGATTCCTTCTGACCGATCGCAACATAGATACAGTAGACATTCTTGCCTTTCTGGTTGATGATTGTATCCACCGCAATGGCTGTCTTACCTGTTTCACGGTCACCGATGATCAGCTCACGCTGTCCCTTACCGATCGGAATCATGGAGTCAATGACCTTCAGACCTGTCATCAGCGGCTGATCGACAGACTTTCTTGTCATGACACCCGGTGCGACTCTTTCCACCGGTCTTGTCTTTGCATATTCCGGATTTCTTCCGCCGTCAATGGCATTGCCAAGCGGATCAACGACTCTTCCAAGAAGGCCGTCTCCGACAGGTACCTCAACGATTCTGCCGGTACGTCTGACTTCATCGCCTTCCTTGATCTGTGCATCATCACCGAGAAGTACGACACCGATATGGTCCTCCTCCAGGTTCATGACCATTCCCATCACGCCATTCGGGAATTCAAGTAATTCTGAGGACATTGCCTTATCAATGCCCTGGACCATGGCAATACCGTCACCTACCGAAATGACGTAACCGACATCATCGGAGTGAATCTTATGATCATAGTTTCGGATCTGTTCTCTGATCAGGGAACTGATTTCCTCCGGTCTGATCTCTTTGCTCATGCCTGTCCTCCTTTCAATAATGCGTTTCTCATTGTCTCAATCTTTGAAGCCATGGAAATATCCGTCACCGTGTTTCCGGTGGTGACACGGATTCCGGCAATCAAAGATGGATCTGTTCTGTTGACCAGAACAACTTTCTTTGATGTACGTTTTTCAAGTGTCTTCCGAATGGTTTCCAGATCCGCATCACTCAGCTTTCTTGCGGAAGTGACTTCAGCTCTCATAATACCGAGCTTCTCATCCGCCAGCTCCAGATACGCTTGCAGAATCTCATTCAGACAGTACATCCTTCCCTTATCGATGAGCAGTTTCATAAAACTGACAAGTTCATGGGAACATGTCTTTGAAAACACCGCATCGATAAAGTTTCTCTTTTCCTCTTTTGTGACCTTCACTGCACGGAAGAACAGTTCAACATCCGGATTTTCATTGAGAACCTTCATCAGGTTTTCAACTTCCTCCTTTGTCTGTTCTACTGTATTCATCTCCTCATTCAGTTCAAACAGTCCCTGTGCGTAACGTACCGCAACTTCATTCGCCATGATCGTCACCCTTCACAAAGGCTTCGATTGCCTGACGATCCATTTCATCCGTGTTCTTTTCACCGATGAGTTTTGCGGCTGCGTCTAATGCAATGTCTACCATTTCCTTCTTCATGGAGTCATACATCGCAACTCTTTCCGCCTCAATCTGTGCATGTGCCTTCTGCTTTTCAGCACCGGCCTGACGACGTGCCTCCTCCAGAATGGATTCCTTTTCCACTCCGGCCTGCTTGACAGCCGCGTCGATCATCGCTTCTGATTTCCTTGAAGCTTCCGCCAGTTCCTCCCTGGCACTTGCACGATCATTGATCGCTTCCTGCATTGCCTGCTGTGATGCACTGAGATCACTCTGCATCTTTTCAGCACGCGCATCCATCCATTTCTTCACGGATGCCCACAGGAATTTCTTTGCGACAAGAAACAGAACAAGAGTACTGCACAGCTGAACGACTACGGTCAGTAAATTCGGAAATAACTGATTTACAATATCGACAGTAATCATCTGCTTATACTCTTTCTATCGATTAATATACAAACATCAGAAGGATAGAAACAAGAAGACCATAGATGGCACATGTTTCGGAAAGCGCGATACCGAGAATCATCGTAGAACGGATCTTGGATTCGACTTCCGGATTCTTTCCGATCGCATCACATGCATGCGCTGCGACTTCACCTTCACCTCGACCGGTCATCATACCTGTCATGACCGCAAGACCTGCACCAATGGCAATTAAACCCTTATTGATATCCATAATTTAGCTCCTCCTATTAAGCCTTATCTTTATATTCCTCAGGAATGTCATTCCCGATAAGAACCACTGTCAATGTGACAAATACCAGCGTCTGAATCGCACCGCTGAATATGTCAAAGTAAGCATGCAGTACCGGAGCGACAACCGGTGCCACAAAGTTGAATACGTTTCCGTTGACTGTCGTAAAAACGCCGATCAGTGTATTGGACAGATACTGACAGAAACTGTAAACCAGCTCCATCATGATTCCACCGCACAGAATATTACCGAACAGACGCAGCGACATGGAAACAAGTGTTGAAAACTTTCCGAAGATGTTCATCGGCAACATGACCGGAATCGGTTCAAGGAATGAATGGAAATATCCTTTCACACCCATGAATCTGAATTCCGCAATCTGAATCAGCACCCATGTAATCAAAGCCAGAAGCAGGGTAACGCTGAAGTTGGCTGTCGGGGATGAGATACCAAACAGGGAAATGATATTCGCTGTAAAGATATACACCCACAATACCACGATATACGGCGTCAGATTTTCCGCATAATGTTTTCCGACTGAATCCTTCACCTGATTGTATACCGACTGCATTCCGACAAGTACCGGCACCAGTATGCCTTCTGGCTTTGCAAGAGGATCTGTTCGATCGATCTTTTTTGAAAGCCAGATCATCGCTGCACTGAGCAGTACCGTCAACAGCACAATCGAATATACATCTGATTGAATCGTCATGACTTCTTCTCCTTTCCCGGGATCAGCACATCTATGACAGATGTGATTTTAATGGCCATCATGCCCAGTGCACATGCGAAGATGTTCAGATATTCCGGACATAACGCACATACGACAAGCGCCGCAGCCATGATCAGGTAATTTGTAAAATAGTTCCCTCTTCCGGTTTTCGCAGTGGAATACCCCTGATCCAGTATCCCGTTCCAGAAAACCTCGATCCGCCGATATAGGATCCGGCTGATCACACATCCAAGAACCCATCCGGTTGTGATTCTCCAGTCAATGAAGAGCGTCACAACAGACACCGTAATCAGAATCAGCGTAAACAGTTTCCATGTTCTTCTGTTCATAAATTTACTGCATGATTTCCTTTCCGTTATCCGTTATCTATTATATCGGAAACATGCCATATTTTACGAAAATAACGAAAAATTTTCATGTGTTTTCAGAAATGAATATGCACTTTCATAATTTTGTCTATACACTGTTTCAGACGCTCTTCCTATATAATATGAGTTGATCCGGACAACAGAAAGGAAGTCGGACTTTCCGGCTTCCATTACCCGTATTTTTCTTTGAGTCTGTGCAGGTTTTCCTGATCAATCCACTCTTCCGAATATCCACATTTCATACAGACATAGCGGTTGACAGGTATTGCGGAAAAAACAGTCATACCAACAAGGATATTGTTTCCGGTGCCATAGGCACCGCATCTTCCCCTGATATACACAATGTCCGTCCCTGCACACTTCGGGCAGATTTTTCCGTTTTTCATTTCTGATCCTTCCTTTGTATACATCATACAGAAGAAGAATTGTCGAATACAGATCCACAGTTGCGGATTAACAGGCAGTATTCTTCTTTTTCAGAATTTTTTCATCTTCCGATACACGTTAAACATTACAGATCTGACCGGCAGAAGGAAGTTGCCGATGTATTCCTCCACAACCGCATTGAATCCACGCTTGTAATCAAAGACGCCATAACCTTCCTCACCTGGATTAAAATATCCGGAAATACCGTAGAAGTTATACCGTTCGTATCCTTTCGCAATCGCTTCACGGATCATATACCACTGCACAGCATATGGACCTCTGAAATTGCGGCACTCATAATTACTGGCACCGACCAGATATGTCAGATTATTTCCATATCCGATAAACAGACAACATGCCAAAGGAATTTCATTTCCGTATTTCTTCCTGTAACTGCCAAAACTGTTCTTTTTTTTCTGAATTCCGGCAAGATGTTCCTCTTCTGTTTTCAATCTCTTTTTCTTCTTTTCCGAATTCGGATTGACCTCAATGAATTCCTTCAGTTCACTGATTGTGGAATTTACCTTTTCATATTCCCGGTTCAATGTAGACTCATATTCATCCATATCCAGATATGCATAAACCGTCTTAACACATTCACCATAATATTGATATAACGACCGATAAAATTCCAGACTCATTGCCTGAAATCCCTGATGTTCACTTGTTTCCTGCTCCATCTGATCCAGTATCTCAAGCTCACTGACATTCAGTTCTCTGATTTTTACATGATTCTTTTCAGATGTTCTGATATCCTGTCTTGTCATATAGGAGAATTCTGAAAATATCTGCTGTTCTGTTTTCCCTTTCAGATTCAAAACAGATACCCATCGGCACTGTTTTGAAAGATCATATCCGGTTTTCAGCGGAAGCTGAATCATACCTGCCTGCTTCAGTGTACTGACAACTCTTTCATTGTTTTCTCCACCTTCGACTATATTCCCATTCTGATCTCTTTCTTTCAGTATGATCTGAGGATCAATCTCCAGGTAGATCACATTCTGTTTTTTCAGATGTTCTTTCAATAAATGCAGAAATTCTTTTACTGCCTGTTCATCATTGTAATCCATGATCATTCCACGTGGAATATATGCATAACGGAAGACCTTCATCAAAGGCATGGTCGCACACATAGCTGCACCTTTGATCTGATCTCCATCCTTCAGAAACAGGTATTCCACATTCCATCCCGTTTCCTTCATTCGTAATGCCTGATGTTCTGACTGCAGAAAATCGGCAGTTCCCAGATCATGAACATACTTTGTGTATATTTCAAGATCCGCTGTTTCCATTCTCATCATGTTATTTCCCCTTGCATCAGGTAGATGCCCTATGATTGTATTATAGAGATAAATAATATAAATAGCATCTGTAATATGATGATTTTAGGACTATTTAAAATTGTATATGGTTTAGGTGGTCGATATCAGTAACTTATGGTCAACCATACAAACCAAAATACCTTCCTTTAAACTTTTTTATGGTGTCTCTTCTTGATACAGAAAAAATGTCATCCAGAATGGGTGATCTCCATCAGTGGTTATAGTATTTACTTCATCTTACAAAGGCTATAAACAGTAAGCGTCAAATAGACAGGTGGTAGAAAAAGCTCCTCCTTTCGTGTGTAATCA
>JBJEFE010000006.1:0-18642 GCA_051873755.1 Bulleidia sp. | reverse complement strand
AGATCATTGTTGATGAGGTCCGCAAAGACTTCAGGAATCGCAAACAGGCTTTTGGCTGAACGGTCCTTCACATGATAAAGTACTGATTTTGTCTTTTCACTGGTTACTTCAGCCATGCACGTCTGTCCTTTCCTGTCACCTTTTCCAATTCTGCCAATGCCTCTTCCTGCTTTTCTACGGGATACATCTTCAGAAGTCTGCGAAGCGTATGACAGTCATCCTGATATCTGATACACATACTCAAAGGATCGCAGGCTGCCGCATTCTCAAACTGCCTGCTGTCCATCGTAAACGGATCCCGAACAGTCATCTCCAGGAACTTCTCCAGATTCAGTTTCAAAACACACCTTGCATAATCCATTTCCATCTTCATGTTTTCATCATCCAATGCACTTTCTCCGACGTTCATCACACTCACCCTCATCGGCAGAATCGGAATTCTTTCAAGCAGATACGAAACACATTCCTCTTTCTTCTGCCTCTCCCACTCTTTCGGATCAGGCCATTTTCCTGTTCCACACTCCTTCACAAGCTGTTCGAAGGCAATCACCTTCTCCACCTCATCCATCAGTCTTCCGGGATCATCATTTCTCACATTCAGATGAACATCGTAACAGCAGTAATGAAGATCCCCCGCCTCAAAAACACGCAGCTTCACATCAAGATTGATTCCTGCACAAAGCCTGCCAAGCCTTTCAAAAAGCGGATACATCCCAGCGGTCTGCCTGTTCAGTTCAACACAGGCACACTCATCCATCCTGCAGGCATAAATCTTCGGTTTCCTGTCTGCGTATTTCATCCTTTTCAGACACCCGTCCTCACGCTTTCTTCTGTTTTCTTTTCCGTTGTATTTCATTCTGTTTTCCTCCTGTACACTTATACATATTTCCCAAAAAACAGAATTTGACATGAATTCACAGAAATTTTTTAAAATTCCAGAATAAAAGACAATGCCGTTCAGACATTGCCTTCTCTGTTATTCTCCTGTTTCTCTCCAGATCTTTGCGCCGAGTTTCTTCAGCTTTTCATCCAGTTCGGAATACCCGCGGTCGATATGATAGACATTACCGATCGAAGTCACATTCTCCGCGATCAGTCCTGCCACAACCATGGCTGCACCACATCTCAGATCGGATGCCTGTACTTCCGCGCCTTCCAGTGGTGTCGGCCCTTTGATTTCCGCCTCACCGTTGGAAACCTCAATGACAGCACCCATTTTTTCCAGTTCCTGACAGTGCTTGAACCGTTCCGGATACAGGGTATCACGCACATGTGATTCTCCCTGTGCCTGGGTCATCAGTACGGTCAAAGGCTGCTGAAGGTCTGTCGCAAAACCAGGATACGGCTTCGTGACAATATCAATACCTTCCATACGGTCAGCCTTGTATACATCAATGGTATCGATTCCGATATTCATCTTTACACCCATTTCCTCAAGCTTTGAAAGCAGGGATTCAAGATGCTGTGGAATAACGTTGCGGATACGGAGATGTTCCGCACATGCGGCACCGATAATCACAAAGGTACCTGCCTCAATACGGTCCGGAATGATTTCATGGAAACATCCGGAAAGAGTGTTGACACCGTCAATGGTAATGACATTTGTACCGGCACCTCTGACACGTGCGCCCATCTTGTTAAGAAGTGTTGCGACATCGATGATCTCCGGTTCCTTCGCCGCATTTTCGATTGTTGTACGGCCTTTTGCATACACCGCAGCCATCATGATGTTGATGGTAGCACCGACAGACGCAATATCAAGGAAGATCTTTGTGCCGATGAGTTCTTTTGCGGTAATGTCATAACAGCCTTTTTCAAACTTCACTTCCGCCCCAAGTGCTTCAAATCCCTTGATATGAAGGTCAATCGGGCGCGGACCAAGATAACATCCGCCCGGCATTCTCATGCGCACATGACCGTACTTTCCAAGCAGAGATCCCATGAAATAATAGGACGCTCTCAGCTTTGTCACACAGCTTGCGACAAGGTCAACGTTTTCCATTTCTGTCGGATCAATGATGAGATGATCCGGACCTACTTCCGTAACATGGACATTCAGAAGAGAGAGAATCTGACACAGGTTGTCCACATCCGCAATCTGCGGAATGCCGACAATTGTGACAGGTCCATTTGCCAGTATGGCAGCCGGAATGAGTGCGACAGTCGCATTCTTCGCACCGGATATTGTTACCTCACCATTCAGGGTATGTCCACCTTCAATTTTGATATATTCCTGCATAACTAGACTCCTTATTGATTGTGATTACTGCGCTTCTTTTCGCATTCCCGGATATATGCAACATTTTTGTCATAATTGCGCCGGAAAACCTCACCATAGATAATATCCAGCACAAGCAGTATCGCTGATTTTGAACCGATCGGACAGATTTTAGGGGACGGTTCATAATAACGCATGAGGATCCGGTGATCCGCATACGGTGATAAGACATTCTTTTCCACACCTGAAACAAGCCAGATCGGGATATGTGATTCCTGAAGGATTTCCGCTGTTCTTCGCAGCTCCTGTGTGAACTTGGAGTATGTAAGAATCAGTGCAGCTGTATTCTTTGGCTGATGCAGTGCATTTTCGATCAGATGACCGGAATACTGAGCCGTTACACACAGAATGCCGATGGATTCCATCGTTGCCTTCAGATATTCCGCCGCAAGTGCACATTCGTCAATTGCGTATACATTCAGTCTGCCCGCGTGTTCAATCATATCCGCAAGCTGTGAGATCTCATTGAGATCCAGATCGTTGTATGTATCATACATCGCACCGTGACTCAACTGATATGTCTTACCGGCAATACGCGCAGTCGTATCACTTTCACGGAACGGATTGGAAGGATTGATCATCTCGTTTTCAAATACGAAAGTATCCATTTCCTTTGCCAGTTTTACACAGAGTTCCTTGTGTCCGCGAAATCCGAGTTTCTTACAGAAGCGGATAATACTGGACTTGGACACATACAGCGTGGTGGAAAGTTCTTCCAGACTCATATTCACCACATCTCTGCTGTTCTTCTCCAGGTATTCCGCAATCGTATGTTCTGTCGGGGTAAACGTTTCCCGCATTCTGATCTGATCTATGATTCTCATACGGATTTATTTTACCATACATTACACCATGAAAAAAGAAGCCATATTCCGGCTTCGTCAGATCCAACCCAGTGCTTGTGCCGCAAGTTTCAGATATCCAAACAGACACATCACACCTACGAACACCCACAGCAGGACTGAAGAGTTACGGAGATGGAGTTCTTTCTGTTTTTTCCAGATATACGGAATACCGATCGGCGGCAGGAATACACAAAGGAAGTACGCACCCATGTTTCGCATAGACAGCGTTTCAACAATACGCTGCTGGTCTTCATGGCTTGTCTGTCTTCTCTGTTTGACTTCTCTGCCAAGTTTCAGGTTTTCTTCGTGAAGTTCTTCTTTTGAGAGCTTCTTCTTGTTTTTATTTTCTGCCATGTGCTTATTATCACCCATCCACCTTTTGAAATCAAGTGAAGAAAAAGGATCCGGATACAACCGGATCCTTTTTTGTGAAACTTTTTTCGAATCTTTTCGAATTATTATGCTTCAGCGCCCTGCTTGTTGCAAGCAATAACGAATGGTGTGTAGATCAGTGTGGAGAGACCGAGGATAATAACGATCTGCCATACTGCACCCATGATATTACCGGAGGAAGCAAGGAAACCGAGGATTCCGCATGGTGTTGTCCATGGAGCGTCGATAACCATTAATGGGCAGAGGCCTAAGTATGTGACCAGATAAGCTACAGATGTAGTTACCAAAGGAGCCAGGAAGAATGGAATACCGAGGACTGGGTTCATAACCATTGGGATACCGAAGATGATCGGTTCATTGATATTGAAGATTCCGCAAGGGATAGAGAGCTTGGCAATCGCCTTGAAATCGTCTCTCTTGGAGAAAAGCATAATAGCAATAAGCAGACCACCAGTGATACCGGAACCTGTGGATGAGAAGAATGTGGAATTGAAAGGTCCAGCGATGATGGAATAACCAGCTGCCTTAGCTTCTGCTGTGAAGAATACACCGGAAGCGGAAACTGCCTTACCTGCCTGATAGAGGGCAAGGTTTTCAGCCATCATGGATGTCATGAACGGTGTTGTTACAGAACCGATAACGTTAGCACCGTGAATACCGAACCACCATAAGAGCATCATCAGGAATACGCAGACCAGATAACCCGGCAGACCTGTCAGAATATTCTTGATTGGAGCCATAATCTGGTTGATAACCTGGAAAATATCCATACCGAAGCTGTTTACAATAAATCCGAATACAGAAACAGTCAGAATTGTGACAACTGCAGGGAATAATACAGAGAAGGATCTGGATACATTCGGTGGAACGCTGTCTGGTAACTTCAGTGTCAGCTTACCGGACTGGATCAGCTTGACATAGAGTAAAGTAGCCAGAAGACCAACGAGCATACCAACGAACAGACCGTTAGCGGATGTGTAGCTGGATGCGACAACGCTGCCTACAGATACGCTTACGCTTGCATCTTCAGCGATTGTCATTGTGACATCAGGGTTTGCAGCAACCAGGTTAGCACCGGATACTGTTGTTGTAACAGTTGTGTTGATCAGTGTAACGAACGAAGCCAGAGCAACCATCGGGAGTGTGTTGTCCTTTTCGTGGCCGAGATTTTCACCGTAGTGAATCGCAACCAGCATACAGACAGCAACTGCCATGAAGTTCATACAGCCATAGTTAGCTGTGGAGAAAATAGGAGTGAGGTTTGTTAACCAGCCGAATCCTGGGACGTTAGCAAGAGATACGTAGTAAATCAGTTCTCCCGTCTTTGGATTAACTACACCGCCCTGCTGGCAGAGTACGAACTGGAACAATGTGGTGAATGCACCGAGAATGACGACTGGCATGTTGTCCACGAAAGCGTCCTTGATAGCAGACAGGACCTTGTTGGACTGCATCTTACCGGCGACGGTAAGAAGGCCATTCATAAACTTGTCTTTCATGTTTATGTTCCCCTTTCATCTAATACCTTACAGTCTTGTGTAAGCGATTGCAACATTCATCACACATTGTGGCACTTAATTTCACATTTTTTAAGTTATTTATTTGTTCTATGACAATATTTTGTAACTTATTGTCATATTTTCTTTAGAAAGCATTTTCATTTGGAAATAATGTGACGCATTTGTGAAATTCATTTTCATTATTATGGGATTTTTGTGGTATACACCGTGGATTTGGGTCTTGAAACACCATTTCATTTTAACAGGAAATACACATTCCATTAACGCAACAAAAAAGGATGGCATTTACACCATCCCTGTTTCCTTGAGGAAATTAAGCCTTGTTTGCGGAACCGAATGCTTCGCACAGAGCTACAACCTTCTTTGTGACTGCATCTGTGCCTGGCTTCAGCAGCTTACGTGGGTCATAACCCTTGCCTGCCTTATCCTTGCCTGCTTCGATGTATTCACGTGTAGCAGCTGCGAATTCGAGCTGAAGTTCTGTGTTGATGTTAACCTTGGAAACACCAAGAGTAACAGCCTTGTGAACCTGTTCAAACGGAATACCGGAACCACCGTGAAGAACCAGCGGCTTGCCGTTGACTGCTTCATCGATTTCCTTCAGACGGTCGAAGTTCAGACCTGTCCAGTCAGCCGGATAAACACCGTGGATGTTACCGATACCAGCCGCAAGGAAGTCTACGCCAAGACCAGCGATTTCAGCACATTCCTTTGGATCAGCCAGTTCACCGTTGGAAGCGACACCATCTTCAACACCGCCGATACCACCGACTTCACATTCAACGGATACACCCTTGGAATGAGCCAGTTCGATGATTTCCTTGGACTTTGCAACGTTCTCTTCGAAATCGAAGTGGGAGCCGTCGAACATAACGGATGTGAAACCTACTTCGATACAAGCCTTGGCACCTTCGTATGTACCATGGTCGAGGTGAAGAGCTACCGGAACAGTGATGCCCATGGATTCATACAGATCTGTAACCATGTGGTAAACTGTCTTGAAGCCGCCCATGTACTTGCCTGCACCTTCAGAAACCTGAAGAATGGAAGGGGACTTTGCTTCCTGAATACCTGCGAGGACAGCCTTTGTCCATTCGAGGTTGTTGATGTTGAAAGCCGGAATCGCGTAATGACCTTCGTGAGCCTTTTCAACCATTTCTTTTGCAGAAACTAATGCCATAATATTTTTAATTTTCCTCCTGTAGGTAACTCTATTTTAGACTGATTTTTCCTTTTTGAAAAGTAAAGGAATGCATTATCCGATGAACATTGCCATTATTTTCACGAGATTATCAATTAAAGCGTTTTCAGAACAGGCATAAGAAAAGACTGTCCCCTTTCTGACAGCCTGATCTCTCAATAATTATCGAATGCATCGTCACCGGTTGGAAGGTCAAGCCCGCTCTGATCGATTGGATCGTCGATATCCTCTTCATCCTCTTCGATGTCACTTGTATCGATATGAACCTCTTCGAACTTACGACGGTTGCGCAGATCCCATTTGTTGCCTTCCAGAGATGCAAATCTGGAATCCAGCATGAGTTCTGAATAGAACTGACTTTTCTTTTTTCTCTGCTTTTCATCCGGAATCTTCATCTGTTTTGCAACTTCAGCCCAAAGCTTCGCAAATTCAACTTCCTTTTTTCTCTTGCCAAGGATCGTGAATGCGACATCCGTCATGCTCTGTGAAATAGCCATGTGCGTGTTACTCCTTTTACACATCAGCGGAATCATTTTTCCGCGTGCTAAAGGATAATAGTGGAAACACATCACAATGTCAACCACATTTTATACAAATTGGTCGATATGCCATTCCAGGCGCTGCCGCAGGCTCACTTCGCCCTGGTTTTCAACCCTGTATTCCACACACCACAGCGCATCCTGAATCCGCATGAATTCTGTTGCGGCAGACAGTTCCATCGTACCAAATTCACTGATCACCTGTATTGTACCGTTTCCGTTTTCATGCAGGCGGGTGACCGACGTCACATCCGCACTTCTGGTGATTGTCAGAATGCCGTTGTCATAGTGGATATCATGTTTTGCCTTTGTGTCCTTTTCCGTATACAGCAGGCGTCTGCCGTCAAACAGTGCCGGTCCTTCCGCCAGTACAGCCGTTTCACCGGTATCCGCATTTCTGCTGATCAGCGTCAGTTTAACCTTCACATTCCACCTCCTGCGGATAGAATACCTTGTTATCATCCTTTCCCGGTCCATGAATCAGGGAATATACGATATTGGACGCATTGGAAAGTTCCATCGTCGTACCATCCTTCATTCTGACAAAGATACTGCCGGAATGATCACTTCCATACGGCACATATGGGGACTGTTCCACTTCATCCTTGCCCCAGTAATAGCGCAGATCATACTTCATCTTCTTCAGTCTGTCCCTGATTCTGCGGTTGTTTTGCGATTGTGAGTCCGCATAGACAAACAGCCTGCGGTCACGCAGTCTGCCCGCAAGATCGGAAGTTACAGGATCATCCATATCACAAAGGCACTGGAACCCGTATCCAAACGAGAACTCATCCATTCTGAAATACTCATCCAGCGTCATCGTTCCATCCCCGACAAGCGGACCGAAAATATCCAGTGCACCTGCAGGAAGTGCATCCACACCGATATCCTTCAGCCTCCGAAACAGCATATGCAGGATACATTCATAGCTTCTTGCGACCGGATGGTAATATACCTGCCAGTACATGTGATAACGGGCCATGATGTAGTTTTCCACCGCATACACACCGGATTCCTTGATCACCAGCTGATTCCCCTCCGATACACGCATGACACGCAGAATTCTTTCAAGGTCATATTCACCATAGGTTGTACCGGTAAAGTAGGCATCCCGCAGAAGGTAATCAAAGCGGTCCGCATCCAGCTGTGAACTGATCAGCTGGGTCAGAAGTGGGTTGGCACTCTTATGACGGATGACATCTGCCACTTCCTTTGCCAGTCCTTCCGCACATCCTTCCAGAATCCGGGTGATTTCGGTATTTTCCTCAATGATGCGGCATGTGAAATTTTCATGGGAAGTACTGGTAATGCCCTCAAAGGCGTGGCTGTAAGGCCCGTGCCCGATATCATGCAGCAGTGCCGCCAGCATCACCGTCACCTTTTCTCTTTCGTTCAGTGCCTGTTCAATGTCACGCACCTCACTGACCATGCGCCGCACAATCTCATATACACCAAGAGAATGTTCAAATCGGGAATGTTCCGCACAATGGTATACCATGTACGCACCGCCAAGCTGACGTATTCTCCGCAAACGCTGAAACCAGGCGCTGTTGATCACATCCCATACAACCTGCAGGTTAACATGGATATACCCGTGTACCGGATCGCGAAGCACCTTCTCCTCATCCGTCAACGCAAACAACATTTTTCCTCCAGCAGCACAACCGCCTGTGCCATGGCTCCTTCTCTTCTTCCGACAAATCCGATCTTTTCCCCTCTTGTGGCTTTGACACTGATTCTGTCAATGTCACAATGCAGGGCTTCCGCAAAGTTTTCACGCATCTTCTGAATATGCGGTGCCATCTTCGGCTTTTCAATCAGAATCAGAGTATCCGCATTCCCGATGCGGTATCCTCTTTCATCCATCATTCTTCCCACTTCCTTCAGAATGATCTGGGAATTGACGCCTCTCCATTTCGGGTCCGTATCCGGGAACCATTTTCCCAGATCCCCCAGTGCCAGCGCTCCCAGAATTGCCTCTGCCAGTGCATGCGTCAGTGCGTCCGCATCACTGTGCCCGTCCAGGCCAAGATCCGATTCAATTTCCACACCGCCGATCACAAGTTTTCTGCCTTCCTTCAGGCGGTGAATATCCGTACTCTGTCCGATTCTCATCATCTTTTTCTCAACTTTCCTGACTTCTGATTTCAAAACTGCTTTCACTTATTTTAGACCATTTACTGGTTTTCATCCATTACATTCCGCTATAATACATACATGATTGAAATCCCGTCAGATGTGCTTGAAATCATGGATGACCTTGAGAAGGCAGGACATGAGTGTTATGTGGTAGGCGGTGCTGTCCGCAGCGCTGTTTTAAACCTGCCCGTGCATGACTACGATCTGACAACCGACGCCCTTCCCAAACAGATGAAGGAAATCTTCTCACACCGCCATACATTTGACACAGGTATTGCCCATGGCACAATCACCGTGCTTGCCGGAAACCATCCGGTTGAAATCACAACCTATCGTAAGGATACCGGCTATCAGGACCACCGCCATCCGGACCACGTTGAATTCACCTCAAAACTGCAGGAGGACTGCGCCAGAAGAGACTTTACGATCAATGCCTTCTGTTATAACCCACACACAGGCTTTGTGGATTTCTTTGACGGCATGCGCGATCTCAACAGCCGCACCATCCGCTGCATCGGTGATCCCGCAAAACGGTTTGATGAGGATGCCCTGCGCATTCTGCGTGCCATCCGCTTTGCCTCACAGCTGCACTTTACCATTGAAAAAAACACCGCCGATGCCATCCATGTCCTGAAGGACACCCTTTCCTATGTTTCGATGGAACGGATCCGCGAGGAAACCGTGAAATACCTTTGCGGGGATGGCTGTGCCTCCCTGTTCCGGGAATACGTGGATGTATTCTCCGTCTATCTGAGGGAGTTGAAACAGGCGGATGATGAAACGCTGCAAACACTGGTACAGCGTTTGCAGTATGCACAGAAAAAACCTGTGATCGTCATGGCGGTTCTTCTTTCCACTCCATGTTTTGATGCACCGCGCAGTGTTTTGAAACGGATGAAGTTTTCCAATCATGAAACGGATGAGATCATGAATCTGATCCGGTTAAAGGATATGCCGCTGCGCACACGCATGGATATCCGCTGGATTCTCAAGGATCTGAAAACAGACTTTTCGATATACCTTGCCTTTCGTGAAGCATTGGATCAGCGCAGATATGTGGATGCCCATGCTTTCTATGATCAGATTGTACAGAATCATGACTGCACGGATCTCAAACATCTTGCGGTTAACGGAAGCGATGTTGTGAAGTATGGATATCGGGGAAAACAGATTTCCGTTGTACTGGATGAAATACTGAAAAAGGTCATTGAGGAAACACTCCCCAATGACCGTGATGTACTGCTTGCCTATCTTTCATCCAGAACAAGATGATAGGCATACCGCGGTGAACCGTCGGATACGTAAATTGTGCCGCAGTGTACAAAGCCGTCCTTTTCCAGCATCTTCTGCATGGACACATTGACTTCATGTGTATCCGCCCTCAGATCTCTGATTCCAAGATCCAGGGCTTTTTTTACGGCATACTGCGTAAACAGCCTGCCCACACCTCTGCCCTTGCATGTATCCGCAACACATGTTCTGTGCATGACGATATACGGCCTGTCATTATACCAGGCGCCTTCGATATATGCATAATTGGGATCGATCATCGGGGCAATCATGCAGTAGGCAATGACCTTCCCGTTTTCCTCAGCCACCGTACCGCCATGACCAAGATCATTGCGGATATCATCAGTAGATGGATATTCACCCTGCCACTGTGGAATGTCATTGGCACGGAAGTACGCCTTTGCCTGGGCAATGATTTCCATGATCGGATTCAGATCTCTTTCTTCTGCTTCTCTGATTTCCATAATCCATCTGAAAAGACAGATCACTGACCTGTCTTCCCATCTCCTTAAAGCTTTTTGAACTGTTCCACATCCAGGACGAAGACTGTAGCGCCGCCGACCTGTACTTCAACAGGGAAGGATGCGTAACGTCCGATATCATAGCTGGCTGTGGACGGTACGATTTCCGTACGTCTTTTTGCCTCGGAACCGATGACTTCGATACATTTATCTACCAGTTCATCCTCAGTACCGACGATCAGTGTTGTGTTTCCTGCGCGCAGGAATCCACCCGTCGTGGATAAACGTGTCATGTAGAAATTATTCTTTGTCAGAGCAGATGTAACTGCAGATGCATCATCATTGGACACAATCGCTAATACAAGTTTCATTATAGTACCTCCGTAATTAATATTATTTTATCATAGAAATGCCTGCATGTTGTGTATTTTCGCTGAATATGTGTCTCACACATTGAAACGGAAGAATACGACATCGCCGTCCTTCATCAGGTACTCTTTCCCTTCCACTCTCAGTTTACCGGCTTCCTTGAGGGCATGCTCACTGCCGTACTTCATCAGATCCTCATAGCCGTACACCTCCGCACGGATGAATCCCTTTTCAAAGTCCGTATGAATGACACCCGCACACTGCGGTGCCTTCATTCCCTCATGGAATGTCCATGCGCGGCATTCCGGTTCACCGACTGTAAAGAATGTACGCAGACCAAGCAGATGATAGGCTGCCTGAATGATCTGATCCAGACCGCTTTCATGAATGCCGAGGTCATCCATGAACATCTTCTTTTCCTCTTTATCCATACCGGACAGTTCCTCTTCCATCCTTGCACAGATGGCAATGCATTCACTGCCTTCCTTCTCCGCAAATGCTCTGACATCATTGTAATAATGGTTGGAGGAAGGATCTCCGATCTCCTCTTCACTCATATTTGCCACATAGATGACAGGCTTGGCTGTCAGAAGACCGAAGTTCTTCATGATCGCAAGGTCATCATCACTCAGTTCCAGCAGACGGACAGGCTTTCCTGCCAGCAGCTGTTCTCTGAGTTTTGTCAGCGTTGCCATTTCCTTTACGGCATCCTTGTCCTTGGACTGTGCCTTTTTGGCAATGCGTCCGATTCTGTTTTCAACCGAATCCAGATCCGCAATGGCAAGTTCCAGATTGATTTCCTCAATATCACGTACCGGATCCACACTGCCTTCCACATGTTCGATATTCGCATCGTCAAAACATCTGACAACATGGATGATGGCATCGGTCTGACGGATGTTGCCGAGGAACTGGTTGCCAAGACCTTCCCCCTTGGAGGCACCCTTGACAAGTCCTGCGATATCCGTGAATTCAAATGTCGTATAGATTGTCTTTTTCGGATGGAACATCTCCACAAAGTCATCCATTCTGTGATCCGGAACCTCGACAACACCGACATTCGGTGCAATCGTCGCAAACGGATAGTTTTCAGCCAGCACCTGGCTGTTTGTAATCGCATTGAATAATGTGGACTTACCGACATTCGGCAGTCCGACAATACCAGCAGTTAATGCCATGTTTTATTTCTCCTCTTCCTTTAATACCTTCTTCAGTCTGCGTTCAAATTCATAACGGCTGAACATGACCACAGCCCCGCATCCCTGGCACTTGACCTTGATATCCGCACCGACACGGATGATCTGCCATACCTTTGACTTATGGCAGGGATGTTCCTTCTTCATTTCCACAAAATCATTCAGTCTGTATTCCGTTACCATGTTCTTTCCTGTACGCAATCAGCGTATTCTTCAACAGCATTGTAATCGTCATCGGCCCGACCCCCTTCGGCACAGGCGTGATGGCTGTGCAGTGATCCTTCACATCGTCAAAATCCACATCCCCGCACAGATTTCCGTTTTCCATACGGTTGACACCGACATCCACAACATATGCGCCCTCCTTAATGCAGGAGGCATCGAACATCTTTGCTTTGCCTACCGCCGCAATCAGGATATCCGCATCCTTTGTATATTTTTTCAGATCCGTTGTGTGGGAATGACAGATCGTTACCGTCGCATTGGCATCCTGCAGTAATCTGGCCACAGGGGTACCGACAAGCTTGGATCTTCCAACCACAACCGCATGTTTTCCATCCGGATCACAGTGCATGGCTTCCAGAATTGCCATGATCCCGCTTGGTGTACATGGGCGGAAGCTTCTTTCACCAAGAAACATTCTTCCGAAGTTGATCGGTGTCAGACCATCCACATCCTTGTCCGGATTGATACAGTTGATTGCCTGGTTTTCATCCAGTCCCTCCGGCAATGGCAGCTGCAGAAGGATTCCATCCACCGTCGGATCATCCGACAGTTCACGCAGTACTTCCTCCAGCTGTGCCTGTGTTGTATCTTCCGGCAAAAGTTTCATGACGCTGTCCATTCCAACCGCCGCACATGCCTTTTCCTTGCCTTTAATATAGGAAAGGGATGCCGGATTATTACCGGCCATGACAACCGCAAGGCACGGTACTCTTTTTCCCTCATTGCGAAGCTGTTCAAGCTCCGCTTTCATTTCACTGCGCAGCTGTGCCGCAAGTTCACTTCCGTAAACAACCTGTGTCATTTTCCCTCCTGACGGATATCCACAGTGGAATCCAGTATGATGGTCACAGGTCCGTCATTGACCAGCGACACCTTCATATCCGCACCGAAGATTCCTTCTTCCGTATGTATGTCAAGTTTTCTGAGTTCCTCATTGAACTGCAGATACAGTTTTTCCGCATGTGCCGGTTTCCCCGCTCCCGTAAAGGAAGGACGGTTTCCCTTATGGCAGTCCGCATACAATGTGAACTGTGAAATGGAAAGAACGGAACCGCCAACCTGATGGATGTTGAGATTCATCTTTCCGTTTTCATCCTCAAAAATTCTCAGATTTGCAATCTTCGCAGCCATTTTCATGACTGTGTATTCCGTATCGGCATCACTGATACCGACCAGAATCATGTATCCTTTTCCGCATTTTCCATGAATTTTTCCATCAATTTCCACGGACGCTTCATTTACTCTCTGTATGACTGTTTTCATCGCATGTAATTATAACATTGAACGTATTTTTTCAAAGGTACAATCTGACATATTGAGAATTCCGCATATACATACCTGTTTTCGTTTCAAGTATGACCATTTTGTGTAAAAAGTTTCAAAAATGGGGATGTAAGCGTTTTAATGTGTGATGAGAATGTGAATTTCTGCATAAATTTGCGTTTTCTTTAAATTTGCGCTTTAATAATGGTCATGCAGATAAAGAATACAGTAAAAAACAAAGCCTTAAGAATGATATTCCCGGCCCTTGCAATCGGTGCGATGCTGGCATCCGCCATCCCGATGACAAAGCTGTCCGCAGACGATGCATTCAGTGCGGAGATTCCGGTATTTGAAATATCTACAAGTGAGGCTGATCCGATTGAGACCCTCAAAGAGGCAGTCATTACACAAAGAGCAGAAAAAGACGATACGATTGATCTTGATGAAGTTGATCTGACAAGATCCTATATTGATATTGACGGACTGAATACGACAAAGACAGGTATTCAGACAGTCAAGGTAAAAGTGAACCTTTCCATGAAGGCATCTCAGGATGTCTATACGCAGAACAGTGTCGGTTATTCCTTCATTGAAGATGCGGTTGTCAAGGTCACTGTTGACACAACACCGAAGATTTCCCTGAAGCGTACATCCATCACCGTAAACAACGGCGATAACTTCAACCCGGAAAGCTTCATTGCCTATGCCAACGATTCCACAGGAAACCTGCCGGCATTGAAGATCGAATCCAATGTCGACATGAACACAGACGGTGATTACTCTGTTGTCTATACAGCAGTTGACAAGACAGGTGGCTGTTCAACCGCAACACTGTCGGTTGCTGTCAAGACACCACAGGAAATCCTTGACGCACGTGCCGCCGAGGAAGAGGCAAGAAGAATTGCAGAGGAAGAGGAAAGACAGAGACAGGCAGAAGAGGAACGTCAAAGACTTCTGGCCCAGGCTGCTGCAGCTGCAGCATCCACTCCGATCGCTTCCGGTGACCCTTCTTCCGTTGCCGGTTATGCAATGTCCTTTGCCGGACTTGTACCGTATGTCTGGGGCGGCGCATCCCCTGCCGGTTGGGACTGTTCCGGATTTACACAGTATGTCTATGCACAGTTCGGTGTCAGCCTTCCGCATTATTCCGGATCTCAGGCAAACTGCGGCATGTACGTTGACTCCCTTGCCAATGCACAGCCTGGCGACCTGATTGCCAATGCCAACCACGCAGCCATCTATATCGGCGGCGGTATGGTTGTCAATGCACTGAACCCTTCTCTTGGTACCCAGGTAACAAGTGTTGCCGGTGCATTTGCGGGAAGCGGTTATTCCATCCGTCGTATTATCGGCTGATCACACAACCACAGT
Source organism: Bulleidia sp. (assembly GCA_051873755.1). Taxonomy (GTDB): domain Bacteria; phylum Bacillota_I; class Bacilli_A; order Erysipelotrichales; family Erysipelotrichaceae; genus Bulleidia. Next base: position 3,552 of record JBJEFE010000006.1, on the reverse strand, counting down.
ATGCTGTGGTTGTTTTTCTATTCTTTGTATGATACCTTTGTAAACAGAAGGAGAACATCACATGATTCATACATTCAACGCCTCCATACATCAGGAAGGCAGCCGCTTTTTCGTCACCATTCCTTTTGATGTCTGGCAGGAAACCGGCAGAAAGGGAAACATTCCATGCCGGATCCGCATCGGTGATCTCTGTTTTGAATGCAGACTGGTTCCCAAAGGCAATGGCAGATATATGATCCCTGTCGCAAAGAAAACTGCCCTGAAACTGACAGAAAACGAATACACGGTAGAGATGGAACCGGTGGATACACTGAGCAGAATCAACCATGACAGTCCGTATTCTCTGCTCAATCCAATCCGGAACATTGATCATATCGACAATATCCCGATACAGTCAGGCATATGCGGCCATACATGTGTTGCCATGCTTGCCGGAGTACCGGTGGAGGAAGTCATCACAATCATGGGGAAAAGCCCTGCCTCCTGGTCGAAAATACTGGAATGCCTGGATTATTACGGTATAGCCCATGCCTCAAAAGCCCTGTATCCAAAAGGAAAGAACATTCAAATGCCGCCCTGCTGCATTGTATACAACGACAACGGCTTTGTACTCTGGTACAAAGGATCCTTCTACGGGGTTGAAAATGTTGACATGGAAAAGACAGTCAGTCTGATTGAAATCGCTGTCATCTGATACCTGTTCCGTTCTATGTACCGGAATGTGAAAAATGTTTGAATTCTGTGTGATGTAACCGCTTTCATTTTGGGATGGACATGTGAATTTATCCATATATATTGACCTCATAAAACCCGTTCAAGTAAAATCAGAGTATGCAGATAAGTAATTTTGTTCGAGTGAAAGCAGGTAGACTGATCTTACCGATACTGATGATCGGCACTGTTTTGAGGATCGCCATTCCGGGTACGGATGTATCCGCTGACGATACGCTTGGTGCCAACGTACCGGTTTTCGAGTTATCCACAAGTGATTCCAATCCGATTACGACACTGAAAAATGCCGTTATCTCCGATCGTGCGGAAAATGATCCGAACATCGACATGGACGCTGTGGACATGGCACGTTCCACCATTGATATTGACGGATTCAATTCCGCCAAGACAGGTATTCAGTCCGTCAAGGTCAAAGTCAATCTTGCCAGAAAAGCATCAGAAACCGAATCCTACCAGGACAGTGTCGGTTATTCATTTATCGAGGACGCAGTCATCAAAATGACTGTGGATGCGGCACCGAAGATCGCTCTGACAGGAAATTCCATTACTGTCAATAACGGCGATACATTCAATCCGGAAAGCTTCATCATCTATGTCACGGATGATTCCGGAAATCTTCCTGCCCTGAAAATCGATTCCAACGTAGACATGAGTACTGACGGAACGTATTCCGTTACCTATACGGCAGTTGACCAGATCGGCAACTCTGTATCAAAAGTACTTGAAGTCAATGTCAAAACACCACAGGAAGTGCTTGACGCCATCGCTGCTGAAGAGGAAGCGAGAAGACTTGCGGAGGAAGAGGCACAGCGCAAAGCTGCAGAGGAAGAGGAAAAGAAGCGTCAGGAAGAACTGCAGAGAGTCAGCGCTGATTATCCGGGCGGTGTACCGATTGTCGGAAACGGTATCGACCCGTACGCAGGAGGCACATCCAACTGTACGGATACCGCATGGCTGCTGGCATATGAAGCAGGACATGTTCTTCCAAACTGGGGCAATGCCTATGCATGGCTGTATAACGCACAGGCAACAGGTTATGCGACAGGTTATTTGCCTGCCGTAGGTTCCATCGCCGTATACTCCAACCACGTTGCGTATGTCGCCGCCGTTGACGGAGACCGCGTATACATCAAAGAAGGTGGATATAACGGTCACTACATGGAGAGATGGGTCTCTGCCACCAGTGAAGGAACACAATCACTTCAGGGATATGTTTATCTGAATTGATGTTCATTTCCAGTTTAACAGTGGACAAAGACTTTCGTGATTTAACTCACGGAAGTCTTTTTTGATTCCTTTGTCTTTAACAAAAAGGCAGAGAATTCAGCTCTCTGCCTGAGTTTTGCCGACAAGACGGTAGTTCATCCATTTACCTGAGAAGTAACGCCATACGAAGAATATGATTCTTACCACCCAGTCAATATACATGGCAATCCGTGTACCGATCACACCCATCTCAAATACTGTACCAAGCATATAAGCTCCGACTACACGGAAAAGAAACATGCTTGCCACACCGACATACATCGTATACTTCGCATCTCCTGCTGCTCTTGTACATGCCGGAAGAACAAACGCCGGCATATGCAGAAGGGATACCGTAATGCAGTCCATGGCAACGATGGTTGTTGCGATGGCTGCTGTCTCTCCTGTCAGTGTATACATGGATAATGCATATGGACTCATGAAATAAACAAGCAGGTTGTCCACAATAACAAGAATGTAACCGATAATGAACATCTTGCGGATATAGTATTTTGCCTGTTCATAATCACCTGCACCGACACACTGTCCGACAACCGTCACAACTGCCAGCTGCATTGCCATTTCCGTTGTATAACACAATACCGTAAGACTGTTTGTAACACCATTCGCCGCTATCTGCATTGTTCCATACGTCGCCACAAATGTTGATACAAGCACTTTTCCAAGCTGGAACAGTCCGTTTTCAAGTCCGTTTGGAATGGCAATTGTCAGTATCTTCTTTACGATCTGTTTCTGGAAGGAACATACTTCCTTTACGATGATGTACACAGGGTTCTCCCTGTTCATACACAACCGGATCATGACAACCGCCGCCACAATACGACTGATCAGAGTCGGTATTGCAACACCTGCAGCACCCATATGCATACGGTAGACACAGATATAGTTGCCGACAAGATTAATGATGTTCATCAGAATGGAAACCCACATTGTCACCTTTGTGCGGTTCATGGAACGATACAGTGCCGTTCCGCTGTTGTACACACCCAGGAAAGGAAATGACAGTGCGGTAATCCAGAAGTACACCTTGGCACTGGCAAACACATCCGCTTCAATACTGCTGTACAGCAGATTCAGTATACCGGCATGGAATACCACACATAACACACCAAGCACTGTGGAGATCACGAAACTGATCATGACAAGCTGTGATGCGGAACGTCGTGTATTCTCCTCATCATGGAATCCAAGATACTGGGATACAATAACGGAACCGCCTCCGGCAAGTGCGGATAACAATGCAATGATCAGATTGTTTACATCATTAACTATGGAAACACCGGATATCGCTGCCTCTCCGGCAGTAGATACCATAATCGTATCCAGCATACCGACAAGCATCAGAAGAAGCTGTTCAATGATCAGAGGTGTAATCAGCCTGCGCAACTGTGCACCCGAAAACATTCTTTTACCCATTTCTTTCCTCCTCTTAACTCATTGTTTTCAATTATATTCCCGGAATGCATGAAACTGAATGTTTTCCCGAAAATAAAACCCGGTCCTGAATTGAAAAAGTAAATTCAACTTCAAGGCAGGCAAAGTTGAATTCAGTCT
>JBJEFE010000005.1:0-18687 GCA_051873755.1 Bulleidia sp. | reverse complement strand
TCATCAGTTCCGGATTATCACTTTTCTTCAATCCTTCCCGTACCACTTCGACCAGTTCAGAATACCGCTTACCTGATACCGGCGTAGATATCAACAGATCAATATCACCCGTCTGGGAAGCAGTTCCTTTTGCATATGATCCAAACAGATAACAGTATTTTATATCAAAATCCGAAAAAACATCAGTACAGATATCCTTAATCTGCTGTACTGTTAATATACCATGCGATTCACCCACCCAGCCATACTTTTCAGGTTTCTGCATCATATATGCATACTTCATGGTAGATGCCCTGGTCTCATCTGTTTCATAATTCTGATATGTGCGTAAAGGCATCCCAGGATATGCGGCACATTCTGTCTGTGTATGACATGTCAGATCATTCCCGTTTAAGAAATGCTTTTGCGATGTGTTCCCGCTTTCTTCATACGGTCAATTGCCATCCTTACATACAGTGTGTGGTACCCATAATACATCGTATTTACAGTATTGGCATCTGCCTGTCTGTATATCTGTTTACTGGACTCACCTGTATGAAAAGCATCCGGATATTCTTCCTTCATCCGTTCCATGATGTACTCTTTTCCAGCCCATTGCATATAGTCAAAATCACTGTCGATGCCTTCCGCAATCTTTGAATTCATGAATGTTCTGATAAATGTCTCACTGTCATTCCTTCCTGACCGCTCATTTCAAATAACGCCCCCTGCATCTCCGACAATGAGCACTGAATGATCCTGTCCGCCGCCATCATTCAACACCTCTTAGAATTTCATCAAAATATCTGCCATCGCGTCGATGTTCACGGACCGTTTTCTCCGCAAGTGCAATACCTTCTTTTCTTCGTAGCACACTTTTATCCTTCAGCAGCATCAGTTCCAGTTTCTGAAGCGGATGTTCATTCACAATCCGGATCTGATCACAGGCTTTCTGCGTTATCGCCACATAATGTTTTCGCGGATTCAGAGCGGAAAGTGAACTGATCACAGCTGCGTCAGTGATTCTGCCTTCAAAAAAATCCGTCAGAACCTGATACATGCGATCGTCCGCGATAAACCCGCTGATCACATCATACCCATCCGCCATATGTGCATATGTTTCGTAAACCACACTTCCGGCATACTCATCCATATAACCACGATACCACGCTGTCAGCATTGCCCATTCAAGACCAACTTCAACATTTCATACATTGAGATCATGCATGTCTGATTCCAATGTATAGAAAACCGGCTTTTTCTCATTACATACCAGTGTCAGAGGATGTAATGGATCCGTTCCCATGAAAAAACCTTTTCCAAAGTCACATCGGCTTCGACTGGAGGCTGAATTCTTCCTGAAATTCCTGTGCAGGAAGCATGATAAAACACAGTCTGACGATCCCGTTCTGTTTGTATCATTGTGTTAACAGGATCCAACTGATGTTCTGTACAGATATCATATAACTGCTTCTGTGCAGGAAGACCTGACATGGCTTTTCCGTTTTCCCAACGGCTGATCGTAACGGAAGAAATCCCATCACTTCAGCCAGTTCTTCCTGATTCATATGCATTTTCTCCCGTATCATTCTGATCAGATCTTTCATCACTCCCACCACCTTAACATCTGTTATCGGAATTATTATGTCATATGTTAAGATTTCTATCAGAAAAGGAGAACACATGCCGTAACATGTGTTCCCCTGAATTTCGTTATGCTTTCTTTTCTACCTGGGCAATGATACCTGTCAGGATCTTCCATGTGCGATCCCAGCTTTCCAGGTCCAGCCATTCATCCGGTGTATGACATGCGCCTGATTTCGGTCCGCAGGTGATGATATCCATTCCGCCTTCAATCTGTGTGAATACCGCACACTCAAGCCCACCATGTACGGCATGACATTCCAGTTCCACACCATCCACTTCCTGCAGTACTTTCTGATAGGTTTCACGCATCTTCGAATCCGGATTGTAGTTCCATCCCGGATATCTTGCGAATGTTTCGACCTTACCGCCCATATAGGAAGAAAGACACTTCAGCGTATCAATCAGATCATCGATTGCCTCTTCCAACGCACTTCGAATGGAGCTGTTTACAACAACCGCATGTTCATCCGTGCGTACAACACCCATGTTGAGACTTGTCAGTGTCAGACCTTCAATTGCCATGGACTTATGACGGAAGCCGTTTGGACACAGATACATGTAGTCAATGACTCTGCGTGTACTGTCATCATCCATCATTGCAAGATCTGCGGTACTGTTTTCCACAATCACGGTAAAATCAGGATCACTGACTTCAAATTCAACGGAAATCTTTTTCTGCAGAGCAGCTGCGGTTTCCTCAATGATTGCCTTTTCCGTATGCGAGGCAAATACAATCACACTCTCACGGCAGATCGCATTGTCCTTGGATCCGCCGTCCACACGGATCAGAGAAACATCAATTCCCTGACATATCATTTCCTTGCAGATACGGGACACAAGCTTGTTTGCGTTGCCCTTTTCCTTGTGAATCTCAGCACCGGAATGACCTCCTGAGAGACCCGTTACCTTCAGGCTGTATACCGGCTTCGTGCATTCTCTCCGTCTTACCGGAATTGTGACAATCGCATTGACACCGCCTGCGGATGAAATGGTAGTACACGTTTCCCCGCCTCCATCCAATGAGATCATACGATGTGCTCTGAGCAGGGATTTATCCATGCCAAGTGCACCAAGCAGTCCGACTTCCTCCTGTACCGTAAACACACAGTCCAATGCAGGATGAGCAAGTGTATTGTCAGCCAGTATCGCCAGCATCTCCGCTACACCCATGCCGTCATCCGCACCAAGTGTTGTGCCTTTTGCACGTAGTTTTCCCTCTTCATCGACATATGTTTCAATGCCATGATTCATGAAATCAAATTCCACTCCAGGCTGTTTCTCACATACCATGTCCATATGTCCCTGTAACATCACCGGATCATAGTCCTCATATCCTTCACTGGCTGGCTTGCGGACAATCACGTTGTTCATCTGATCCTGCACATATTCCAGCCCATGTTCCTGCGCAAAGGACACCACATAATCACTGACAGCCTTTTCGTTATAGGATCCATGCGGAATGGCACAGATTTCATTAAAGTAATAACAGTATGGTTTCTTCAGATCAAATTCCATTTTTCCTACCTCATTTCCTGAAAATCATAAACCAGACTGTCAGAGAATAACAGTCCGGTTAATACGGTTTCTGAAAATCGGAACTGCCGATTTCAGATTTCCTTTCATTTTTTCAGTTTCTGATAGACGGTACATCCACAGAACGTACGGAAACACTTGGGGAATGGATGTCATTGGCTTCCATCTGTGTTGTGATTCTGCCAAGCAGATCATAATACACATCCCAGTAATCCGCGTTTTCCACCCATACCTTAACCATGAACTTCAGGGCGGTATCGGTGGAGGCTTCCAGTCCGACAAACGGTTCCGGATCCCTTAACATCTTTTCTGTCCTGTTCACCTCATTTTCAAGAATCTGACATACCACTTTCGGATCCTCTCTTCGATCACATGTAAACGGAATATCGACGCGTCGCAGCTTCTCACTGGAATAATCGGTGATACTTCCGTTCATGACTGTACTGTTTGGAACCGTGACTCTTTTGTTGTCGAATGTGACAAATACCGTATAAAACAGATTCAGCTCCCGTACTGTACCCTGCACATCCCCGGCGGATACAAAATCACCGAGTTTAAACGGTTTAAACAGCATCAGTACAATACCTGAGGCAATGTTTCCAAGTGCACCCTGCATTGCCATACCTATGGCGACACCGGCTGAGGCAAGCACCGTAATGACAGAAGCCATCGGTACGCCCATGATATTCACAATGATGATTACCAGAATCACATACAGTGCAATTTTGACAAAACTTGCGGTAAATGTCTGTACCGTCCCTTCCGTTTCCTTCATGATTCTGCTTTTATTCAGCAGTCTGACAGCTTTTCTGATCAGATAGTTTCCGATGGCGTATACCACAAGACAGGCTGCGATCTTTTTGGCAAGATCCGTCGAAAGACTCAATAATGCTTCAATTACCTTTTCCGTATTCATATTCTCTCCTTTATGTATCCCAATACATTATACATTTTCTGAAAATCAGGTAAAATAGTATCGTTTATGACCGGAGGTAATGACCATGATACTGTCTTTGCAAAACGTCAGCTATAAATATGCGGTAACCCCGATTCTTGATAATGTCAGCTTCATCATCAACGAAGCCGAGAAATGGGGTGTCGTTGGACTGAACGGTGCAGGAAAGTCCACGTTCATGAGAATCCTGGCAGGAGTGGAGAAACCGGATTCCGGCACCGTCACATTCCTGAATCGATACAGAATTTCCTACTGTCCGCAGACCATGGACTTTACACCGGGTAAAACAGTATATGAAACCGTACTGTCCATGATGAATGAAAAGACAGAGGAATATGAGATCCGTTCCATCCTCAATCAGCTTGGCATTGCCGATCACAACCAGATGATTGATGTCCTTTCCGGCGGTCAGAAAAAACGTGTGGCTTTGGCCATTGCCTTAATCCGAAAGGCAGACCTGTATCTGCTGGATGAGCCCACCAACCACCTGGATCAGGATATGATTGTCTGGCTTGAAAAATACCTGGCAAAGGTATCCAAAGCAGTTGTGCTTGTAACACATGACAGATATTTCCTGACACGTATCACCAATCGTATTGTTGAAGTGGATCACGGTAAACTGTATCAGTATGAAGGCAACTATGCGGACTTCCTTGAACAGAGAGAACAGAGATACGAAACAGAAAGACTGCAGGAACACAAACGTCAGAGATTCCTGAAAACAGAAATCGAATGGATCAGAGCAGGTGCACAGGCACGTTCCACCAAGCAGAAGAGCAGAATTGACCGTTTCAATGCCATCGCCGCAATTCAGGCAAAACAGGAACAGGAAAAGCTGACATTGTCTTCAACAGCTTCCCGCCTTGGAAACCGCACCATCGACGTTCAGAACATTTCCAAATCCTATGACAACAGATCTCTTTTTTCAGACTTCAGCTATAACCTGCAGAGAATGGATCGCATCGGCATCATCGGTCCCAACGGCTGTGGGAAGACAACATTATTGAAAACCATCATCGGTCAGGTACAGCCGGATACCGGTACCGTCTCGATTGGCGAAACCGTAAAGATCGGTTACTTTGCCCAGATGAATGAGGTGTTTGAAGAAAACATGCGCGTCATCGATTACCTCAAGCAGTTTGGAGACTACGTCGAAACCGCGGACGGAGACCGTATTACCGCCTCACAAATGCTGGAACGATTCCTGTTTTTCAAAGAGGAACAGTATAAACCAATCGAAAAATGTTCGGGTGGTGAAAAAAGAAGACTGTACCTGTGTTCGATCTTACTGCAGGCACCGAATATTCTGATTCTCGATGAGCCGACAAATGACCTGGATACCTATACAATCACCATTCTTGAAGATTACCTGGACAACTTCAAAGGTGCGGTCATCGCCGTATCCCACGACCGCTACTTCCTTGATAAGATCGCTGACCGCCTGTTCGTGTTTGAAAACGGCAATATCTCCATTCATCAGGAATCCTATTCCGACTACCTGGAACAGAAACACAATAAACCGGCACCGGAAAAACCGAAAGCAAATCCAAAACAGACTTCAAAACCAGCCAACAGACTGACATATTCTGAAAAGAAGGAACTGGAAAAGCTGGAAATACAATTACCACAACTTGAGGAATCCGTTTCAGCCCTTGAGGGAAAACTGAATACCGCAACGGATTTCAGGGATATTCAGGAGATTTCAACACAGCTGGAAACTGCCAGAAATCAGCTTGAAGAAAGTGAAATGCGCTGGATGGAATTATCCGAAAAAGCAGAAGCTTGAAAAAAGTGAAAGATTTTCCTTCTTTCACTTTTTTTCTGCCATCTGTTTCTCACACGCTTCAAACAGGCCATTGAGATACGCTGCACCAAGTGCACGGTCATACAGTCCATATCCCGGTTTTCCTGTTTCTCCCCAGATCATACGTCCATGATCCGGTCGGACATATCCGTCAAATCCATGTCTGCATAACACTCTTACAATCTCATACATATCCAGGTTCCCACAACAGGAAAGGTGCGCCCTCTCCTCAAAAGAACCATCATCCAGTATTGCCACATTGCGCATATGCATAAAGGCAATCCGATCCATTGCGGCATATTTTTCCGTCATGGACACAACATCATTCGTTCTTGCACATCCAAGACTTCCCGTGCACAGGCACAGACTGTTGGCAGGGCTGTCCACAATACCAAGCATACGGTCCAGATTCTCTTCGCATGTGATGATTCTCGGTAATCCAAAGATCGGATACGGTGGATCATCCGGATGTATTGCCATCCGTACACCGCATTCCTTTGCAACAGGAATCACTTTCTTCAGGAATCTCTCCAGATTCTTCCACAATCCCTCTTCTCCAATCTGCCGGTATGCCAGAATCAGGTCCCGGATCTGTGCCTGATCATAACTTGCATCCCATCCGGGAAGATGAATATCATCCTTTAGCGGATCCAGATTCTTCATCTGTTTCCAATACATGACAAGGCTTGTGGAACCATCCGGTGCCCTGTGATCCAGCTGTGTTCTTGTCCAGTCAAATACGGGCATGAAATTATATGTAATGCACTTTACCCCGTATTCCGCACATCTGCGGATATTCTCGCAATACACATCCAGGTACTGTTCGACATTTCCTCTTCCAAGTTTGATATCCTCATGTATCGGAATGGACTCCACCACATCAAATACAAGACCGTGTTTCTCACACTCCTGCACAATATGTGCAATGCTTTCTCTTGGCCATATCTCACCCGGTTTCACATCATACACCGCAGCCACAATCGAATGCATGCCCGGTATCTGTGCGATCTTCTCCAATGTGACAGGATCATCGTCACCGTACCATCTGAATGACATCTTCATGATATTTTTCCTCCATGATTAACATCATCATATGATACAAACACGTTTACCGCCAGTAAATTTCAAAAAGGATCATGTCGTATCCAAAGTCGAAAGACTGCGGGTGCGGGACGGGATGGTGAACCATCCGGTGTATACCATAGGATATCTGATCTGAGTGAACCTGGCCGGTAGTGACTCCTTGTAGAGATCAGAACCCTGTACAGCCTAGAACCCCCTGTAACTTCACTCATAGGAAGTGTCAGTTCAGGATATACTTCATGTATTTGCCTTTTCCAACAGCTTTCAGTTTTCCCGATTCACATAGTTCACGAAGCATTCTGAAAGCCCTGCTGGTACCGGCACCAAACAGATAAAACTCATTTCCTGATCTCATCATCCTCTGTCTGATGCAATATACCCTCTGATCCAATAAAACAGAACGCACTCCACAGTTTATCTCAGGATGTATTCAGACAATATTCAATGATCACAGTAACAGACCCCCTCGCAGCATACATCTCAACCGCAAAATACAATTTGATCATTTAAAGATCAAAACAAAAAGATCCCGCCAGGAAATCATCGCTGACACGATCCCTGTCCTGAAGGAATCCATTCCTCATATACTAAACCATGCACAATGACTGATTTTCACATTTCACAGGATATCATGATCTGTACTGTCGCTGTCGTATTATTCTGTATGAACATTCTGACCAGGATATCCTCTTTCGCCTGTATTCCGGATTCCTTCATATGATCCGTACACATTCTGATATGGTCAAACAGTTCCATAGGTTTTTCCTTATCCGTTTCGACATACGTGGAATATACATGCATGGCTTTCTTATGTATGCCTTCCTGTAATACAGGCACATTGACCTGATCCGCCACATCCTGATCCAATGCCAGGCACCATATCCCATCCTCATATCGTGCCTGAATAAAGGAGGAATACGGGATATACAGATATGCATCAAGAAGTGTGATATACGAAGTCCATGCGCTGAGAAGACCAGGATCATCTCACATAAAAGATGTATCTTTTGACCAGGAACGATATGGCAGAAGGATTTTTTCAGGAATCTGTTCAAAATGAAAATGATTCAGGTAATCCGGAAGTTTTTCCAGCTCGCATGTTCTCTTTTCCAAAGCCTGATTTTCCAGCTGTCTGAATACAAGTTCCTGTTGTCTCTGCGCAAGCTTTTCTCTCAGCTGTTGAACCTGTTCCTGCTGTGTTCCGTTTACAAAATCAGGGATCTGTTTTACCTGAAAGCCAAGCCGGGAATACCGCATTCCTTCCAGCAGTGCCACAACATCATTCCTCTGATAATTTCGGTATCCATTGCTTCTGCGTAATGGCTGAATAACACCTTTTTCTTCGTAATAACGAAGCAGGTTATTCGTTACTCCAAGAAGAGAGACAATATCCTTTGTCTGCATATAAAACCACCCCCCCTGTAAACAAAGGAGACTGTTTCCAGTCTCTACATGCATTAATGATGTTCATCAGGATGATGATCACCCTGTGTCTGTTGTGTACCTGGTGTCTGTACATCATTTTTTGGTGTACATCCGATACAGGTAATTATGCATGCAAGTGCAATGATTGACAATACTTTTTTCATATAAACCTCCTGGTTCTGATACTGTTATCGTACAACCCTGTTGTTACAACAGCGCAAGCCATATCAGATATCTTCCTTCATCATACTGGAAATTCTGTTTTTCCTGAGCCTTCTGCCATACACATACAGTGTTACTGCATACAGAATCAGTTCCAATCCTGCCATACACGATAACGATACAGCAGAAATATACGAAAACTTCAATTTCAGAATCATGACCGCCAATCCATCCACAAGGCACACAATGATGACCGGCAACAGTTTCTGTTTCATATAACTGTTTCCAATCTCTGTCTCATCCATATTCTGACTCATCAGTACCACAAAGGATTTCTGTGCCGCTGTTGTATCTCTTCCTGTCACAACACAGACAAACACGCTCAACATGACCAGTATGATCACAGTCATGGCTGTAAACATGTATTCATACATCTGTCCCTTGTTCTTTTCATACAGCTTTTCTTCGTAATATGGGCTGGTTATCTGAATATTCCTTCTTCCCTTTACATTCTCAAAGATTTCCGGAATCCTGTCATAATCGACTTTCACCTGAAAATCGTCTTCCGATTCCAGGAAATACTGATCCAGAGTCTGTCCTTCCTGTGTCTCCTGTTGACGGATGTACTGCATCATTGCATGCAGGGAATAGTAGATGTTCATCGCTCCTGTATCCGGTTCCTCAACCACACCCGAGACATTCACTTCCACCTCCACAACATACGGTGAAACAAGCATACACAACGGAAGTGTCTGATTTTCCCATTTTCCACCAAACAGTGCTTCCGCAGTATTCTGATTGATCAGTACGGAAATCCCGGCCGGTTCCTTTCCACTGATCTGAAGTCCTTTCGTATTTCCGTTGTATGGATAGATATTCACTTTCCAGTCCTGATCCTTATATCTCAGATCCATAAAATCCAGGATACGGTCAGGGTTATACAGCCCAACCTGTTCCATTAATGTAGTGTCCCTGCATTTGACATATATCTCATCCGCAATCAGTGTATTCTGCTCATCCGGCACATAAAACAGCACCTGCCGGATAAAAGAGGAAAACTGTCCCAATACCAGAAGCAGTGCAAACAGAATGACGAACAGTCTGTTCTTTCTGCTTATGATCCGATGAACAAGTGTATTGACTGTCTTTCTGTCATACCGGATTTCCGTTTCCTGTTCAATGGCACAATCACTGTACGTTCTCTGCTCAAACACAAGTCTGTGATCCACAATCCGCATGACATGATCCGCATACTGATCCACTGCCTCTTTCTGGTGTGTTGCCATGATGACAATATGGTTCTTTGAATACCGTTTCAACAATTCCATGACAACATGCCTGTTTTCAATATCCAGAGATTCTGTCGGCTCATCACAACAGATGATGGAAGGATGATGAATCAGAGCTCTGGCAATACCGACTCTCTGTTTCTGACCACCACTCAGTTCATATGGATACTGTTCCAGCAGATCCTTCAGCTGCAGCACCTCCAGCATGGATTCACTTCCTTCCGGAAGCGGTTTTCCCAAAGCGATATTGTCATATACATTCAACTGATCAATCAGTTCATAGTTCTGAAAGATCGTCATGACAGTTCCTTCTGTTACAACAGTCCCTTCATCAAACCTGTCATACCCGGCAATGATATTCATCAATGTGGATTTCCCACACCCGGATTCTCCCCACAAAGCATACATGCCAGGGTGATCAATACAAAGACTGATATCAGAAAACACATTCTGTTTTCCGAATGATTTTGTTCCATGGTTAATGTTGATCATGTTTCCTCCTGTATGTCATCACAGATTCAAACAGAATCACACCCACACCCATACCACCGGCAAACAGCAGTAATACAGGCAGATTGTAAGTCATAAACGGCTGGTAATAATGTGCAGCAGCGAAGTCATTGACCCATGTACTGAATGGAATACTGACAAGTACAGAGAATACCGATGCAAGAATCATCACAGCCACATTACGGAACGTGCTTTCCCGTAAACCGGAATACCCGTATACCTCCATGATCTGTTTTTCCTTGATCATCCGTTTTCTTCCGGCAAACAGATACAGTACAAGCACACATACAATCACAACAAGCAGAATTCCCGCATATACCGCAAGACCTGCCGGTGACTGATACAATCTGACCTCTTCCCTTAATCCCTGTCCTGAAAATACGGAGATATCCACATTGATCTTATCAAAATACGTATCCAGCTCTTCCGATACACGTTCATAATCACTGCCGGGTTTCAGAAGGAAACGGACGTACTGCAGTTTCATATGTGATGCATCTTTGACAAAGTAATCATATACAGGATTGTTTCCAAAGCCGCTGTTGAAGAACACCATTGTCATGAAATCATTTTCTACACTGCTCACTCCTGCAATTCTTACATCAATGATGGATATCGGCCACTGATCCTCTATCAGATAATATCCGGAATTCCGATACCCACGCAAAGCCAGTGACATGGTTTTTCCAATCATCTGTTCATACGATGTATACCCATCAATTTCCATCAGCTGATCCGCCGCATTCCTGCTTAATACAATACCGTCATCCTGCGGCATTGTACCGGCAATCAAAGGCAGCTGTTCATATCCATTTACAAGATCAAACACAGACACCATTGAAGAATAATAGTTTCGGTATTCCTTTGATACATACTCATCCCAGTCCTCATATGGTTCAAAATCACTGCGTATGATAAACGGAGATTCCAAAGGAAAATCAGGATACTGTTTTCCATTGAAATCAAATGTCTGATATGCCTGAATATCATCTTTGAATCTCAGGTCTTCCAATTCATAATCCTGCTGGTACTGATAGCTGTTGAAACTTTCCACACCGATGATTTCCGGATGATCCTGTATTGCCTGATTGATCTGACTCCAGTCAAACAGATCGGAATATGAAATATCCGTATACTTTACCGCATAGCCTGAATACGTTTCCGTATGATTGACTTCCCTGTGTTTCGGTACTGATACAATCAGATTCTTTGCCTGCTTGAATGTATCCGCATAATCACTCTGTGCCTGCCACAGAGTATATGGTGCAGTGAAGGAAAAACTTTCCAATATCGCGAAAGCAAACCCTCCACACGCTGAACAAAGGGATTGTTTCATCTCTTTTCAAAGATTTGAGGAAATGAAAGATTATGACTTCTGTTCTATTGTTCCAGCGCAATTCCGATCAATCGATCGGTATGATCTGCCATAAAAAACGGAATGTTCAGAACATCATCATCCAGTTTCCGATGATCCAAAGAAAACCGTACCAGCAGTCTGATGCGATCCCCGGAGCAGTACTGCGATAAACCCTGTCACAACCCCGGCATCCACAAGCCGTTGTAATACGTCCTCATATTCCCGTTTTTTATAAACAATGATTACACTATGTTCAGCCTGTCAGGTGACAGTTAATCACACTTTTATGTCTCTACCGCAAAAAAAGCAGAGCGCATGCCAGTACACTCTGCTTTCAAGATGATGATTATGAACAGTTATTCTACATCCCTTAATGCATCAAAGTCTTCTTCGCCGGTTCTGACTTTGACAACCTTTTCAACATCGTACACGAAGATCTTACCATCGCCGATATGACCTGTATACAGTGCCTTCTTTGCGGTTTCAATCACGGATTCAACCGGAATCGCACTGACAACCACATCAATCTGCACTTTCGGAAGCAGAGTCGCATCCATTTCAACGCCTCTGTACTTCTCGCCGGCACCCTTCTGGATACCGCAGCCCATTACCTGGGTAACCGTCATGCCAGTGACGCCCAGATCATTCATTGCCTTACGCAGGCGGTCATACTTGGAAAGTCTTGTGATGATTGTAACTTTGTGAATACCACTTGGCTCCTTACTTGTATTGACAACCTCAACACTTGCCTTCTTCACTGCCTCACTAGCGGCTGAATATTCGCTGACACCAAGATCCGTGTTCTCGTTGACATCCATGGACATGGAGACATCCATGATGGAGAATCCTGCATATGCACTTGCTAGACCGTGTTCTGTGGAGTCAAGACCCTGGATTTCCTCTTCTTCAGTTACCCTTAATCCGAAGATTGCCCTGATCACAAGGAAAGTGATTGTGATTGTAACTGCAGCCCATGCAAGAACACTGACTACACCAAGCAGCTGAATGCCAAGAAGTCTGAAGCCACCGCCATAGAACAGACCTGTCATAGGTACTCCCACCGCATCAGCGATCGCATAGGATGGAGCAGTGTCAGTAGCGAATAAACCAACTGCGATTGTACCCCAGATACCGTTCATGAAGTGTACCGCAACCGCACCGACCGGGTCATCAATATGGAGTTTGTAATCCAGAAGCCATACGCCAAAGCATACAAGCAGGCCGGCAACAGCACCGATGACGATGGAGCCGAAGCAGTCCGTGACATCACATGGAGCCGTGATCGCAACAAGTCCTGCCAGAGAGGCGTTCAGACACATGGAGACATCCGGCTTACCGTATTTCACCCATGTGAAGATCATACATACAACCGTTGCGACAGACGGTGCTACTGTTGTTGTGAGGAATACAGAACCAAGCTGTGCAACATCCGTACATGCAGCACCGTTGAATCCATACCAGCCAAACCAGAGAATGAAGCAGCCAAGGCATCCGATTGCGATGTTGTGTCCTGGAATCGCATTGACCTTTGTAATGGCACCACTTGCGTCCTTTGTGAACTTACCGATACGTGGTCCGAGAATCTTCGCACCGATCAAGGCACACGTACCGCCAACCATGTGGATGGCACAGGAACCTGCGAAATCATGGAAGCCCATCTGAGCCAGCCATCCGCCGCCCCAGATCCAGTGTGCTTCAATCGGATAGATCAAAGCGGAAATGACTGCGGAATAGACACAATAGGAGAGGAACTTTGTACGTTCTGCCATGGCACCGGATACGATCGTAGCCGTTGTTGCACAGAATACAAGGTTGAAGACAAAGTTGGAGAAGTCAAAGTCGGCATATGCCGTAAAGATATCAAATCCCGGCTTGCCGATAAGACCGATCATATCCTCACCCAACAGGAATGAGAAACCGATCAGAATGAACGCAACACATCCGATACAGAAGTCCATCAGGTTCTTCATCAGAATGTTGCCGGTGTTCTTGGCACGGGTAAACCCTGCCTCCACCATTGCGAAGCCCGCCTGCATGAAGAATACAAGCGCTGCTCCGATCAGGAACCACACACCGAATACGTGGTCGTTGACAATACTTACTACATCCATTTTTCTTTCCCCCTTCTTCGTGAATCCTTTATGTAGTACCAAAACAAAAAGCACTGCAGAGAATCCTCCTGTTGTTACAGGACGGTATTACCGCGGTGCCACCTGTTTTGCGATCAGCCACTCAATGGAACAATGCTGTTCCTGTCCGATAACGCCGGACCTGCGTCTTGCCTACTTGTTTACCGTTTGGCTTGCGACTGCTGAAGTGTTATTCGGATATCCTGCCGACTGATTCACACCTGCCATCAGCTCTCTTGACGGATCAGATATCTTACTTCTCTTCGTCATTGTCTTTGAAAATATGGTCACAATCTTACATTTTCCTGAAATGTTTTGCAAGATTAAATTTCAGATTTTTTACATTTTTTTGATTTTTTCTCCGTTTTTTCAGTTATTTTTCTGAATTCATTCATTTTTTATGATTTTATCATTCGTTTTTTGCCTTATTTTCCGGTTTTTGTTCATTTTTTCGTTTTTTCGAACTTTTCCACATATTCCGTTTTCTGTTGTAACATGAAGACATGAACATACGCACAGCAGAAACATCAGATCTTCAGGGCATTTACAGTCTTGTATGCCAGTTGGAGGAAACAGAATCTGATTTTGACGTATTTACAAAGGTGTTTTTTCATGTCATGCAGGAAAACATCATTCTTGTATGCACACAGAATGATGTTATTGCCGGCTACCTTGTTCTTGCATTGACGTGGCAGATGCACCACAACGGGAAAACCGCTGAAATTGTGGAATTGTGTATTCATGAAGATTACCGCAATCAGGCACTCGGGTCTGCTTTACTGCAGTACGCACAGCAGATCGCAGAAAAAGAACACTGCGTCAACATTGATATCCGCACCAACCGCAAAAGAAAAGATGCCCATCGTTTCTACGAAAGGCACGGCTTTTCCAAAACACATTATAACTATACAAAGGCTCTTTCCTGATCGGGCCTTTTTCATACATCTGCGGTCTTTCCATCTGCCTGTGTGGTCTCCGCACCACAGCGGAATATCATCGCCGCAAATATCAGCATCAGTCCGATACCGACAGAAGGCAGATCATGCATGACTTTTACCGACTGATTATCTGTGCACAGCCGGATCAATGAAATCATCAATGACGATATGAGCGGAACATATACGAAGCGGATTCCGAGTCTGCGCAGTTTCTGCGAACCGCTGCAGGTAAACGGTGTTCCTGCTTCCTGTTCATGTCTCAGATAGTCCTCCGCAGATCCAAACAGAACCGCCTCGCCAATCAGGATCACACAGCAGCTTCCCATCACCGTCACCATTCTGTTCCAGTCACCCGGATTTTCCATCATGGTCAGTGTTCTGCCATAAAACGTGAATGTCTGTCCACCATCACCCCATACCAGTGCACACAGAGCCGCAGCCCCGCATATGGAAGCCCCAACCGTGCACACAATCATTGCCAGCCTGACAGCCATCTGCACAATACGGAATATTTTCTGAACACGATCCAGAGTTGTCATATGGTATTTCCTTTCCTGACACGGATGTGTATGGATCCGGAAGCCTTTGACCCCTTTACATCAATCGTAAAGATCCCGCTGTTGTGAACGACAATTTCCGATGTATGCACATCCTTCCCATCACCCTGATAGATTTCAGTTCCGTCCGGATCTGTGATCTTCATCTTCAGATCTCCCGATACACTCACAAACGACAGTTCCAAAACATCTCCTTCCTGCAGTGTCATCTCGTGATAATCCGTTCCGTTCATGATTTCCGCCTCAAGTACGTAGCTGTCAGGATTATGAATCCGGCTTCCTGTGAATGTGCTGACACTGATATTGCTTGACCAGAGTCCCACCGCCGCACATAACACCGCAAGTACCGCCAGAATCACCTTCACTTCTTTTTTCATACTACTGTTGTTTCTTCATCGCTGTTCCTGCCGCAAGTCCCAGCAGCATTCCCATGGAAATACCGATACCCGTATTGTTTCCAAGGGCAGTACCGATTGCCGTACCGATACACATGCCAAGACACATTCCTTCAATGCTGTAATCCTGCGGTGTTTCACCGTTTTTCAGTCTGTCTCTGTTTCGTGCAAACACAAAAGCAAGAAACAGTCCCATGGCAGTCCACGGAAGTGCCGCCATGACAAAATCCACAATCTGATTCATACATCCTCCATTACAGTGTCGAAACGATTTTCGTCCCTCTGTATTTCAGCCAGAGATACATTCCACACGAGACAAGCAGAAATACAAGTCCGACAATTCCAAGATACATGGAAACCGCGATTTCCTGTTCCATCATGAGATATCCAAAGCAGATTCCGATCGGCGCAAGCATACCCGCAAATAAGACGATCATGGCACCTGCACTCTGCTTGATCGGTGTGATTTCACTTGACCAGTGCAATACCGGCATCTTCACCCCGACCACAAGCCCAAACAGGGCAGCACACAACACATATACCGCAATCATCAATGCCGTCACTGCAAGATCTGCCGGTGTGTATGGATACACCAGTGCCAGGCATACAAACGCAAACAGTGCAGGAATCCCGGTCAGAATCAGCTGGGTGTAAATCTTTGCCTGCAGAACCTTCCAGGAATCCACCGGTAATGACTGTACAAGCCAGAGGTTCTTTCCCTCCAGGGAAATGGAAGGTGCGGTCATGTCATTCATGCCCGCAAGCATGCATACAAGCGTGCATAACAGGATCGCTGTCGATCCCGGCCGTTCCCAGAAGATCATGTTCATGGCGGAGATCACATCGGATCCCTTCCACACAATCGCAATCCCGGCAACCACAAGCATCAGTGATCCCAGCCCGCAGTTAAGCATATATGTTGAACTCGCCGTAAAATGACGCATTTCTCTGGAAAGCAGCGCAGCCATTACCCCTTTCTGTCTGATCGGCTTTTCCCTGTATTCTTTTCTGACAGTATTACCCGAAGCCGTTGCCATATTCAGGAAACTGCCGGATACAATCTTCCACACAAGTCCGCCCGACACAAGCACAACCGCTGTCAGAACCATAATGGAGACGATATCCCCGGTTCCCGCCTTTCCAAACACATACAGCGGGTATGCCTTACTGATAATCATCTCACCATACATGACCGCATGCATCACAAGCTCCTGAATCATGATCTGTGCCTTGAAATAGAAGAAGTAATACGCCGCAAAGAACAGTACCGATACAATCACTGTAATCATACTGCGGTTTTTAAGCTTCTGGCTGATCTTCGCCACTGCCCAGCCAAGTGCGCATGATAGCGTCAGCACAAACAGTGAGATCAGTACAATCAGACTCAGACCGCCAAGCATGGACGCAATCGCAAATCCACCGGAAATCCAGTACACGACAACTGCCGGAATCAGAATGACAGCCGAATACATCAGACCCATCAGATACACCGTCAGAAGTCTTGCGCTCATCAGAACACTGACCGGAATCGGCATCGACAACAACAGGTCGTTGTCCTTTGCCAGATACAGTCCCGAATAGGTGTTGAAGACACTGCCGAACACACCAAGCAGAATTCCAAGAAGGCCCATGATCGCAAAGTACAGCCAATCCATATTCACAGCCATCAAAGGCTCACACAATGACATTGACAACATCGTAAACATACCGCCAAGCAGGCCTGCCATAAGCAGAACAAACAGTACGAAATACGCAAATACAGTACCTTTGGATCGGGCTCTGTTTTTCTTCGGGTCATAGAAGTAACTGCGGAAGATTTCCATCAGCTGCTTCCTGACAAGAATCCTCAACATGATTCTCCCTCCAGTTCAAGGAATACATCCTCCAGGCTGTCATCTCCGCGTACACTCTCCATCGTGCCGGAACGGATCAGTTTCCCGCCACGGATAATCGCGACCTTATCACACAGTTTCTCCGCCACCTCCAGCACATGGGTAGAGAAGAAAATCGCACCGCCCGCCTGGCAGAAGTCACGCATCATCTGCTTGAGAATATGGGAAGCCTTCGGATCCAGACCGACAAACGGTTCATCCATCAGGATGAGCTTTGGCTGATGTACCCAGGCGGAAATCACCGCCAGTTTCTGTTTCATACCATGGGAATATGAGGCAACAGGTTCCCCCAGGTCCTTTGTCAGTTCAAACAGATCCGCATATGTACGGATTCTCTCCTGCCGCACTTCCGCACTGACACCGAAGATATCCGCAATGAAGTTCAGATACTGAATGCCTGTCATATACTCATACAGATCCGGATTATCCGGAATATAGGCAATATTCCGTTTACAGACAAGCGGTTCCTTCTGAATCGAATGTCCGTCAATCAGAATCTCCCCTTCATCAAACTGCAGGATTCCCGCAATCGATTTCAGGGTTGTTGTCTTACCGGCACCGTTATGGCCGATAAAGCCATAGATCTCCCCTGCCTGAATATGCAGATCAAGGCAGTCCACCGCTTTTTTATCTCCGTAGGTTTTTGTCAGATGTTCTATCCGCAACATGCTTTTATCCCCCTTATTTCTGATCAAACAGTGCAATTCCCATACACGCAAGGCCGATGCCAGGCATCAGAACCGCTGTTTCGGTACTGATTGTCTTCATGATCGTAAGTACAGTGACGCCGATTCCCATCGCCAGGCCAACAGCCCTGAATATCGTCTGAATCATATTCTGAATGGTTGTCTTTTCCATCTTCTTTCTCCTCTTTTCTGTTTCCATTGTATGAACATTCCCGTTTTTACAACATGCATGTTTTTCGGATATATGTATCAGATTTCCATATCCCTTCCGATCAGCAGGTTGAAATATTTTAAATGCGGACATTTCTGCCCGCATCTGTCATATTCCCGTTTTCTGAATCTTCCG
>JBJEFE010000004.1:0-3655 GCA_051873755.1 Bulleidia sp. | reverse complement strand
TACCCTGTATTGCTTTCCTGTCATACTTTTGTCCTTGACAAGCGATCCACTTTAGCGCGACTGCTTTTTTCAACCATTCCGATACGGCAGGATTCCTGCCGTATTTCAGGATATATGCGATGATGTCTTTTCTGCGCCGGATTTTCGAAATACTGTTGTCATCCAGTGCATTGAGAAACTGCAGAAACGATACCCGCGCAATTTCACGCAGATGTTTCATATATGCGGTATCCCTGTTTTTGCGTTCCACATGTTCTTTTGGACACCGCTGTTTTCATATGCAAATAGTATCGCGGATATCAGAAAAACGGAAGATACGAGGCGATCACCGCAAACACCACTCCCGGCAGCATGTTCGCCACCGATACCTTTTTCCCGAAAACAAGATTGACACCGACACAGAAGATCAGAACCGAACCGACAAGGGAAAGATAAGCCAGTGCCGGCTCTGTCATAACCGGTGCGAGAAAGGATGCACAGATCGTAATCAGCCCTTCCCAGATCAGAACCGGGATGGCGGAAAACACACATCCTCTGCCCTGCGAACAGGTCATGACCATGATGATAATCAGGTCAAGAATCGCTTTTGTCGCAAGGATGGAGGAATCCCCGAAGATGCCGTCCTGGATGGATCCGACAATTGCCATGGCACCGATGCATACCGTCAAAGACGCATTGACAAAGGCATTGACGAAATTGGCATCCCTGCTGTTTCCCGTCTTCTCCTTCAGCCAGTTTCCAAATGATTCAAAAAATCCCTCGATATTGATCAGTTCACCCACCAGTGTTCCAAGGGCCAGACTGATCGTCACAAGCATCGCCGACCCGCTTTCAATCATACCGCCGTTGACGCTTAACATGCCTTCCATTGCACCGGCAATCCCGATGAACATGACACTGATTCCACAGGCACAACTCAAGGAATTCTGTACCCTTTCCTTCAGAAGATTCCCGCAGAAATGACCTGCCAGTCCACCAAGCAGAATACCTGCCACATTGATCCAAACACCAAATCTCATACTCTTTACCACCTGTATTCAATCGTATGACATTCTACCATGTCTTTACCAGACAGGCGATGAAAACTCAGTCCTGATTCTTCAGACCATTCCAGACATTGACAACAAAGTCCTGCACATTGGTAACGATACTGCGGGCGGAAAGACTGCCGCGGTCACCCAGTTTGTTTAATGCAAACTCGGAGATATCCACGCTGTAGAAACAGGTTTCACGCACGGTTCCATCTTTCATTACCCTGTAGGAAGGCATCATGTTTCCGGAAGCGATGGAATGCAGGGTGGAGGCCATACAGATCATGGTGGTTGCCTTGCGGATATGCGCACGCATCGCATCCTGTGCCTCATACACATTTCCAAAGATTTCCGGCATCGGTCCATCATCCCGGATCGACCCTGCCAGTACAAACGGCACGTTGTTCTTCACACAGCCGTAGATGATTCCGTTATCGATCTTTTCCGCTTCGATGAAAGCTGGAATCGAACCGCATTCACGGATCCGATTAAGGGTGTCAAGATGATTGTAATGACCAAGAGGCTGGCTTTTCTGGGTATAGATATTCTGTCCGAGTGCGGTGTGCAGATAGGCTCCTTCCAGATCATGAGTTGCCAGGGCATTGCCCGCAAGCAGGGCATGCACATAACCATGACTCACAAGGTTTTCAAATGCCTTTCGTGCATCCGCATCAAAGGCACATGCCGGTCCCATGACCCATACAATGTATCCATGTTCCCTCTCGTATTTCAACAGTTCGTACAGATCATCGTAATCCTTTGAGAATGCGGTTTCTCTTGATCTTCTCTGCCGGAAAGCAAACAGATCCCCATCCGGCTGTTTCCGCGAAAATCCATCCGCATACACATAGATCCCCTCACTGCCGTCTTCCTTTCTTCCGACCGCAACCAGGTCTCCCTTTTTCAGATTCCTGAATTCCACGGCATTGAACTGTCCGTTTTCATATACGGCGACACAATCCATCCGGCTGTCTGAGGCAAGAATCCATTTTCCCTCAACCCTGAAATATTCGGGAAAGATGGAAGTCGCATGATATCCCTGTGGTGCCACGCCGTCCTTTTGGCACGGTACAAGCCGTACATCCGGGGCATTGATGAAAGCTGCCTGTGTAAAATCAGGTGCCTGATATGGTGTTAATGTATAAGTCATGATTACCTCCCTGCCTCCGGCAGACAATGCATATGTACTGTTCCAGGAATCCGGAATCCTTCCGCTCTTCCTTTCAGACTGCGGATCCCGAAATCAATCGAACGCAGATTCAGATACAGCCGGATCGTATCTGACGGACTGTTTTCTTCCGGAAACCGGGTACGGTGGCACGCAAATACCGCCCGCATCTGTTTATCCAGATATCCTGTTGTTTTCACAAATTTATTCGGATGTGCCGTCATGTAATAGGCGACAGCTTTGAGCTCACACGGTTTTGCGCCATAGTGATGCATGATTCCCGCATTCCCGGAAACAACCGCAATACTGCGTATCGCATTTCCGTTGTTCAGATGATCCGGCTGTACTTCACCGATCACCTTTGCGATACCTTCCTTCATTTCATCAACGGTATAAAACCCGCCATCAGAAGCGGTGCGACGATCCCGTATGCTTTGTCTGTACTGCCACCAAGGGTCATTGCGCCGGTGGTAAACATCGATGCCAGCGTGGATCCGATTCCTGCAGACAGTGTGGCTCTCGAAGTGATTCTGCTGCGCATATCCGCATCCGAGCTCAACGATGCGATCATGCCCCAGCAGGAGCTATCATGCATGGTACAGGCAATCGAATACAGAAAATACATCACACCAAACAAAGCAATAAAGCTCCATTCCTGCAGAGCAGTATTGAACGTCACGATCAGTACAGCCGAGGTCGCCAGTATACCGATGACAAGACATGGCCTGAACTTGCCGAAACGGGTATTCGTGCATTCCACGATATTGCCCATGACAGGATCATTCAGGGGATCAAATACACGTGCCGCCACCATGATCACGGTAATGGCTGTCAGCTGGACAGCGGTAAGCTGCCGTGTAAAAAGAACATACGTCAGAATTAAACCGGTAAACAGGACATATGCCATGTCCCTGCCGATACTGCCGATCGGAAAAGCAATCAGATTACGCCGGTTTCGCTGTGATTCATTCATAAAAATCCCCTCAATTTCCTATATTCTACCATTTCAGAGCACAGAAACAAAAATCAACAGGCATCTGCCTGTTGAAATCAGCTGACTGCTTTGCGGTGCAGAAAGCGTAGAAGCGCAACACCGATCATGCACAGAATTCCCGCAGCGATCAGAACATACCCGATCGGAACCAGAAAGAAATTCTCATGCAGGAAACCCGCTTCGTCAATATACTCTACGGAACAGGCTCTGATCGCAAAACATCCGATTCCCATGATCATCAGAAACACGCCGATCATGGAAGAAATCATATGATACCTTGCCCTGGTGGTATCACTTCCGTCATGAATGATTTTCCTTGTCATCTGTTCTCCTTTCACAAGTGCGTCAAGAGAAATATCAAATGTGTCGGATATCCGGATTAACATTCCGATATCCGGAAGGTTGACACCCGTTTCCCTTAGTTAAAGATATTGTTGGGTAAAAAAAGATGTGTCAGTCGAT
>JBJEFE010000003.1:0-18869 GCA_051873755.1 Bulleidia sp. | reverse complement strand
CACAAACGCCTGGAAGCCCCACCTATAGCCGTAGGTTTAGGTGGGGTAGTTCACTAAACCTCTTGACACAAAAATAATGGATGCCATGCAAAAAAAATCCGACAATCACTCAGAAAGAGATAGCAGGCTTATTGCAGGTAAATACCAATACCCTGAAATATCGTATCCTCAGGTTAAGGAAAGCAGGAAAAATTGAGAGAGAAGGTTCCCCGCAAAAAGGGCAATGGATTGTAAAATAATATGGCGTATTCCAGCTCGCGGATGATAGATTGAAATGCATATGGGTTATCCAAACCTGGAATAGGTTATTGATCTGGACTACCCAAGATCCCACCCAAGGTAGTTAAATCCTCCCCCCAAGCTACTACCCAAGCCTGACGCAGGTATAAAGAAAAAATGCAGGTCATTGTGATCTGCATTTTCAAAATGTCATTCAAACTGGCTGGCGTAAAGACGATAGTAGTGATTCTTTGCTTTCATAAGTGATTCATGTGTACCCTGTTCAATCACATCACCATGTTCGAGGACAAGAATCTGATCTGCATTCTGAATGGTGGAAAGACGATGTGCGATGACAAAGCAGGTCTTATCCTTCATCAGGTTGCGCATTGCCTTCTGTACTTCTTTTTCCGTATTGGTATCAACGTTGCTGGTGGCTTCATCCAGGATTAACATGTTCGTATCATATAACATGGCTCTTGCAATGGTAAGAAGCTGTTTCTGACCTTTGGAGATGTTTCCGCCATCTTCTGATATGACGGTATCATAACCATCCGGCAGCTGCATGATAAAGCCATGAATGTGTGCTGCTTTGGCAGCGGCGATGACTTCTTCCTTTGTGGCGTTGTGTTTGCCATAGGCAATGTTGTCAAAGATGGTGCCTTCAAACAGCCAGGTATCCTGTAATACCATGGCATAGCTTCTGCGCAGGCTGTCACGTTTGAGATCACGGATCTCATTGTCATCCACGTAAATATGACCGTCATTAACATCATAGAAGCGCATCAACAGGTTGATGATGGTTGTCTTGCCTGCACCGGTCGGACCGACAATCGCAATGGTTTTTCCTGCGTCTGCCTTCAGATTCAGGTTATGCAGTACGATTCTGTCTTTGAGATATCCAAAGGATACGTGCTCCATATGTACATCACCTCTGACCTGATCCAGCTGTTTTGCATTTTCAACATCTGCAGTTTCCTCTTCCTCATCCAGCAGGCGGAAGATTCTTTCACTTGCCGCAAGGGCGGAGTAGATTTCATTGACGATGTTGGCAATCTCATTGATCGGGCCTGAGAACTTACGGGAGTACAGCACAAAGCTTGAGATACTGCCAAGGCCGACACTGCCGTTGAAATAAAGGATGGAACCCCATAAACCGATTAATGCAAGACCGATGTTGTTGATGAGACCGACAGTAGGACCAGTCATCATACCCAGTCCATCGGATTTATAGTAGGCATCCGCAGCTTCCATATTGATGGCGTCAAACCGGTCGGATACGCCGTTTTCATACGCATAGGCAAGAATGGATTTCTGTCCGGAGAACATCTCCTCCACATATCCGTTCATGGCACCGTAGGCGGCACTTCTTCTTGCATATCTTGGACGTGTGATCTTTCCCATTGTGCGTGTAAACAGGATCGCTGCAGGAATTGTGATTAACATACACAATACAAGCTGAGGGGAAATAGCACACATCATGAAGAAGGAACCGGCTACTGTCACAATACTTGTCATGATCTGTACAACATCGGTTGCCAGACATGTGATGACAACATCGATGTCATAACTGACACGGCTGATGATATCGCCTGCCTGGTTCTGATCGAAGTACCGTACCGGGAGTTTCATCAGTTTTTCAAAGATATCCTGGCGCATCTGATATCCGATTTTTCTGGAAACACGGATCATTGAGATATTGACGATGAAATTCAGGATGTTTCCGATGATATATACTATCAGCATCAGTATGACATAGTGAATGACAACATTCATGTCCACATGTCCGGCTCCGGCTTCTACTGCTTCAATGGCTTTTCCCGCAAACTTCGGTCCAAGCAGGTTTCCGATGTTGGAGAGCATCGCAAACAGAACACATACAAAGATGATCATGCCGAAGGAAGATGTATAGCGTACCAGTCTGACAATGGCTGATTTCGTATTCTTTGGTTTTTCTTTTTTCTTTCCGTTATCTGCCGGCATGTATCTCACCCCTGTTCCAGTTCGCCCATCTGGCTTTCATAGATATTGCGATAGTATTCACAGCTTTCCAGCAGCTGTTCATGTGTGCCATGTCCGATGCAGTATCCATCATCCAGTACCAGAATCTGGTCGGCATTCTGAATGGAACTGACACGCTGGGCAATCATGATCAGAGTGGAGTCACTGTGGTTTTCGGTAATGGCTTTTCGCAGGTTCGCATCTGTACGGTAGTCCAGTGCACTGGAAGAGTCATCCAGTACGAGAATCTGCGGATGTCCCGCCAGAGCTCTGGCAATCAGAAGACGCTGTTTCTGACCTCCGGAAAGATTGGCACCCTTGATGTCAGCTTTGTATTCCAGGCCTTCGTCAAGCTTTGAAATATATTCATATGCCTGGGCATCCCGAATGGCTTCATCCATCTGTTCATCCGTGATATCACGGCCAAAGCGGATGTTGGCGGCCAGGGTATCATTGAAGATGATGTCATTCTGAAATACAACACCGAACATGCGGTGCAGCTCATCCTTGTCATAACTTCTGACATCCCTGCCGTTGATGTATACCGCACCTTCATCAGCGTCGTAGAAACGCATCAACAGGTTGATAATGGTTGTCTTACCACAGCCGGTAGGACCGATGATACCCATTGTGCCTCCCTTTGGAATTTCAAAGTCAATATCATTCAGGCAGTTTTTCATCTCCTGGTTGGACTTCTGTGTGTTGTATGCGAATGTGACGTGATCAAAGTGAATGAAGGCATCGGATTCATCCTTCTTGGTATCAGTGACAACAACCGGTTCATCCGGCACAGCCAGTACAAGTGCGATACGGTTTGCGGAAGCACTTGCCTTGGACATCATGATGAAGATTCTGTTGAGTGCCATGACACTCATCATAATCAGGTTGAAGTATGTCAGGAAGGCAAGGATGACACCAGGCTTCATGACACCTGCATTGACACGGTTGGCACCGATGAACACGACAAGCGTCAGACCGATATTCAGACACAGCTGCATGGTTGGACCCGGGATTGCCATAAATCCATTGGCTTTCATGTCTTCGTCTGTGATCCTGTCATTGTATGTTCTGAAACGGTCTGTTTCATATTCTGTCTTGGATAATGCCTTGATGACACGGATCCCGGTGATGTTTTCGCGCAGTACACGGGTAATATCATCCAGGCAGTTCTGTACTCTGTTGTATAACGGAATACCGCGGATGGATACACCAAGGACAATGAAGATCATGACCGGTGCGGTAATACACAGAATGGAACTGAGTACAGGATCAATGGTCATTGTGATTGCCATCCCTCCCAGCAACATGATCGGTGCACGCACACACATTGTCTGGAATGAATGTACAAAGGACTGAACGTTGTAGCTGTCACTTGTCATGCGGGCTGTCAGACTTGGCAGTCCAAACGAATCAAACTGTTTCCCTGAAAGATTCACAGTATGATCAAACAGATCCTTTCTGAGTTTAAATGAAATCCTGTGGGAATTATCCACGGCCTTATGGTTGGCTGTGACATTGAAGATCCAACATGCCAGAGCCGTCACCAGCATTGCAATACCCCATATGACAATCAGTTTCATATCACCCTGCGGTACGACATCATCAATCATATGTTCAAGGATGTACGGTAATGCCAGTTCAAAGAATGTCGATATGAGCTTGAAAAGCATGGACAGGATAATGGCACCGGTAAAGCCTTTCATATAGTGGAAAATCAGTTTCATTGCCTGTTTCCCTCACTTTCCTCCATATGCGTATACAGCTTATCCAGCAGCTGTGCAAGTTCCTGTTTCTCTTCTGTTGTAAAGCAGGAAAGCAGTTCATTTCTTTGCCGGTGGTGTTTTTCTCTGTTGGCAAGTGTGATTTCAAGGCCTTTTTCAGTCAGATTAATAACGGTTACCCTGTGATCCCTTCTGTCTCTTGTCTTTGTAATCAGTCCGCTTTCCTCCATTTTGGCAATCACCTCACTGAGGGATGCCTGACGGATATCCATTTTCTCTGCCAGCTGTTTCTGTGTTTTCGGTCCGTGTCTGTGTATGATGCGCATAATCTCACTCTGGGATGTTTTTCCTCCTGCCATCCGGGAGTGGGCAATGGTATAACATCGACGCAGCAGACACATGACTTTCGTATTCAGGTCGATTTCTTCCATTTCTTTCTCCTTCACTGCATACAATCATACACCCAAAATACATAGGTACCTAAATAAAATTTACAGAATTGATACAGAATACTGTGCGTGAATCTGACGGCTGGTTGAAAAAATGCGGAAATCCGCTAAAAATTCTAATATGGAGAATATCGATGAAATCTGAAAGAAAACAGTATCCGGATCAACTGATCAGATTGAAGAATAACGGACGTGTAAAAGTGGTAACCGGACTCCGTGCTCTGGAAATAATGTAAAGCTTTACATTAATGAAAAACACATCTGATGGAAAATGTTCTGTTCAATGATCTGATTCGCAGAGGTTATGATGTGGATGTGGGGTTGTGGAATATCATACTGTGGATTCCAACAGGAAAAAAGCGCATGAAATTGCATCTCTGATCCGTATTCCGGATTCTTTCCGGAAAATCGTTGTTGTGAAGGAAGACATCAGACCATGCTGGGATGATCATGGTATTCAGTATATCGGTGTTGAACAGTTCCTTCTGGATGATCGCTTTCTTTCACGCTAACATATTGCCGGAGTCATGCTATAATGAAATGCATGGAAAAAGGGTTATTTATCACATTTGAAGGACCTGACGGAAGCGGTAAGACAACTGTTTCCACAGCTGTGGCGAAAAGACTGCAGGATGAAGGGTATCAGGTCAGATATACAAGAGAACCGGGTGGTTCACGAATTTCGGAAAAGATCAGAGATCTGATTCTGGATCCGGAAAACACGGATATGGATCCACGGACAGAGGCACTGCTGTATGCCGCAAGCAGACGTCAGCACCTTGTGGATATCGTATTACCGCTGATTGATGAAGGCGTAACGGTGATTTCCGACCGTTTTGTGGATTCCTCCATTGCCTATCAGGGGTATGGCAGACAGATCGGTGCACAGCAGGTATATGACATCAATGCCTTTGCGATTGAAAATCACATGCCTGTCACAACCATCTTTCTGAATGTGCCGGCTGAGGTTGGACTGCAGCGCATTCATTCCAACCGTGCGGTACTGGATCGACTTGATGCGGAGAGTGATGACTTCCATCAGAGAGTGTATGACGGTTATCAGAAGGTGATCCGTGATAATGCGGAGCGTATGAGAATTGTGGATGCTTCACGTGATGTCAATGAGGTCATCGATGAGGTATACCGCATTGTGAAAGGACTCCTGGATGATCAGGCAGATGCTTGAAAACACCCAGCCGATCGTATACCATGCGTTGGACCATGCGGTAAGGCAGAAACGGATTTCCAGTGCGTGGCTTTTTTCAGGTCCCGTCAATACACCGAAGTATGAAGCTGCGATCTTACTGGCACAGTCGATCTTCTGTGAAAAACAGGATGGGCTTGCCTGCGGGGAATGCAATACATGCCGGCGGGTCAAAGAGGGGCTGTATGCGGATATGGTGATTCTGGATGGCAGAGAATCGACAATCTCAAAGGATATGGTCGATCAGCTTCAGGAACGGTTTTCACGTACGGCACTTGAGAAAAACGGACAGCGGGTGTATATCATCCGGAACTGTGAGAATGCGACGGTGGCTGCCCAGAATTCCATGTTGAAATTCCTGGAGGAACCAGGCAATGGTATTACGGCCATTCTGACCTGTGACAACATCAATGCGATTCTTCCGACGATCATCTCACGTTGTACGGTACTGCCGTTTTTGCCGGGTGATGAGAATCAGCTGATCGAACAGGCGGAATCACTTGGCTTTGATTCCATGGATGCACGGCTTGCGTCAATCATGGTCAAAGACAGTGATGGGCTGCCTTTGTTGTGGGATGAAAAGAAACAGGAGCCTTCCGATCTTTTCAATCACATCTGTCTGATGGTGAGGCAGCTGCTTGAGATAGATGGTGAACAGAGAATGTATGTGTCGGCGGATTTTGAGACGACATATTTCTCTACGATAAAGGACTCAGGGAAGGCAAAAAAGGCAAACCTGGCTCTGCTGGGTGGTGTGTACAGGGTTATCCTGGAATACTGCCGCTGTATATTGAAGGGGTTTGGCATGTATCCGGCATGGTTTACCCATGCGGTAAGCACATGCAGGTATGATGCGGTGCAGCTGACACAGCTGATGGAAATCATCAGTGAACAGCTTGACGCATGTAATAAATACAATGATCTGGGTCTTGTGTTTTATCAGACACTGGCCAGACTGGAGGAATACGGAATATGAGTGAAATGGAAGAAAAGACAACGGAAGAAGCGGTACAGTATCCGTATGCCGTTGTGATCAGATTCAGAGGAGAAGGAAAACCATACTCATTCGGTGCCTTTGACGGGAATTACCGCAAAGGGGAATGGGTTGTAGTGGAAACACAACAGGGGGAGGAAATCGGTGAGGTACAGGCAGATGCCATGAAGACAGAGCTTGTATGTGTGCACATGCCGAATAAACCTGTGATACGTAAGGCAACGAGAAAAGACCAGAGTGATTTTGAGGAAAACAGACATCTGGAATCACGTGCATTTGATATATGCAACGGCTTTATCAGAGAGCTTGGACTGGACATGCGTCTGTTGTCCGCAAGTTATACACTGGACCGTACAAAGGTACTGTTCATCTATGTGTCGGATCAGAGAGTTGACTTCCGGGAACTTCTCAAGCGCCTTGGTTCCTCCCTGCACTGTCGTATTGAACTGCGTCAGATCGGAGAAAGAGACAAGGCAAAGATGTTTGGTGGGATCGGCACATGCGGTATGGAGTGCTGCTGTTCCAGATTCAAGAACCACTTCGATGTCATATCCATCAATATGGCAAAAAATCAGATGCTGGCACTGAATACGGAGAAACTGTCCGGCATGTGTGGAAAGCTGAAATGCTGTCTGAAGTTTGAGGATGACCTGTATAAGGAGGCCATTGAAGGACTTCCGAAGATGAACTCCCAGGTGGAATATGAAGGGGAAATCTACCGTGTCAATTCCATTAACATCATGACCGGAGAAGCCAAACTGCAGAATCCGGACTCTGTTGTGTTCATTACCCTGGATGATCTGAAAAACAAAACGATTTCCCGTAAGGGTGCGACTGTCAAACCGAAGAATCCGGAAGAGGCAGGCCGTAAGCATATCAAAAAGACAACCGTGCTGACCGGCAGAGAGGACCCGAAAAAGGCTGCCCATGTCAGTTATGATATTGAGGCCGCACCGGAACCGAAGCGTGAAGTACGCACATTCGGATCAAAAAAGCCAAAGGGTGATGCGGAAAAGAAACCTTCCGGAAACAGAGAACAGAACCGCCATCACAATAACAGCAATAACCGCAGACGTCCGGAACCGAAACCATCCGGCAATGTGACGGTCAGAACCTTCGGTAAGAAGAAAAAGGAAGAAACAAGGTGAAACGGCAGAAGTCATTTGAAAACGGACAGTCCACACTGTATCTTGTGCCGACACCGATCGGAAATCTTTCCGAGATGTCCCCAAGGGCAATTGAAATCCTGAAGAGTGTGGATGTGATTGCCTGTGAGGATACACGTACAAGCGGTACGCTTCTGCATCACTTCGGCATCTCCAGCAGGCTGATTGCCTGTCATAACTTCAATGAGGAAAACAGTGCCAAAGGCATTGTCGCAATGCTTGCGGAGGGAAAGAACGTCGCACTCATATCGGATGCGGGTTATCCACTCATCAACGATCCTGGGCAGAAACTTGTAAAACTTGTGACAGACAACGGCTTCAATGTGGTGCCGGTATCCGGTCCAAGTGCGTTTCTCAATGCCCTTGTGGCTTCAGGTCTTGTGGCACAGCCGTTTCTGTTTGTCGGTTTTCTGCCGCAGGGAAACGGGGAAAGAAAACGGAAGCTGGAAGAGTATAAGAGCTATCCGATGACTCTGGTATTCTATGAGGCTCCACACCGCATTGAACAGATGCTCGGCACATGCCTTGAGGTACTGGGTGACCGCCGGTGTGTACTGGCAAGGGAGCTGACAAAACTTCATGAGGAATTCATCCGCGGAACAATCTCGGAAGTGATGACTGTACTGCCGGAAATCCGTGGTGAGATGGTTGTCGTCATGGAGGGAAACAATGGTGAGGACGATGTCCTTACTGATGAGGATATTCTGAAACTTGTGGAAAAAAAGATTGAGGAAGGACTTTCCACAAAGGATGCGGTAAAGCAGACCGCAAAGGAAACAGGCAGGGCAAGAAATGATGTTTACAGCCTTGTTGTTTCCAAAAAACAGTAATATCTGCTATACTTGAACTTGGCTACAGGAGGATAGAACATGTTTGAAGATCCTACAATCGTAAAATTAATCATCATCGGTCTGATCGGTATTATTGTTGTACTGACAATCGCAGTCATCTATCTTGCGATCAAGAAGAATACATACTATGTCGATGAAGATGGAAATGAAATTACAACTTTTTCCACAAGAAAAGAAGAAAAAACGCCGCTGAAGCCTGTGACAGTTGAAGAACAGCCGCAGGATGAACCGGAAATCCCGGATATCGTCATGCCGGAAGCGGAAAAGGAAGAACCGGAAGGAACACTTCAGGTACCGTTATCCGCAAAACCTGCGGAAGTCAGTGCCGTGGATGTGACAGTCACGGTTGAGGATGAAACAACATCCGCAACACTGTCCGTACTGCCATGTCTGATCGGCAGAGAGACAACATGCGGTCTTGTCATCAGTGAACCTGCGGTTTCCCGCAGACACGCGCAGCTTGTCAGCGAGCACGGCAGCCTGTATCTTGAAGATGTGTCCGGACATAACGGAACATATCTCAACGGCACAAAGCTTCCTTCTCTTGGAAAGGCAAAGGTTCAGGAAGGCGATGTGATCAATCTCGGCAGAGCTGAGATTGTGATCGAAGGCATCCGCCGTTAAGGAACAGTCAGTGGAAAGAGTACAGATATATGATTTGTGCTCTTTTTGTTTATAAAGGAGAAAAACAATGGAAATCAATCAGACATATCACGGTTTTACCGTAAAAAGAATCAGAGAACTGAAGGATACAGGCGGAACGCTTGTTGAAATGGAACATGTAAAGAGCGGAGCACAGTGTATCTGGCATGACCGCAAAGATGAAAACAAAACCTTTGCGATCACATTCAAAACACTGCCGTCTGACAATACCGGTGTATTCCACATTCTGGAACATTCCGTACTCAACGGATCCAGGAAGTATCCGGTGCGGGAACCGTTTGTGGAACTGCTGAAAGGGAGTATGCAGACATTTCTGAATGCGTTCACATATCCGGATAAGACAATGTATCCGGTATCCACCAGAAATGACCGTGACTTCATGAATCTGATCTCTGTATACATGGATGCCGTACTGCATCCGGCAATTTATGAGAATCCGAATATCTTCTATCAGGAAGGATGGCATTATGAGATCAGGGATGTGAAGGATGAACCTGTATACAAGGGTGTTGTCCTGAATGAAATGAAAGGTGCGTATTCATCGGTGGATGAGGGAATTGTCAATACCCTCAACAGAACACTGTTCCCGGATAACTGTTATCAGTATGAATCCGGCGGTAATCCGGAAAACATCACGGATCTGAGTTACGAACAGTTCCTGGATACCCACCGGAAATACTATCATCCATCCAATGCAAGAATCTGGCTGGACGGTTCTGTGGATATTGATGCGGTACTTGAATTCCTGGATCAGGAATATCTCAGTGACTATGAGAAGCAGGATTTCTGTTTTGATATTGCCATGCAGGAAAAGGTACCTGCCAGCACACAGACATTTGAATATGAACTGGGACAGGGAGAAAACCCGGAAGGAAGAACACAGGTATCGTTCGCAAAGGTTGTTTCAACGTTCGACAACCGGAAAAAGAATCTGGCATGGGCGGTACTGTCATCCGTACTTACCGCAAACAACGATTCTCCGCTGAAGAAGAACATTCTTGAAAAAGGACTTGGAGAAGATGTGGAGTTTGAACTGTTTGACGGCATCCAGCAGCCATGGGCGGTGCTTTGTGTGCGCAACTGTAAGGAAACGGATGTGGAAAACATCCGGGATGTCATGATCGAAACCGTCAGAAATCTTGTGGAAAACGGTCTGGATCACCAGCAGATCACAGCGGCGTTGAATCAGATGGAATTCCGTTACAGGGAACGTCATGAACCATCCGGTCTGATGTACTGTCAAAGGGCAATGGATTCCTGGCTGTATGGCGGTGATCCTGCCCGGAATCTGAACAGCGGAGAACTGTATGAGGAATTAAGACAGGCTGCGGATGAAGGGTATTATGAACAGCTGCTGTCGGAATTCCTGCTGGAAAATGACTATCAGACTGTCATTGCGGTTCCTTCCCTGACACTTGGAGAAACAAGAGTGCAGAAGGAAAAGGAGAAGCTGCAGGCATGGAAACAGAGCACATCTGATCTGGATGCCTGGGTGGAAATCAACCGGAAACTTGATGCATGGCAGAATGAGGGGGATACACCGGAACAGCTGGCCACATTACCGCATCTGCAGTTAAGTGATATCAGTGCCGAACCGTTCCATCTGGAATGCACAGAGACTTCCGTGAAGGGTGTTCCTGTCTATCTGCATCCATCCGAGGAATCCGGCATTGTATACATGAACCTGTATTTCTCTCTTGCGGGTATTACCCGACAACATCTTCCTTCCCTTGCCTTCTATTCCAGTCTGTTTACCAACCTGCGTACAAAGTCACATACACTCGAACAGCTGGAACAGATGATCCGCAATGATCTTGGTGCACTGTCGTTCTTTGTGGATGCGTATACGCCATATGGACAGAGTGAATCATGTATTCCGCTGCTTGGTATCAGCTGTTCGGTATTGAAGGAAAAGGTGCAGCGTGCGGTGGAAATCATCGATGAAATCATTCATGAGACGGTATTTGATCAGGATGCCATTCTGCCTCTGCTGAAGCAGGATAATGAGGACTTCCGTCAGAACATGATCGCCAACGGTCATGCGATTGCCGCAAGAAGAGTCAATGCGCGTTATACATCCGAAGGTGTGTTCAAGGAATATGTCGGTGGTTATGCATCCTATGAATATGAGAAAGACCTTGAGAAGAACTATGATGAGAAGGGATTTGAATTTGTACAGGAGTGTGAACTGTATTCTGAAGTTCTGTTCTCAAGGCACAGAATGACGGTATCCGTTACCGGTGAGGAAAATCTCCCGGTTGTGGAAACTGTGATCACGAAAATGTCTGACATGGACGGCATGCGGGCAAAGGTACGGTATCCGCTGATGGAAAAGAAGAATGAGATTCTGACCATTCCGGGTGGTGTGTCATATTGTGTCTGTGCCAACAGGGTTGACAACAGTGTGGATCCGCGTATGAATGTGGTCAGCCATCTGTTGACATATGACTGGTTATGGTCACAGGTGCGGGTCAAAGGCGGTGCCTATGGTACCGGTTTCTCCAATACCCCTTCCGGAATTGTGCAGGCTTACTCCTACCGTGATCCGGATGTGAACAACAGTATGTCTGCGTATATCGGCTGTGGAAAACACCTGGTGGATTTAAGTGAGGCAGGTATGGATCTGACACAGATGATCATCGGTACGATTGCCTCTTCAGAACCGCTGCTGTCTCCGTCAGCGGCGATCCGTGTGGCGGATGTATGGAAGTTCCGTGAGATTGATGACGAACTGCGAAGAAACAACAGAGCACGTATATTAAGCATGACAGGCAGTGATCTGAAAGAATATGGTGAACTGCTGGATCGGGCAATGCGGGAAGGCAGTGTCTGTGTTGTCGGAAGTGAGGAAACGGCTGCGAAACTGGAGGGTTTTGAAAAAATCAACTGATGATATATGAGAAGGAAAGAAGGTGATACCCATGTGAGATGTGATCACTGGGACAAAACAACAACAACATAGGATAACGAAAGGAAACTGTATGAAAAAGGAAAGGTTTGATTCAAAATTCAGTATGGTCATGTATTTCCTGGATGGATCCAAACGGTACTTTGTCATGTTTATTCTTTTTGCATGTCTTGTATCATTACTGGATCTGCTCAATCCGAAGATCATATCCTTTACGGTGGATACCGTACTCGGGGATGATGGAAATACATTGCCTTTGTGGATAGAAAACATCATCGGATCGTATGGAGGGATTGCCTGGCTCAGGCAGAATCTGTGGGTTATGGCACTTGCGGTCATGGTGGTGGCGTTAACCGGTGGGTTATGTCGATACTTCTTTCAGTATCTCAACGGCGTCGGTTCAGAAAAGCTTGTACACCGTATGCGCAATACACTGTTTGATCATATTCTGCATCTGCCGTTTGCCTGGCACAGTGAAAACCATACCGGTGATATTATTCAAAGATGTACCAGCGATGTGGAAACCATCCGCATGTTCCTGTCTGAACAGCTGACACATCTGTTTCGTGTGATTGTTCTGATCGGCATGGCACTGTACTTCATGGTGGAAATGAATGTGAAGCTGACCCTTGTGGTTGTGGCATTCATCCCTGTGATTGTCATGTATTCTCTGTTCTTTCATACAAAGATCGGAGATCAGTTTGAAAAGGTGGATATTGAAGAGGGAAAACTCTCCGCCATTGCCCAGGAGAATCTGACCGGTGTCAGAGTTGTCCGTGCCTTTGGAAGAGAGATGTACGAGAGAAACCGGTTTGAGAAACAGAATCAGCACTATACCGATTTCTGGGTATATCTGATGAAACTGATGAGTGCGTTCTGGACATCAAGTGATCTTGTATCGTATCTGCAGTTACTTACGGTCATGGTATACGGTACGGTGTTATGTGTAAACAATGAAATCAGTGTCGGTACATTTATTGCCTTCAACTCCTATACGGCAATGCTGATGTGGCCGATCCGGTCACTGGGAAGAACCATTGCGAATATGTCCAAGGCAGGGATTTCCATTGACCGTTTACGCTATATCATGAATGCGGAAACTGAAAACGATACCGGGACATGCACGGATGTGAATATGGGCGGGGACATTGTTTTTGACCATGTCACATATCAGTATGAAAACGGGGCAAGACCGATACTGCAGGATGTGTCGTTTACGATTCCCGGCGGGAAAACCGTTGGGATTCTTGGCGGGACAGGTTCAGGCAAGAGTACGCTGATGTATCTGCTGGAT
Organism: Bulleidia sp.; assembly: GCA_051873755.1. Taxonomy (GTDB): domain Bacteria; phylum Bacillota_I; class Bacilli_A; order Erysipelotrichales; family Erysipelotrichaceae; genus Bulleidia. Next base: position 5,399 of record JBJEFE010000003.1, on the reverse strand, counting down.
CGATTATATGAGCTGAAAGATGGTTCCATTACCATTGATGGTGTGGATATCCGGGATATTCCGCTTGGTATGATCCGTAAGAACATCGGCATGGTACTGCAGGAGCCATATCTGTTTTCAAGAACACTGGAGGAGAATATAGCGATTGCCGGGGATCATGCCGGACATGAGGAAGTACTGAAAGCATCCCGTACGGCATCATTGGACCGTGCAGTCACACACTTCAAGGATGGCTATGAGACGTTTGTCGGGGAAAGAGGCGTTACCCTTTCCGGTGGGCAGAAACAGCGTACTGCCATTGCGCAGATGCTTGTACGCAATGCGCCGGTGATGATCTTTGACGATTCCCTGTCGGCCGTGGATGCGGAAACGGATGCGGCAATCCGTAAGGCATTGAAGGAAAACACAGACAATACAACAACCATTCTGATTGCACATCGTATTACAACACTGATGAATGCGGATGTGATTGTGGTGCTGGATGAAGGAAAAGTAGCTGAGATCGGCAGTCATGAACAGCTGCTTGAACACAACGGCATTTACCGCAGAATCCATGATCTGCAGTCAGGAAATATGGAAAGTGAGGTAACGGCATGAGTGAGGAAAAGAGCAGATATGATGTAAAGCTTCCGTTATTCGGTATTCCGCGTATTCTTCCATATCTCAAATCCCATAAGAAGATATTCTTCTGGATGATTGTAACAACACTTCTGGCATCCGTGATCGATTCTGTCTATCCGTTATTCAACCGGTATGCGCTGGATCACTTTATTGCCCTGCATACACTGGATACGATTGTGATCTTTACAATCGGTTATGTATTCATGGTTGTGGCACAGTGTCTGTTGAACTTTGTGTCATGTTATTTCGCAGGCAAGATTGAAATGAAGATGAACCAGGATCTGCGGAATGCGGCATTCAATCATCTTCAGGAATTATCCTTTGCCTACTTCAACCAGAACAATGTCGGTTATATTCATGCAAGAGTCATGAGTGATACCGGCAGAATCGGTGAAATGGTATCGTGGATTCTGATGGATACACTGTATCAGGTCACATATCTGATCTTTGTGTTCTTCAACATGTTTGTCATTCAGCCAAAGCTGGCATTTTTACTGGCTCTGGTTGTACCGGTCGGTGTGCTGTTGAGTATGTTCTTTCAGAAGCATCTTGTTGTGTTAAACCGTAAAGTGCGTGAAATGAATTCTACGATCACAGGCAACTTCAATGAGGGGATTACCGGAGCAAGGTCCATCAAGACCATGGTCATTGAAAACAGAATCAATGATGATTTTGACCGGGATACAACAAAAATGGAGGAGATTTCGATACAGACAAGAAGATACAGGGCACTGTTTATTTCTCTTGTATCACTGATGTCTTCCATTGCCCTGGCACTTGTATTGTGGAAGGGTGGAAGCCTGACAATGGAAAAGGTCATTGCGATCGGTACATTGTCTGTATTCATGTCCTACGCCATCAACATGCTGGAACCGATTCAGAATGTCATCAGCAATATCTCCGTACTGATTTCAACGCAGGTCAACATTGAAAGACTGACAAATCTGCTCAATGAGAAATCCGATGTGGCGGACAGTGTTGAGGTTGTGGAAAAGTACGGTGATACATTCCATCCAAAGAAGGAAAACTGGGAACCGTTATACGGCGATGTGGAATTCAGGGATGTCTCCTTCCGGTATCCGGATGGACAGGAAATGGTATTGGAACACTTCAACCTGAAAGTACCACAGGGTACAAATGTGGCGATTGTAGGGGAAACAGGTGCAGGCAAATCCACACTGGTAAACCTTGTATGCCGGTTCTTTGAGCCGACAGAAGGACAGGTGCTGATTGACGGAAGGGACGCAAAAGAACGTTCTCAGCTCTGGCTGCATTCCAATATCGGTTATGTATTACAGACACCGCATCTGTTTTCGGGTACGGTCAGAGATAATCTGAAATACGGGAATCCGGATGCGGACGATGAAACGATCATGAATGCGTTAAGGCTTGTCAACGCACAGGGTGTCATTGACAAGATGGACAAAGGACTGGATTCGGAAGTCGGTGAAGGCGGAGACCTGTTATCCACAGGGGAAAAGCAGCTGTTGTCATTCGCAAGAGCCATTCTGGCAGATCCGAGAATCCTTGTACTGGATGAGGCAACTGCCTCCATTGATACACTGACGGAAAAAGCCATTCAGGATGCAATCTATACTGTCATCAAAGGCAGAACATCGTTTGTGATCGCACACAGGTTATCCACCATTGTGGATGCGGATGTGATCCTTGTGGTGAAAGACGGAAAGATCATAGAACGTGGCAGACATACCGAACTGATGGGACAGAAAGGGTATTACTACCAGCTGTATACAAGACAATATGAGGAAATGGTTACCGACATGGTAGCCTGATAACGACAATAGAGGCAGGATTACACTGCCTCTTTATGGTGCGGTGGGAAGTCTGAATGTTCTGAAATCATCAATGGATTGCCAGAAGTATAAAAAACAGGCAGAATGATCCGGGATGGCATTGGATTGTAACATCACACAAAGATATAATAATGTAGTAGTTGAGATTCAGAAGAAGGGAGGGAGAAATACGATGATAGACTTTTCCAGAATTCAGCAGTATCGGGAAAACAATCGGATTGAAGCAAAGAAGGCTTTGGGAGGACTTCCAAAAAGTATTTGGGAAACGTATTCTGCTTTCGCCAATACAAATGGCGGCATCATTCTTCTTGGAGTGGAAGAACAGGATGATAAGTCATTCCGCACGGTTGATCTTCCTGATCCTGAGAATCTCATCAAAGAGTTCTGGGATATAGTTAACAATCCCAATAAAACCAGTGTAAATGTACTGTCTTCCAAAGATGTGTTCGTTCAGGAGGTCGATGGTAATCATATTGTGGTTATCAATGTTCCCCGTGCTGAACGGTACTATAAGCCTGTTTATGTGGATGGAAACCCGCTCTGTACCTATCGTAGAAATGGTGAGGGCGACCACCGATGTACCAAAGAAGAGTACCAGGCTATGGTCAGGGATGCTTCTGTGAAAACACAGGATATGCTCATTCTGGAAGAAATGGATATGTCTGTCTTCAACATGGAAAGTGTTCGCAGTTATCGTCAGAGAATGCGTCTTTGCCGTCCTGGTCATGTATGGGAGTCTCTGGAGGATGAGGATTTCCTTCTGCGGATTGGTGCTGTCGGGATTGGAGCTGATGCCAGAAAACATCCGACTTCGGCAGGGCTTCTCATGTTTGGCAATGAGTATGATATTGTCCGTGAATTCAATTCCTACTTTCTGGATTATCAGGAACAGTATGACGAAGACACACGTTGGACGGATCGGATCATTTCCTCCTCCGGCGACTGGAGCGGTAATGTATATGACTTCTATTTTCGGGTTTATAACAGACTGATCCGGGATATTGAGGTCCCTTTCAGAATGGAAGGCGGCAACAGAGTGGACGATACCGGTGTTCACCAGGCTTTGCGTGAAGCATTGGCGAACTGTCTTGTTCATGCGGATTATTACGGAAGACAGGGGCTTGTTATCATCAAAAAACCTGATTCCATCACTTTGGCGAATCCGGGTTGTTTCCGCATTGAGATCGATGCGGCGAAAAGTGGTGGTGTCTCTGATCCACGAAACGGAACCATGTTGAAAATGTTCAATCTGATTGATATTGGTGAGCGTTCAGGAAGAGGAATTCCACTTGTTTTCAGTGTCTGGCGTGAGCAGGGATGGGCAATGCCTTCGGTGACAGAGCAGCTTGAACCTGAAAGAACAGTGTTGACACTCACTTTCAAAAAAATCGGCGATAAAAAATCGGCGATAAAAATCGGCAATAAAAAATCAGAGATAAGCATAAAGATGAAGGAAACAATTATTGCATATCTTACTGATAACCCTCAGGCGAATGCCTCTTCGATTGCTGAGTATATTGGTCTGAAGCCATCCCGAACAAGAGACTATCTGAATGAACTGATTACGGAAGGAATTATTGTTGCGGAGGGTGGTAACCGTAACAGAACCTATCGATTGAAGTCATAACAGTTCTTCCCTTGGTCTTTACTGTAAGTATTATTACATTTTTTTGAAAAGTTGGGGATAAAGTTGGGAATAAAGTCGACTATAAAAAGCAGTTCAGGTTCATTTGGGCATGAATAGAGAAAATATATCATAAAAGCTTTCCTTCAAGTCAGCTTTAACCTGTACAATAATCATCAGATCGGAATAGAGAGGATAATTGAATATATATGAAAGCATTTGAAAAGACAGATCCGGAGTTTAATCAGATTATAACTGACTTTGTATATGAGGAGGCATACAACGATTGTGCATTGGATGATAAAGAAAAACATATGTGCATTCTTGCAGGCTTACTTGGTGTACAGGGAAAAGGAATGTTCAGAATCAGTGTTGCCGGAGCATTGGAACATGGAGTGGATCCTGTCATCATAAAGGAAATCATTTATCAGGCTTCCGCATATCTTGGTATTGGCAGAACGTATGATTTCCTGAATATTGCCAATGAGGTATTTGAAGAGAAAAACATTGCAATGCCATTGGAATCACAGAGTACAACCGATAAGGAAACAAGACTGCAGGCAGGTGTGGATAAACAGTGTGAACTGTTTGGTGAGCATATGAGAAATGTACTTCCAGACAGTACAGAAGAAAGAAAACATATCAACACATGGCTGGCAGCCAACTGTTTTGGAGATTACTATACACGAACAGGTTTGACCAATGCACAAAGAGAAATGATCACATTCTGCTATATTGCATCACAGGGTGGATGTGAACCACAGTTAAGAAGTCATACAGCAGCAAACTTCAGAAACGGGAATGACAGGAAAAAGATGTATGCAGTGGCGGAAGCCATGATGCCATACATCGGATATCCAAGAACACTGAATGCATTGGCTGTGATTGATGAAGTGGCAGGAAAGTAAATCAATCAGAATCAATCGTAATTACTGCGATTGATTTTTTCTGTGTGTACAGTATTAGAAAAAATCGAATGCGTATTAGGAAAAAGCAAATGCAGAATGACAGAAAATACATAAACAGAGATACAATACTTCTTTAGGTACTGTACCAGTTATGATATTGGAAGATACATTCATGTTTTCATTTTCTACAAAGGTATTGATCAAGGATTGGCAGTATATTGCTTGTATTGTTTCTGACAAGAGCTGAATTCAGTTTGGTTGAATTGACATATAGTATTCCGCTTTTTCGTTTCAATGAATCTGCCTCCTTTTTCTTGTCTTTATCAGGAACGGTTTTCCCAGATATACATTCTCGATATCTTTACAGAACCAGATCAGATCGAAATGGTTTGTCAGACAATATTGTCTGACTTTCTCAAAGAATGCCTTATC
>JBJEFE010000002.1:0-60879 GCA_051873755.1 Bulleidia sp. | reverse complement strand
TGGATTTTATGTATGGAAATCCATAACCTCAAAAAACCTCAAGAAATTGGAGAGCAGTTTATAACCTCATACAAATTTTCATATTCGCTTTTTTGTTAAATTCCAAAGTATGAAACCACTTACATGCATGCATCATGAGATAATACGGAAAGAAGGAGGTCATATGATATTACATGATGCGTTCAGTTCATTAAAACATGATCTGATTCATTCCTTTTTTTATTGGCTTACATTCGTTATTGCCTCAATGTTCATTTTCCTGTTTCTTGTCGTATCGATGAGTGATGCGGTGGGAGTCACGTTCGTGCAGGCAAAGGGTGATGTCGCAACCAATCTTGCGGTATTCAGTTCGGTTCTGTGCATGGTGGAAATCGTGTTCGCCAATGATTTTTTTGTCAAAAGCAAATCACGCGAACTGGCGGTCCGACTTGTATGCGGGGCAACCTACGTGCAGCTGGCGGAATATCTTCTCAGCCAGACGGTATTCCTTGTACTGTGTGCGATTCCCGTTGGGATAATTTCCGGGCTCGTCTGTCTGCCTTTGATCAATGTTCTGATGAACCAGCTGACCGGAGCAGTATTTGTCATCAATATTTCATCTCAGGCAATTGTGTGGACGGTTGTGATTCTCGGTTTTGTCATTTTCTGGACACTGATTCTGAATCTTTCATTTGCCTACCGCAACTCCGCTGCCCAGCTTCTCAACAGTCAGACAATCAAAACCGGTTCCTCCAATCCGTTTCTGACTGCCTTTCTTGAGGACATCTCCAAAGGGGTCAATGGTAAAATCGCCCTGATCAGCGGGGCACTGCTGTTTCTGGTTCCGGTCGCACTGTTTTACTATTCGCCAAACGGGTCACTGATTTTTGCGGCGGTATCGCTTGTCGGTCTTAACAATCTGATCAAAAATGCCGCGATGCCGTATCTGAACCATCTTATCGAAAAAAAGATCACAGAACCGGAAACGGTTGGATATCTCGGTTTTGTCAGACATGACCTGAAGATTCTCAAAACCAATCTGTTATTACTGATTGTCACAAGCGTCCTGCTTGTCACGGTGCTTGTATCAACGACCAGTGCTGCGGATTCAGTCCTTGTGCTGATCACATACGTTGCCATGAGTGTACTTCTTTCAATGGCGATTCTGTTCCGATATGCCTCTGATCTGTCCAGCCGGAAGAAGTACTTCGCCACAATGTCACATATCGGATATATGGAGGATGCGGAAAGGAAAATGATCACCAGGGAAGTGTTCCTGTTCTATGGCATTGTAATCGGTCTGATTCAGTTTTATATGATCAATCTGTCACTATCCATGATCATCAGCCATCAGCTGACATTTTCAAGCATGATCGTCCTGTTGACAGGGGCGGTGATTCCGGAGCTGATCTGCATGTTCATCAACCGCAGATTTTATCTTGATGTTATTTTCAGAAAGTAAGAGGAGAGAAAAATGGAAGAAAAAAATGTCGTGCTGGAAGCACGCAATATGAAGAAAATCTACAATTATCAGACACCAAATGAATTTGAAGCACTGCACAACATCAACTTCAAAGTGCACGAAGGCGAATTTGTCGGTATCATGGGACCTTCCGGTTCCGGTAAATCCACCTTCATCAACAATATTTCAACCATCGATGAATGCACCGGCGGAAATGTCTTTATCAACGGAAAGAATGTGCGGGCGATGAGTGCCAATGAAATCGGTCATTTTCGTTATGAAAACCTCGGTTTTATCTTCCAGGATTTCAATCTTCTGGATACCCATACCATGTATGAGAACATTGCCATGCCTCTGGCACTGGCACATATGCCGAAGGATCAGATCGATGCCCGTGTCAATGAACTGGCAAAGGAAATGAAGATCGACAGCCTGTTGAAAAAGTATCCGAATGAGTGCTCAGGCGGACAGAGACAGCGCGCCTCCATCTGTCGTGCACTTGTCAATAATCCCAGAATCATCGTTGCGGATGAACCGACCGGGAACCTGGATTCCGTCAATTCCTCCGAACTGCTGAAAATTCTGCAGGATCTCAACAGAAACCAGGGAGTTACGATAGTCATGGTTACCCATGATGCTTTGATCGCGTCATATACATCCCGTCTGATCTACATCAAGGACGGCAATATCGAATCTGAAATGACAAGAGACGATATGAGCCAGGACGCATATTTTAAGAAAATCGTTGAACTCAATTCCCGTGAATCCATGGAGATCCTGACAAAATGATTGTACGTGAAGCACTCCGCTCCATCCGGAATGATATGTTCCGTTCCTTCTTTTTCTGGCTGACCTTTCTGCTTACAAGCATGTTCATTTTCCTGTTCTTCAATCTCTCCTATGAGATCGGAGATGAGGGAGTCATGACAATTGTGACGGTGTTCATGGTCATTGTATGCACGATGGATATCTTCTTTGTCAATCACTTCTATATGACTTCCAAGGCAAAGGATCTGGCGGTACGTCTGATCTGTGGAGCGACGTATACATATCTGTCATTCTATCTGCTTATACAGGTGGTGCTTCTGCTTCTGCTGGCACTGCCGATCGGCATCGGACTTGGTTATGCCCTGATTCCGGTGTTCAATTCCGTACTGCAGATCCATGTTGTCGTGACAGGTGATGCAATGCTGCGTGTATCGATTATGATCGGGTATATCATCTACTGGATTCTGCTGTTTAATCTGAGCTTTACATATAAGAGTGCGGCTTCGATGATGTTCAATATGCAGAGTGAGATGGTGTCCGGCAAATCCAATGTCCTGACGCTGCGCGGAGGAAAAAAGACAGCGGATCTGCAGAGAAAGATCCTGTTTCCGCAGTATATGTGTCCGCTGCTGCGCGGAGGAAAAAAGACAGCGGATCTGCAGAGAAAGATCCTGTTTCCGCTGTATCTGTGTCCGCTGCTGCTTCTGCTGGATCCGCAGAAACCTGCGGTCATCTGTGCAGGTCTTTGTCTTGTACTGTTCTTCCTGGTATTTTCAGGTGTGTGGATACCGTATCTCAATGACCGTCTGACAGAAAACATCACGGATCCCATCCGGAATGTTCATCTTGGATTTCACCGCATGAATGTCCGGTATATGAAAACAAACATTCTGTTGTTAAACGGATCTGCACTGTTTGTGTTTGCTCTGCTGGACCAGGCGATCGGAAACAGGGTTCTGCAGATTACGATTCTGATGTCCTATGGCATGATCTGTTTCCTGCTGTGGTTTGCCTATCTGTTTCAGTATGAAACACGGCAGCTGGAACACGGTAAGGATCTGACAACACTGTTCAGCCTCGGTTATACGAAAGAATCTCTTACACACATTCTGAAAAAGGAAGTGGTCAGCCTGTATGGTTCCACGCTTCTGTTCTATATGATCGATTTCATTCCGATCATGATCAGTCATATCTCCAAAGGAGCGGCCGGTATCCTGGAGATGATTCTGATGACCCTCTGCTATGTTGTACCATGTGCAGTCTGTGCATCGGTTTCCCTCTATACTGCAAAACGGCTTGTCAGAACAATGAAAACAGTAAAATGATCAGAGAGAGCTCTCTGACCATTTTTGTTATTCTTTTCTGAGTTTTCCGGCTGCTCTCATCATGGAGAGTACCCGTTTGTACAGCAGGATATACTGCTGTTCGATTCTGCTGTTGGGACAGCCTGAATATTTCTGAACTTTCACAAGCATGTTTCCGTATTCCCGTGGGAGTTCTTTGAGAACACTGAAGTCATAATCCTCAAAACGGATGTATGGAAACATGGATTCAAAGTCCATGTTTGCGGCTTTGAAGATGATACAGCGGGAACGGTCAATCATATCATCGCGGAGCACCTGTTCATCGCATGCCAGTGCACTGTCAAAGTCAAACACCGGTGCGATATCCAGCCATCTGTTTGTATGGGCATCCACAATCACCCCAATATCCGAAAGACTTCTGTCCTTTTTCAACATCAGATAGTCCAGCACGAACAGATCACTGATTTTTTTTGCGGCATCTTTGATCTGGTGCTCTTTCAGGGCATCCAGCAATACATCGTAGACAGGACGGTATGCCTTTGTGCTGTAGGAGGACAGTATTCTGGAAAACGGTACGAAATCCGTTGTGTCAGAGGTAAAGCAGCGTGATACGGATACCGGGTCCTGTTCGTACATGCGGAGGGTGCACGGCAGGGCATTGCATTGGAGCAGCTGTCCGATTTTTCCCGCAGTCACATGATGTACCGGATCCATCAGCATCGGATCGCTATGACCCTTGTACAGAAGGAAGGCATCGTTTTCCCTGACCCATGCCTTTGGCGTGATACCGACGGTCATGTTGTTTGCGGTACAGCCGGCCTGTTTTGTCTGGTTCTGTTTTGTGAAAGCGGCTTTGAGAAATCCGGTGTAATCCGCATCACAGCGGTATGGGCTGACATCCTTCCATCGCAGCAGTTCACTTTTTTCCTGGATCCAGTATGTATCGGAGAGGGACACCCCGTGATTTCTGCGGTACAGATCCACGGTATTTTCAACGCCGATACGTGTCATCAGACCCTGATAATCCGATCTGTTTTCCGGTATGGTTCTTGACGCAAGCCAGTGATGCAGAGAAGGAATATGTGCGATTCCACCTTTACTGACACCATATGGCAGGTGTTCGGGATGGATGGTTTCACTGATGGCGGTAATGGCCGAAAGATTTTCGTCATATACAAACAGCAGTACCGGTGTATCTCTGTGCATGAGATAACAGTTTTTCTTTTTTGGAAACAGTCTGAATTTCATCATAAACAAAACTTTCCTGACTATCATACCACAAAACAAAAGGATTCCCGCTTTTTTCGGGAATCCGTGGAATCAGTCAAGATTGTAGATCATGTCTTCGTATAACGGAAGATCATAGAACTGACGGGAAGCGATCTCCTCATATCTGTCAATCAGAGCCCGGAGTTCCTCCATGGCAGGTACGACGGAATAGTAGATCTTCTTACCGCATTCAAAGTCATCGTTGCTGGAATTGGCTTCCTTCCATAACTGCGTCATTTTATCAACGTAGGCATAGGAACGGTCAATCAGTTCGCTGAGCTGGCCTATTCTCTTTGTGACAAATGCAGGGCATGCCTTTCCTGCAGCGACGGCTGTATCGGAATAGAACTTCAGTTCAGCTGTCATTGCCGGAAGAATATCCTTTCTTGTCATTTCAATCAGTGTCTTGACTTCGATATCCATGACTCTGTCATACTGTTCCTCCATGATTTTGCGGTTGGCTTCCAGTTCGATTTCGGAATAGATGCCAAGGGAAGTGAACAGATGAACGACTTCAGGATCCTTGAGCACCTGGGTTGCCTCAATGTAGGATTTGACATTCGGCAGACCTCTGCGCTCTGCTTCCTTTACCCATTCTTCGGAGTAACCGTCACCGGAGAACAGAATACGCTTGTGATCATGGATGATATTACGGCAGATATCCAGTGCTTTTTCACGCACATCCTGCAGGTATTTGATACCTTCCAGCTGGGAGGCGATACCGTTGAGGGATTCAGCGATAATCGCATTGAGAACGGTATTGGAGAAGGATGCGGACATCGAGGAACCGAGCATACGGAACTCGAACTTGTTGCCGGTGAAGGCAACAGGGGAAGTTCTGTTGCGGTCTGTGTTGTCATGCGGGATATATGCCAGGTTGCTCAGAGGATTGAAATCAACCGGTCTGTCATCCTTTTTCTGGGATGGATGATTCTGATACAGGGAATACAGTGTATCTTCGATGTAGCTGCCAAGGTAAATGGAAATGATGGCAGGCGGTGCTTCATTGGCACCGAGTCTGTGATCGTTGCCGGCAGAGGATGCGGACAGTCTTAACAGCAGGGCGTACTTGTCGACAGCTTCAATAAACGCACAGATGAATGTCAGGAAGCGGATGTTTTCAGAAGGTTTTTTGCCCGGATCAAACAGGTTCTGACCATTATCCGTAATGATGGAATAGTTGTTGTGCTTACCGGAACCGTTGATTCCGTCAAACGGCTTTTCATGCAGAAGGCATGCAAAACCATGCTTTTCGGCAGTCTTCTTCAGAATGTCCATTGTCAGCTGGTTCTGGTCGACAGCCTTGTTGCCGGCGGAGAAGATCGGGGCCAGTTCAAACTGGGCAGGTGCGACCTCGTTGTGTTCCGTCTTGGCATAGACGCCAAGTTTCCATAACTGCTCGTTGACATCCTTCATGAAGGCCTTGACACGTGGCGGAATAGAGCCGAAGTAATGGTCGTCAAGTTCCTGTCCCTTTGTGGCGGAAGTGCCGAACAGAGTTCTGCCGCAAAGACGCAGGTCAAGACGCTTGTCAAAGTATTTGCGGTCAATCAGGAAATACTCCTGTTCAAGACCAACGGAGATATCACAGGAACGGACATCCTTGTCGCCAAGCAGGTTGACGACTTTTGTGGCTGCTTTGGAAAGGGCATTGATGGATTTGAGAAGCGGTTCCTTGCGGTCAAGTGCCTCACCGTTGTAGGAAACGAAAATCGTCGGGATGCAGAGTACATTTTCACGGATGAATACCGGTGATGTGACATCCCAGTATGTATAACCGCGGGCTTCAAATGTGGCTCTTAATCCGCCGGAAGGGAATGAGGATGCGTCAGGTTCACCCTTGATGAGCATCTTTCCGGAAAATCTGGAAATCGGTTTTCCTTCACTGTCAGGTTCGATGAATGCATCGTGCTTTTCAGCCGTACCGCCTGTCAGAGGCTGGAACCAGTGGGTAAAGTGTGTTGCACCGTTTTCCATAGCCCATCTTTTCATCGCATGTGCGATTGCGTCAGCGGTTGTGCGGTCCAAAGACTCCTCGTTGGCAACCGTCTTCTTCCAGGAATCGTAGACAGGTCGCGGCAGGCGTTCCTTCATTTCGTTTTCACCGAATACAAGAGCTCCAAAATCTTCAAATGGTTTTTCCATGTTTTTCTCTCCTTAACAGAAAGTATTCTGAACCGATTTTTGAAATAGGTCAATAAAAAATCAGAAAAACAGAAAAAATCTGAAAAAAATCCAAAATTCAGGAATAAAATTCAAACATTTAAGAAAAATATGAAAAACAAATAAAAAAATCACCGTTTTCCGGTGATCATTCAACATGAAATCCTTCAAAGCTGAACGGATTTTCCTCATGGAGTCTGACAGCTTTGACTTCCGGCACTTCGTCAATCAGAATTGCCTGCACGCCTTCAGAGATATCGGCACTGGCCATGATACAGCCGGCACACGCACCGACCATTCCAAGGTAGGCGACGCCGTCTTTGTAATCCACGAATTCCACATCGCCGCCATCCGCCTGAAGGTATGGACGGATCTTGTTCAGTGTATGGTCAATTCTGCGGATGAGGTCCTCACGCTGTGGCGTTTCCGCATTCAGAAGTTCATAGTTGATTTCCTGTTCCATTGTTATTCCTCTTTTCGTACCTAATAAATATAATGACAATTGAGCGTGGAATCAAATAAAACGCATCATACACATCAGAAATTGTAAAATGGCTGTGAAAAGAAGAATCTGCGTGAAACTGTCAGAAAGAAAGGCTGTCACAGCCGCGGTCTGACGTGCTATACTAATCCATGGAGTGGTACGTGTTATGAAATACAGAAGTGGAATGATCGTGGAAGGAAAAATTACAGGAATTCAGCCATATGGTGCATTTGTCTCACTGGACCATAATGTCTCCGGTCTGATTCACATCTCTGAAATTTCAGACGGCTTTGTGAAGGATATCAGTACCTTTGTCAAGCCGGGGGATGCCGTACGTGTCAAGATCATCGACTATGATACGCATACCCGTCAGGCAAAGCTTTCCCTGAAGGCTCTTCATAAGACGCATGCACGCAACCGCAGGAAGCAGTATGCTCATGCAAGGGCAACACTGCCGTCCATGAAAATTGGCTTTACTTCCATCGCTGCATCGCTGGATGGATGGATTAAGGAAGCGGAAAGGGAAATTTTAAAATGACAATGAAGTTTGACGCAACACACGGACTCCTGAAGGAAGACATTCTGTCCTATCAGGACAAGGTAACTGAGCTGCACAGCGCGATCCGCAACAGAACAGGTGCCGGAAATGATTTCATGGGATGGGTTGAATGGCCTGTATCCTATGACAAGGAAGAATTTGAACGCATTATTGAAGTCGCTGAACGGGTAAAGGACAAGGCTGAAGTGCTTGTTGTCTGCGGTATCGGCGGTTCCTATCTTGGCGCAAGAGCTGCCATTGAAATGATTCAGGGTATGTATTCCGACTGTAAGACAGAAGTCGTCTTTGTCGGAAACACATTCTCCTCCACTTATGTGTCCCAGGTTCTCAATCACATCAAGGACAGATCTGTTGTCCTGAACGTCATTTCCAAGTCCGGTACAACAACAGAAACAGCTCTGGCATTCAGAGTTCTCCGTGACTTCATGGAAAAGAAGTACGGCAAGGAAGGCGCAAAGGAAAGAATCATTGCGACAACAGACAAGGCAAGAGGTGCTCTGAAGACTCTGGCTGATCAGGAAGGCTATGAAACATTCGTCATTCCGGATGATATCGGCGGAAGATACTCTGTCATCACACCTGTCGGACTTGTACCGATGGCAATCATGGGCATTGATATCCGCAAGGTATTCGAAGGTCTGAATGATGCATACAACGATCTGAATACTGCAGATCTTTCAAAGAACCCTGCATACCAGTATGCGGTCGCAAGAAGAATTCTGCAGAATCAGGGATATGACGTTGAAATGTTCGTCACATATGAACCACAGCTGCAGATGCTGGCAGAATGGTGGAAACAGCTGATGGGCGAATCCGAAGGCAAGGACGGCAAGGGTATTCTGCCTGACAGCGCATGTTTCTCCACAGACCTGCACTCTCTTGGACAGTTTGTTCAGGAAGGTAAGAAGGTTCTGTTTGAAACAGTTCTCGAAGTTGAAAATCCAAGCGAGGACCTGATTGTTACGGAAGACCCTGAAAACCTCGACAACATGAACTATCTGACAGGCAAGTCCTATGACTGGGTCAACAAGATGGCAGAAAAGGGCACAATCGAAGCGCATGTGGAAGTCGGCGGCGTTCCGAACATCATTGTGACAATTCCGGACATGAAGGAATACAGCTTCGGTTATCTGTGCTATTTCTTCTTCATCGCAACAGCCATGACATGTTATCTGCTTGAAATCAACCCATTCAACCAGCCTGGTGTTGAAGTATACAAGAAGAACATGTTCAGACTGCTCGGCAAGCCTGGTTTCAACAAGTAATCCCATTGAAATCCAAACCGGTTGTGTATATGCACGGCCGGTTTTTTTGAATGAAAAAAGACGCAGATGATTACTGCGCCTGAACGGTAATGATGGTACGTGCGTATTTCTTCATGACCGGTGCACGTGTTGAGGAAACTTCCGTGATGATATGAATCGTATCTCCGTTCTGAAGATTCTCCGGTACTGTCAGGAAGATGCCGTGTCTGTTTTCCGGATAGAGAACAAGCGGATCAAAAGATCCATGCGCTCTGACATCCAGCTGGATTTTTCCGATTGTTTCAATATGGCCGTGCAGCGGCTGTGATCCTTTGCGGATATCACATTCGCGGTAGTGAAACCATGACACGGGATTGTCGGTGTTGACATCCAGATGTATGGTTTCCGATGGTTTTGCGTACAGATTCAGCGGCTGACACATTGTAAAGGAAGGATAATGGGTTACATCGCTGTCATCCCCGGTATTGCCCCATTCAATTCTGGCAGCGAAATCATTCTGGATATCCGTAAACCATCTGGAAAGGGAATACTGTGCCTCATACCGCTTTGTGTATGGATTGTAGTCCAGGGCGTTGTTTCGGCAGACACCGTTTTCATCCTGCACAAACCGGCTGCCCCAGCCTCCGTATGACGGATGTTCCAGACTGCGCAGTCCGGTATCGATCAGATACAGGAAGGACGGAGTGTCACCTTCGGAGATAAAGTCATACCGGTCATATTCCGGATGTGCATTCAGATAGTCTTCCGTGCCGCGTTGTTCCTCATACAGCTCTCCTTCAATCATCCTGCCGTCCGCTATCAGTGCATAGTGTTCCATCAGAGGACCTTTGTGCATGAGATGTTTCTGACACCAGTCAGACTGCAGTGCTGTTGTAAGGGCGGGATCATTCATTTTCCATACATATGCAAAATGCCAGAAGTTGGAGGTGTCCTGAATGATGCGGATATCCGGCCAGTTTTCCGCAATGTAGGAAGCGTAGCTTTCATCCTGATCCAGAATGATGTACAGAATGACCTTTTCCGAAACACGCCTGTAAACCTGTTCCCACTGCTCTGTCTTCCTGTATGTCTCCTCAATGGATTTCAGAGCACGTGCGGTTGTGTTTGTACCACCCCATGTCTGTACATACAGCGGTGTATCGTTGTCGTCAAGAAACAGGTTCATCAGAAAGGTTGATCCGTCTGTTTCCTCTTCCATTTCACCACGGTATGAGATATTGCCGATATGGATCAGGCTGCGGAGTGACTCCGCATCGGGATACCGGCTGTCATGAGCTGCCAGGTTGTGGTGGATTTTCGCATAATCATCCAGGAATTCCTGCATCCACCGGGTTCCTGTCCATCGGTATGGCGCAATGCCTTTTTTTCTGTCTCCCGCATAGTGGAACATCGATGCGGTCAGCACAATGCCGCAGATATCCATGTCGTTGGAGTAGTAAAGTGCACGGATAAATGAATTCATGTCATCAACTTCACCATCGGTGGTGATGACGGTTCTGATTCTTTCTGTCATGATTGATTTCCTTTCTTTTTCAGTGTATACAGGCCATGCCCGCTGTGTTCCACAAGCCCCTGGTCACAGAGCTGATGCAGTACCCGGATCAGCTGGCGTCTGCTGCAGTGCAGATGGGTACAGGCATTCTCAAGACCACGGATTTCCGAATCTCTGGATAGCAGAACAAGCACGCGTTCCCGGATTGGTGCATTGATGGATACCTGCATTAATGGCCCGCTCAGTTTCAAAGCAATTTCCTTCATCAGAGCTCTGAGAAATACGGGATCATTTTCAAGTCTGTTTCTTTCCTTTTCGATATCCAGGTATGTGATATGTACATCACTGCGTGCCTCGACAAAGAAAACAGACTGTGAACCTGTCGCAAATTCAATATCACCGAGTACGGTAAAATTCGTGCCTGCCACCACCGGCAGCACATCTCCGTTTTCGTTGACCGCATACACTGCGATCTGTCCTGAGAGTACAAACATCAGCCGGTTGATCCGACTTTGCGGAAAGGTGATGATTTCTCCCTTTGTGTAGAATGCATCATGAAAATCATGCTGTGACGCATCCTGAAAATATGCTGTGACTCTTGAATCCATGTAGATATTGTAACGGGTTTGCGGCGGTTTGTATCATTTTTTGTACAAAAGTGTCACATGACACTTTCTGTCACGGGCAGACTTTTTATAATACAGATCGTATTGAAAGGAGAAAAACATGGAAACATCCGTATTTGAAAAGCATTCAATTCCGAAAACATATATCACATTCGCACTGCCTGTGATCTTCAACCTGGTGATTACCATCATATACAACATGGCGGATACCTTCTTCATCTCCGCCACAAAGAATATCGATCTGATTGCCGGCGTGTCACTTGGAGCACCGGTATTTACGGTTCTGATGGCATTTGGGAATATTCCGGGGCAGGGAGGCAGTTCTCTGATTTCAAGGCTGATCGGCAGAAATCAGCCGGATGATGCCAGAAGTGTATCATCGTTCTGTTTCTACGGCTCCATCATCATGGGAATTGTGATTACTGCAGTCATGATTCTTTTTGCGGATCCGCTTCTTTCCATCCTTGGAGCGGATGAAAACACATGGGTATATGCAAAGGAATACTACATGGTATTGGCCTATGGTGCTGTTTTTATCATTCTTTCCTTTATCCATTCCAACCTGATCCGTTCGGAAGGCATGGCAAAGGAAAGCATGATCGGTTCAATCGGCGGCACAGTCATCAACATCATCCTGGATCCGATTCTGATTTCAGGTTTCGGTATGGGAGCGGCGGGAGCTGCCATTGCGACGGTAATCGGATATGCATGTTCCGATCTGTTTCTGTTTGTGATTGTCAAAACAAAAAGCAGAATGTTGTCGG
Organism: Bulleidia sp.; assembly: GCA_051873755.1. Classification (GTDB taxonomy): domain Bacteria; phylum Bacillota_I; class Bacilli_A; order Erysipelotrichales; family Erysipelotrichaceae; genus Bulleidia. The sequence continues at coordinate 48,744 of JBJEFE010000002.1, read as the reverse complement.
TATCGCTGCGTGACATGCACATTTCACCTGCACATCTGCGTCAGGTCATCGGTATCGGTGTTCCTTCGGCATTATCCAATATCATGTCCAGTATCTGCATCATCCTGACAAATCAGTATCTTCTGCCATACGGCAATGAGAAGATTGCCGCAATGGGAATCGCATTGAAAGTCACGATGATCGGAAATCTGATACTGACCGGTTTCTGTTTTGGCGGTTCACCTGTAATCGGATATTTCTATGGGGCACGGAACAGGGAAAAACTTCAGAAGCTTGTCCGCTTCTGTTTCGGTTCCGTAATTGTCATCGGCCTGATCATGGGCGGTATTCTGACAGTCGCTGCACCGGGTTTCATATCCCTGTTTCTTGATGATCCGGCGTTGATCGAAACAGGAGCGGATATGTTGAGACTGCAGGCATGTGGACTTGCACTGGCAGGCATTACTCTGATGAGCACGATCTACACACAGTCTTTCGGTAAAGTTGCGGGTTCGTTTATTCTGTCTCTGTCACGGCAGGGGTTCGTGTTTATTGCCTGTATCATGGTATTGTCTGCTCTGTTTGGATATCATGGTACGATTGCCGCACAGCTTTGTTCGGATGTGATATCGGCACTGGCTGCGGTTGTTGTGATGTACAGAAATATCATTTCTGAAATCCGTCAGATGGAACAGTGAAAGCATCACAGCAGAGGCTGCAGAAAAAGTCTTAATGTGTCACAGAAGCTCACCGGAAATATCACTGATATATTATCTGGTGAGTTTTCTTATATCCTTATCACTGCAGGTTGTCTCTTCCACTTTTCATATGCCTGTTTTTACCTGTGAAAAATCATAGGTATTTTCAGCAGGCTCACATCGGATTCTTTTTCTGTCGGTTCCGGGTTATGAAAGAACAGTCAAAACGGTTTTAAAATATTCAGAATCATGTAAAATGGTTACATATTTTGTGTAAACGGGGAGGGGAAGAATGACGAAGACAGAAAATCGGAATTACAGTGCGAAGGAACTGATCGGAAGGTTTCTTCCATATCTTCTGAAATACAGGAAGCTGATGCTGCTGGATCTGTTCTGCGCATCTCTTACAACACTGTGTGACATCGTACTGCCGCGTATCATGTCCACTCTGACAAATACGGCAATGTATGAACCGGCTGCGTTAACCGTCGGTCTGATCGGGAAACTGGCAGGGGTGTATGTCATACTGCGTCTTGTGGATGCGGCAGCGTACTATTTCATGTGCTCACAGGGTCATATCATGGGTGTATATATTGAAACCGATATGCGGACGGATGCGTTTGCACATCTGGAAACACTCAGTGATTCCTACTATGCCAACAACAAGATCGGACAGATTATGGGACGTATTACAAACGACCTGTTTGATGTGACGGAATTTGCACATCACTGTCCGGAGGAATTCTTTATTGCGGCGATCAAGATTGTTGTTTCGTTTGTGATTCTGAGTTATTCCTCACTGCCGCTGACAGTCATTATCTTTGCATGCATTCCATTCATGATGTATTTCTCCATCAAACTGAATCATGCTTTCCGTACCGCAACCAAGGCACAGCGCGTGCAGATCGGTGAACTCAATGCCCAGGTTGAGGATTCTCTGCTCGGACAAAGAGTTGTCAAGGCATTTACAGCGGAAGAAGAGGAAATGCGGAAGTTTGAGGCAGGCAATCAGACAATGAAGGAACTCAAGAAAAAGAGATACCATGTCATGGCGGCATTCAATCTTTCCACACGTCTGTTTGACGGTCTGATGTATGTGGTTACGATCATTGCCGGAGGTATGTTCATGGTCAACGGCAGAATCAGCGCCGGTGATCTTGTCGCATACATGCTTTACGTGACAACCCTGATTGCGACAGTCAGAAGAATCGTTGAATTCTCAGAACAGTTTCAGATGGGTATTACCGGTATTGAACGTTTCTTTGAAATCATGGATACACCGCCAGATATCGTTGATGCACCGGATGCCAGGGACCTTGTCATCAAGGGCGGAAACATCACGTTTGACCATGTGACATTTGAATATCCGGATGATCATAACCGTGTTCTTCATGATATCTGTCTGGATATTCATGCCGGTGAGAATCTTGCGCTGGTAGGTGAATCCGGCGGTGGTAAGACGACACTGTCTTGCCTGATTCCGCGTTTCTATGATACGACCGAAGGCAGTATCCGCATCGACGGTCAGGATGTCAAAAAGGTAAAGCTGCGCAGTCTGCGTCAGAACATCGGTATTGTCCAGCAGGATGTATATCTGTTCTCCGGCACGGTATTTGACAATATTGCATATGGTAAACCGGGTGCTTCGATGGAAGAGGTCATCCATGCCGCAAAACTTGCGGGTGCGGATGAATTCATACAGCAGCTGCCGCAGGGATATGACTCCTATGTCGGTGAAAGAGGAATCAAGCTTTCCGGCGGTCAGAAACAGAGAATTTCGATTGCCAGAGTATTCCTGAAAAATCCTCCGATTCTGTTATTGGATGAAGCCACAAGTGCTTTGGACAATGAGAGTGAACTTCTGATTGAACAGTCTCTGAAGGATCTTTCCGTCGGAAGAACAACCCTGACCATAGCCCATCGTCTGACAACGATCCGCAATGCGGACAGAATTGTCGTACTTGGCAAAAACGGTATCGAAGAAGAAGGAAATCACGAACAGCTGCTCGCCAATAAAGGTACATACTACCGCTTATGGAACGGGCTTTCAAAGGATGAAGAGATAACATGCGGGAAGTGAAGGATGAGCAGTATATCCGGATGACGGAGACACCTGTTTCAAAACTCATTATCACCCTCGGCATTCCGACCATCATATCGATGCTTGTCACAAGCATTTACAATATGGCGGATACATATTTTGTCGGCACACTTGGTACATCAGCTTCCGGTGCGACCGGTGTTGTATTCGGACTGATGGCGATTCTGCAGGCATTCGGATTCATGTACGGACATGGTGCGGGATCCAATATTGCCATCCGGCTTGGCAGCCACGAGGATGAAAGCGCACGTGTGTTCTCCGCCACATCTTTCTGGCTGTCCATTGCGACAGGCGTTGTCATCTGCATTCTCGGCATGGTGTTCATGACGCCATTGATGCGGATCATGGGCAGTACCGATACGATTCTGCCATATGCCAGCACATATGCGTTCTATATTCTTCTTGCCGGTCCGGCCATGACTTCGGGCTGTGTCATGAACAATATTCTGCGCTATGAAGGCAAGGCATTCTATGCAATGATCGGTCTTACCAGCGGCGGGATTCTGAATATCTTTCTGGATTTCCTGATGGTCAGAGTACTGCAGCTTGGGATTGGAGGAGCGGGACTTGCGACATGCATATCCCAGTATGTATCCATGGCGATTCTGTCTCTTCCATATCTGAGAAGACAGACGATTTCCTCATTCCATATCCGCTATATTGCAAAGGAAGCGGAACCATATCAGAGGATCGTGGCCAACGGCATGCCGTCTCTTTGCCGGCAGGGGCTTAACAGCGTATCTACAATGGTGCTGAATACAAGTGCGGCTGCTTTCGGGGATCCGGCAGTTGCGGCAATCTCCATTGTCAACAGGATTGTCAATTTCCTGTTCTGTATCGCCATCGGCATCGGACAGGGATTTCAGCCGGTCTCCTCGTTCAACCACGGTGCCAGACTTCACAGCCGTGTCAAAGCAGGTTTCTTTTTTGCGATGAAACTGGGCGCAGCACTGCTTCTGGTGCTGGCAGTCTGTGCATTCACCAATGCGTCCACACTCGTCACATTCTTCCGTGATGATGCCCAGGTTATTTCCATCGGTGAAAGAGCGTTGAAGGCACAGTCGCTGTCACTGATCATGACGCCGATCACACTGTACGCAAATATGCTGTTTCAGTCGATCGGTTCCTCACGCAAGGCAACCTTCCTTGCGGCGCTGCGAAGCGGACTTGTTCTGATTCCGGTTGTGTTTACGATGACCAGACTGTTTCAAATGGACGGTCTTGTTATCTCACAGGCTGTTTCGGAGGTCATATCCGCACTGATCACGGTCCCGTTTATCATTACCTATTTCAGAAACATGCCGGAAGACGGCATGGAGTATGATAACTGAACAGAACTGCGGTTCTGTTTTTTTTTTTTTTTTTGCATGGAAAAGAAAAAAGACACCTTAACGGTGTCAGAATCCAAGGATCTGAAGAATGAAGCCTGCCGCAATACCGCATACAAAGGTTGCCACCAGGATTTTCGTATTTTCCTTCCAGTCAGGATTGACGCGGTACAGCATGATCATGCCGGTACCCGCATTGACGAGCAGACCTGCGCAGACAGCTGAGAAAGCAATCACGTTGTCAATGTACATCGTTGTCAGAATAATGCTGGATGCACAGCTCGGGATCAGACCGACAAGCCCGCAGAACAGAACCGACTGTGAGGGATGGGATGTAATGAAGCCTGAGATGACCTCTTCTCCGATCAGTTCGACGATGCCGTTGAACACAAACACCGTCACAAACAGCCACATGGATACCTGCAGTGTATGCATGCATGCACTGTACAGTATGCCGTGGGAATGATCATCATGTTCACGCTGGCAGAATTCATTCACATTGATGGAACGATGGCGGGATAATGCATCAAACCCGTATCCGGCAACGATGCCGACGACAAGCTTGACACCAAGTACCGGTGCGATCTTTGAAAGATCCGCCTGCATTCCCAGCATGATTGAAAGCATTTCATCACTGGAGGACAGAAAAATGGCAACCAGTGTACCGGCTGAAATGACGCCGGTTGCGTACAGTGAGGAAGCTGCCGTCGCAAATCCGCATGTTGGCAGAAGCCCAAACAGCGTGCCGGCAAGTGGGTTCAGTCTGCGATGACGTTCCAGAAACCGTTCCATGGAATGTCCTGCCTGGTTTTCCATCCATTCCAGAAACAGATAGATGACAATCAGAAACGGTACAATCCTGGTAAGATCCAGCAGTGTGTCCGCAAGGATTTCAATCATGAATTCGGCCATGAAAGATGTCCCTCCAGAGAATCCGTATATGTTACAAACAGATCACCGACCTGTGTTCCCTCATCTGTCTGTTTGTGATCCATGTCGGTTACCCAGATCACATGAACCGGATTTCCCGTTTTTTCCTCATAGGTTTCGATCAGTTCCCTGCCTTCTTCAATGGTCATAGTAAACAGAGCCGTGGACAGGCAGTCCGCATCACCGGAATCCTGTGTCAGAATGGATACGGAACGGTAAAGGGAAGCCGGATACAGAGTGGAAGGATCCACGATGTGTGCATATCTGTTTCCGTCCTCACCGATATAGTAGCGTTCATAGTCACCGGATGTGACGATGGACACAGGTTCATCAATACGGATTGTGACAATACCGTCCATATATGTGCCGGATGGATCGGCGATTCCGATCACCCAGTTGGAACCGTCCGGTTTTTCACCGACAAGACGGATGTTGCGGCCGACATTCAGGAAACCGGCCTTCATGCCGTCTTTTTCCTCCCGCTGTGCAGCCAGTTCCGCCGCATATCCTTTGGCAATTCCGCCAACATCCAGGCTGACGCCTGCCTCGGTAATAAATACCGTATTGGCATCGTGGTCAATGACGATTTTATCCCATCCTGCTTTCTGTGAAGCTTCATACAGTTCATCATATTCCGGTACCGCACCATACTGTCCGTCCTGATTCAGGGCAATGCCTGCTTCACGGTATCTGTGCCATACCTGAAGCAGGGAACCTTCGGTAATGTCAAACTCTCCTTCTGATATATCATGGAATTCTTTTGCTTTGTCCAGAAGATCGATGATCAGCGGATCAACTTCCACAGGCTGAATGCCCGCATTGTCATTGATCGTCTTGAGGTTGTTAATTCCGTCATAGCTGTTGTAGATATCAAACAGCTGATTGCAGTATTCCAGAAGTTCAAGGGAATCGTTATAGTGTTTCTTTCCCGTTTCCGTGGAATCGGTATACTCCGTGTAGGAATAAACCGTATCAAACACCTCGTCAATGGAGGTGTTGGAGTAGGAAGTGATTCTGGCTGAGGATGTTTTTTCCCGTGTACAGCCGCCAAGCAGGCTGACCGCCAGTAATGTCTTAAATATTCTTTGCATTTTCATACGGCGCGATTATAGCATGTAAACAATTGAATGCCAAACAATTCGATATGTGTTCAATTGTTCATGAAAAGAGACAAACCGCTTACATTGTGCTTATTTGTGAAACAATTCATTTGTGAAAAATGCGTGTTTTATGCACAGATGATGCTATAATGGAACAGATTAGGGAGGACTAGTACGGTATGTCACTGTTTACTGGACCGATGCACTATCATCTGGACGGACACAAGGATCTGACAATTTCTGAGGAAGTCACACTCAGAATGGATCCCGACACAGTCTGGTTTCCGCTTTACAACGGTGCTGCGCCATGTACACCGCTTGTCAAGGTCGGAGATGAAGTGAAAGTCGGTATGAAGATCGCGGAAAGAAACGATCATTTTTATCTGCCACTGTATTCGCCGGTTTCCGGAACCGTAACGGCAATTGAGAAATTCATGAACTCAGGAATGGCTCAGGCAGAACACATACGGATCCAGAATGATCATAAGGGAACAGAGGTAAAGGCCTTTGAACCGATGGATTATACAAAAGCCACAAGAGAAGAACTTCTTGCCTTCATGAAGGAAAGCGGAATGCTCGGAATGGGCGGCGCCGGTTTCCCGACATATGTCAAATATGCTGATCCGAAGGGAATTGACCTGCTTGCCATTAATGATGTGGAATGCGAGCCGTATCTGACCGCAGACTACAGAAATGTGGAAGACAACATGGACCTGCTCAAAACAGGTGTTCTGGCACTGTTCAGGCTTTCCACTGCAGCCAGGGCATGCATTGCAATCAAAGAGGACAAAAAGGAACAGATCGCAAAACTGAAGGAAACATTTGCAGGAACTGATGTTGAAATCAGAGAAGTTCCGAATATCTATCCGATGGGTTGGGAAAGAACTCTTGTTTACCAGCTGACCGGAAAGCGTTATGACAGACTTCCTTCCGAAGCAGGCGTCATTGTCTCCAACGCATCCACAGCCATTGCCTTCGGTAATGCGCTTGTGAACGGAAAACCAATCACACACCGTTATGTGACGGTGTCCGGTGATGCCCTCAACCATCCGCAGAATGTCATTGTTCCGATCGGCACCAGAGCCGGTGAGATCATCGATGCGGTCGGCGGCTACAAGAGCGGAACAGAAGATGTTCTTCTGATTCCTGGCGGCCCGATGATGGGGAAGACCATTCCAAATGATAAATGGGTCATTTCCGCACAGAACAACGGCATTACAGCCCTTGTGAACAAAAAGGAAGATGCATCCAGATGTCTGCGCTGCGGCAGATGTACGGAAGTATGTCCGTCCGGTCTTCAGCCGGTACAGATCGCAGGTGCCGGCAAGGTGCGTGATGACGCTGCGCTTGAAAAGCTGAGAGTCATGGACTGCATTGAATGCGGTTTATGTTCCTACATCTGTCCATCCAAGGTGGATGTGACGGAAAATGTCAGACGTGCAAAAAATGTTGTCCGCATGAAGCAGGCAAAGAAGGGAGGAAAGTAAGCGATGAAATTTACATTCAAACCTTCACCGAATTATCGCAGGGCACAGTCCACAACAGATATCATGAGACATCTGACGATCGCCCTTGGTGCGGTTCTGTTGTCAGCGATCATCTGGTACGGTATCTCCTATGGACTGGCGGTCCGTGTCATCATGATGACGGTGTTCGCCGTTGTTTCCGCACTGTTGACGGAAGTCGCTTTCTTCGCCTTTACAGGAAGTAAGGATATCCGTCATGATGTGCTCCACTCCTATGGATGGGTAACGGCACTGATCATCGTTCTTCTGACAAGAATCGACGTCAGTTACTTTGCAATCGTCATCAGTGTTGTCGTTGCGATTCTCTTCGGCAAACTGCTGTTCGGCGGTTTCGGTCAGAATATCTTCAACCCGGCTGCTTTCGGTGAAGCACTGATCATGAACTCTTTCACATCTTCCACTGCGGAAGACGTCACCGCAAAGGTCATGTCCGGTGCCACACCGATGAGTGCCATGGCATCTGCCGGATGGGGTGCATCATCCACGGTCGTGGAAGGCGTCATGAAGAGCTTTGGCGGTACATTCGGCATGTTAATGGGAAATTATCCGTCTGTTATCGGCGGTTCCTGTGCCATTGTCATTATTGCAGCCTTTGCATATCTGCTGTACAACGATGTCATTGACTGGCATCTGTCTGTTCCGTACTTCGCTGTCATCATTGTCGTATCTCTGATTACAGCACTTGTTCACGGATCAGGTATTGAATTCGTATTATTCAATCTGCTGGGAGGCGGTGCTCTGTTTGCGGGTGTGTTCATGTTGACGGACCCTGTCACAAGCCCGATCACAATCCCTGGTAAATACATCTTTGCAACCTGCACGGCATGTCTGACTCTGATTCTCAGATGGAAGGCAAGCATTCCGGACGGCGCACTGTTTGCCATTCTGATCATGAACATGCTTGTACCGGCAATTGACCGTGCGCTTTCGGGCAGCCAGATCAAGGACAGCCGCAATATCCGCACAATCACATGTGCAGTATGCGCAGTTGTACTTGTTGTTGCCATCGCTGTGGGCGTTACATTATAAGGAGGCGTTATGGACAGAAATTCAAGTATCTATAAGACGGTTCTCCTTGGTGTTGTATGTGCTGTGGCAGGTGTTCTGCTTGCAGTGGTAAATTCCATTACGGCACCAGTCATTGCGGAAAATGAAATTGCAACAGTCAAGAAGAATCTTGTTGAAATCTATCCGGATGTCACGGACTTCAAGGACATCAGTGACGATGTTCTCAAGGATGAGGAATCGGGACTGGTTGATGCCGTATATCAGGCTGGGGACAAGGGGTATATCTTCTCCCTGCACAATACGGGTTATTCCGCTGACGGTTTCTCATTCCTGATCGGGTTCAACATGGATGGCTCTATCTCCGGTTATACCGTTCTTTCCCAGAAGGAAACCGCAGGCAAGGGTTCCCTTGCATTTGAAGGTTCCTATGTTGAGGAAGTTAAGAAGCTGACTGCGGATGATGACATGCCGATTCTTTCCGGTGCCACCATCACGACAGAAGCTGTCAACCAGGCTGTCAAAGCTGCCGAAAAGGTCTTTGCGGGTCTGAAGTAAGGAGGTAAATGAAATGAGTGAAATCAAACCAAAGAAACGTGGATTTATCTCCAAAATGATCACGGACAATCCGGTATTCGGACTGTATCTTGGTATCTGTTCCACACTGGCAATCTCCACAACCCTGGACAATGCCATCGGTATGGGTATCTCCGTTATCTTCGTTCTTGTATTATCCAATGTCGTCGTATCGATCATTGCACCGTTTACACCGGACGATATTCATATCCCGGTATATATCGTTGTAATCGCATCTCTTGTTACGATTCTGGAAATGTTCCTGCACGCTTTCGCACCGGATCTGTATTCCGCTCTTGGCGCCTTCATCTCTCTGATCGTCGTCAACTGCATCATCCTGGGTCGTGCTGAGGCATATGCATGTTCACACAATGTCATCGAGTCCGCAAAAGACGGTCTGATGATGGGTCTGTCCTATACATTCTCTCTGATCGCAATCTCTCTGATCAGACAGATTCTTGGAACAGGCGTGATCACATTATCCAATCCATTCGCAGGCAATGCCGTTGTATTCTCCGTACAGGTACTGCCAAAGACATGCCTGATTCCCTTTATGACAGGTGAAACAGGTTCCTTCTTCACATTCGCTGCTCTTGCCGGTGCGGTTACTGCATACAAGAACAGACTGGATGATGAGGAAGCTGCGAGAGAAAAAGCCGCAAAAGCCGCTGCCGCAAAGGCAAAAGCCGCTTCTGCAGCGAAGTAATGGAGGTGGCCTGATATGAATTTATTTGCACTGTTCTTCAGCGCGATGCTCATCAACAACATCGTACTGACCAAATTCCTGGGAATGTGTCCGTTCATGGGCGTCTCCACCAAGCTGGAATCCGCTCTTGGTATGGGAGCTGCCGTCATCTTCGTTATCTTCGGCGCCTCCATGTTGTCATATGCACTGTATTACCTCGTTCTTGAACCACTGGATCTGGAATACATGCAGCTGATCACATTCATCCTTCTGATTGCAGCGTTTGTTCAGTTTGTTGAACTGTTTGTCAAGAAGTATGCACCGGCTCTCTATAAGCAGCTGGGTATCTATCTGCCTCTGATCACAACAAACTGCACGGTTCTCTATGTTGCACAGGATAATATCACAAAGGGTTATACCCTGATCGAAACAATCGTCAACTCCATCGCAACACCACTTGGCTTCATGTTAATACTGGTCATCTTCGCCACAATCCGTGAAAGACTGAACCAGAGCGATATTCCAAGAGCGTTCAAGGGAAACCCGATTGCCTTCATCGTTGCCGGAATCATGGCGCTTGCCTTCTCTGCACTGGCAGGACTTGTATAAACAATGAAAGTGTTGGTTGTCATCGGGCTTGTGGCAGGACTTCTTCTGTTGAATGTTGTACTGCTCCGTAAAAACAGAAGCACTCCGGTTCCGGAGGGCTGTGAGAATCTGAAGCCTGACTGTCATGCATGCGGCATTAAGGACTGCTCCATGCGCAGCACATTTAAAGGAGACAATACAGATGGAAATCATTAAACCACTTATCATGATGCTGGTGATCGGCGGACTGCTTGGCGCGGTTCTCGGCTTTGCATCAAAGAAGTTCTACGTTAAGGAAGATACAAGAGTCAAGGATGTTCTGGCAATGCTGCCGGGATACAACTGCGGCGGATGCGGAAACCCTGGCTGCTCCGGTATGGCTGAAAAGCTTGTTTCCGGTGAAGCGGATATCTCGTTATGTAAACCATCCAAGCAGGATGTCAAAGACGCCATCAAAAAATACCTGGCGGAACATCAGGAAGCGTAGGAAATTCAAAACAGGAGTACATTTGGTAAAAATGTATTCCTTTTTTTGTGCGATTTCATGAAAAACGGGTAATAAGGTAAGTGAAGGAGGCTGATATGAAAACAGTGATCATACGCAAAGTACTTCTGTGCACAGCACTTGTGCTTCTTCTTGTCAGTGCCGATCTGTTTCTTGTGGAGCGGATGGTTGTGAAAAAACTTGCGCTGACAGAAGTTCCGGTATGTGCGCAGACAAGAAAGCAGGGAGAGGTGATCAGAGAAGATGATCTGATTCTGATCAATATCCCTGAAGCCTATGTCATGAATCATGTTGTGACGGATCCGGGGCAGATTGTCGGTGCGGTTGTGAAAAGAGGCTATACAATACCCGCAGGTTCTCTGTTCTATGAGGAGACTGTAAACAACAAAAAAGATCACCCGAATGAGTGATCTGACTGCAGGGGCGACTAGTGGGACTCGAACCCACGAGTGCTGGAGCCACAATCCAGTGTGTTGACCAACTTCACCATAGCCGCCATGTGCATGAACTATGATAAGGGATAATTAAGAATAATGCAAGAAAAATTTTACAAAGGAGGTATAATAAATTTCATATGGCAGAAATACTGTATGTGGAAATGGAAGGGAAGACCTATCCGGTTGAGGTGGTCAGACGGAAAGCAAAGTCCGTTGTTCTTTACGTCAGAGAAAACGGGGAACTGGAAGTCAGATGTCCGATGCGCACATCCAATGCGCACATTGTCGAGTTTGTTCAGAAAAAACAGAAGTGGCTGCTGAATAAAATGGCGGAGCAGAATCAGAAACAGAATCAGATGCAGGATGGATCTGACGGATTGCATGCTGTATGGATGGGAAAGGAATATCATGTCCGTACAGTGATTTCAGAAAAAGAACATATTGATTTTGAATCCGATACGATGGTTTTTCATGTCCGCATGGATACACCGCAGGACAGAAGCCGTCTGTTCTATCACGAAGGTGGTCTGCAGCTGCTGAGATGGGTGCGGGAGGATCGTGGCAAATGGGACGCCGATATCTGTATTGCCAATCACAAACCACTGCCCCGTATTACGATCCGTTATACCACATCAAGGTGGGGATCCTGCAGTCCAAAGCGTCCATCGATCTCACTTTCTCTGCGCCTGATTCATTTTCCGAAGGAATGTTTTGACTATGTTCTTCTGCATGAATATGCACATATGCTTGTATGCAATCATTCAAAGGCATTTTATGAGGAAATTGAAAAGCGGATGCCGGAGTACAGAGACTGTGAAAAACTGTTGAGATGATGAAAAAATGAAAATGATCATATATGAAAACGTTTTCAAACAGAATTGTCATTCAATTGTGTGAATTGTCATGGAATTGAATGAAATCGCTTGCAAAGACTCTCACTTACGTTAGAATAATGTTAAGAAAAGATTCACCACAGTAAGAGAACGGAGTTGATTACCATGCGTATGACAGGCATACTTTTTCAGGTACAGGTAAACAGAGAAAATCACACATACGGCATTGTTTTCAGCGGGGTTTTCAGTGAGTCAGATACGGTTCTTTAAGATGGATTTGTCATGTCCATCTTTTTTAACCGAAAAATATGATCATATAACAGGAGGAAAACAATTATGGATCAGGTAAATCAGGAATTCTTCGACGCAGCAGCTGCAGGGGACTTTGCCAAGGTTTGTGCACAGGTTTCCAAGGGCGCAGATGTCAACGTCAAAAACGGAGACGGCCGTACAGCGTTAATGAGAAGTGCGAAACGCGGTCACGATAAGATTGTCCGTTTCCTGCTGGATAACGGTGCGGATACCCGTGCACGTGACAAAAACAACAAGACAGCGCTGATGGGTGCTGCCAAGAAGGGACATACCGATATCTGCAGAATGATCATCCACGCAGGCGGTGATGTCAATTCCCATGACAACAAGGGCCGTACGGCACTGATGAGAGCTGCACTTCTGGGTCAGACAGAGACAGTTGAATACCTTATCAGAAAGGGTGCTGAAGTCAATGCGGTTGATGAACAGGGCAGAACAGCTCTGATGGAAGCTGTCACAGGATACAAGGATGACGTCATCAACATCCTGATTGATGCCGGTGCGGATGTCAACGTCGCAGACGCAAAGGGATGCACAGCTCTGATGAGAGCGGCATACATCGGCATTCCGTCTCTTGTACAGCAGCTTCTGAAAAATGGTGCTGACAAGGATCAGAAGGACTATGAAGGACATCTCGCCATTCACTATGTACGCAAGGAATGCCTGAATGACCTGAAGGACATTCTGAAGTGAGGATTGCACCATGAGAGACTATTTAGCCAATGAAGTAAGAAATGTCGTTGTCATGGGGCATTCCGGATCCGGAAAGAGTACGCTGATTGAATCTGTACTGTACCATAATAAGCAGATCGACAGATTCGGAAAGGCGGGAGACGGTACAACGGCAGTGGACTTTGACGTGGAGGAAGGTAAGAGAGGCATTTCCGCTTACTGTCACCTTGCACCGGTCGAATGGAAGTCCTGCAAGATCAACTTTATCGATACACCAGGGTATCGTGATTATGAAGGCGAAGAAGATACCGGTCTGATGGTCGGAGACAACGCCCTGATCGTTGTTTCCGCAAAAGACGGTGTCGAAGCCGGTACGGAACGTGCATGGAAAAAGGCAACCCATGCCAAGCTTCCTTCCATCTTCTTTGTAAACAAGCTCGATGATGAAAACGCTGATTTCTCAAAGGTCATTGATGAACTGCGTGAAAAATTCGGAAAGTCCGTGTTCCTGTTCGAACTTCCGATTATCGAAAACCGTAAAGTGGTCGGTTCCGTTAATATCCTGAGAAACAAGGCATGGTATTATGACAGCCCGAATGAGCCGAAGGAAGTACCGGATTCCATCAAGGGCAAGGTGGAGGATTACTACAACGAAATTGCGGAAGCCATTGCCATGACGGATGATGATCTGATGGAGAAGTTCTTCTCCGGTGAACAGTTCGACGAACATGAAATCGCAAAGGGTCTGAGAATCGGTGTCCGCAGCGGTGATATTCATCCTGTATACTGCGGTTCTGCCGTTAAACAGACAGGTATTTCAAGACTTCTTGATCTGATTACGGAATTCTTCCCGTCCTACGCTGAAAAGGGAAGAGTACAGGCATACAATGCAAAGAATGCGACGATTGACATGGAGACAAATGAAGAAGAGGCACTGTCCGCATTTGTATTCAAGACAATTGTTGACCCGTTTGTCGGAAAGATTTCCTATCTGAAGGTCATGTCCGGTGTTCTTAACAGCGACTCCCAGGTATACAACTCCAAAAAGGATGTTCTGGAAAAAGTCAATCAGATCTATGTCATCAACGGCAAGTATCAGATCGGTGTCGGTAAGCTGTTTACGGGTGATATCGGTGCGGTTGTCAAACTGCAGAACACGGATACAAACGATACGCTGTGCACAAGAAGCCGTGTTGTCAGATATCCGGATATTACATATCCTGCACCGATGCTCGGATATGCGGTGAAGCCAAAGACCAAGGCAGACGAGGACAAGATGTCCGTTGCAATCCGTAATATGATGCAGGAAGACAAGACACTGCGCTTTGTGAACAATGAGGAAACACACGAGCAGGTTCTCTACGGTGTCGGTGATCAGCATATTGATCTTGTACTCTCCAGGCTCAAGGCAAAGTACAAGGTTGAAGTTGAAACACATACTCCGACAATCCAGTATCGTGAAACCATCCGCGGCAAGGCGGAAGCACAGGGCCGTTATAAGAAACAGAACGGTGGTGCCGGTCAGTATGGCGATGTCTGGGTCAGATTTGAACCAAGTGACAATCCGGATGGAGATATGGTCTTTGCGGAAGAGGTTGTCGGCGGTGCTGTTCCGAAGCAGTTCTTCCCTCCGACTGAAGCAGGTCTGAGAGAATGCATGAAGAAGGGTCCGTTAGCCGGATACAAGGTTGTCGGTGTCAAGGCAACACTGTATGATGGCTCCTACCATCCGGTAGACTCCAAGGAAGTTGCGTTCAAGGAAGCTGCACGTCTGGCATACAATGCCGCAATGCCGAAGGCAAAACCGGTTCTGCTTGAACCGATCGGACGCGTTGTTGTCACTGCACCGGAAGAATACACCGGTACAATCATGGGTGACTTCACAAAGAGAAGAGGTCTGATCATCGACATGTCCACAAATGAGGACGGTGATCAGGTTATCCAGGCGGATGTTCCAATGGCTGAAATGATGACATATGCCAACGAGCTGCGTGCCATGACACAGGGCAGAGGTTCCTATGTCGCTGAATTCTCCAGGTACCAGGCAGCGCCGAAGGAAATCGCTGACAGAGTCATTGAAGAGGCAAAGGCAAAACAGCAGTAATCCAATGAACAGGAAGGACGATGGTCGCAGGATCACCGCCCTTTTTTATGTTGTCAGATCGGAAGGAATGAGATAAAATAATCAGGTAACGCAGTTACTTGCCCGTGTGATGGAATTGGTAGACGTAGGGGACTCAAAATCCCCCGGTGGCGACACCGTGCCGGTTCGAGTCCGGCCACGGGCACTTTTTTATTTTCGCGGAATGTGTATAATGTGAATTGAATCAAGAGGAATGGATATATGGGGAAAAAGTCAATCAAAGAGGATAAGAATATCTTCCAGCTGGCAAGAGAGGAAGTGGGTCTGACACGTGCGCAGGCAAGTGAGAAACTTGTTTTCATATCGGAAAGCCGAATTGAAAAGTATGAGAGCGGGAAATCGGAAGTGCATCCGGAAGAGGTGCTTGCCATGTCAAAAGCCTATAAGAAACCGCTGTTATGTAATTACTACTGTTCCAGAATGTGTCCGATCGGAATGGAGAATGTGCCTGAGATTGAAATGAAGGATCTGGCACAGATTGTTCTGAAGACGCTGGCAACCCTCAATACGCTGGAGGAGGAAAAGGACCGTTTTATCGAAATTACGGCAGATGCGAAGGTATCTGATGATGAACTGATGGACTTTGTAAGGATTCAGAAAGGCATTGAACAGATCGGTATGGCATCTGATTCCCTTGCCATGTGGATGAATCAGATGGTCGCAAACGGAAATATAGATGCGAAGCGGTTGAGTGAGGTCAGGGCGGTTCTGGAGAAAAAATGAGGAGCTGAATTGCCAAAACGGAAAAATAAGAGTCCCTGTTTTTCCACTCTGGATGTGTATTCCGGAATACGGAGAACGTATACTTTTTTCATCAGGAACGATGGATCATCTCTTATCTGCATGCCAAAACACGATCCATCTCCTGAACATGAAAAACAATATCTTTGAGGAGGTAGAAATATGTTTGGATTTATCATCATGATTCTGTTTGTGATCGCCATGTTGAAAATGGTGTTTATGATGATCGGTATCGGAATGAAGGCGGTCGGAGTGATCTTCAGTCTGATCGGAAGTCTGGTTGTCATCGGCTTTATCATTGCCGGGCTTGGAACACTGTTATTTGTGATTCCGATGCTGGTACTGGTCGGTCTTGGTGCTCTGGTGATTCAAAGAGCATCCTGAAGGAGTCAGTCATGTACAATCGGAGAAGAGAAATTGAAGAAGCAATCTTTGCGGGTGAATCCGCACTGAATCAGCTGAAGGATGCGAAAAGCCATCTTGATTCGGCTTCCAACTGGGGACTGGTTGATATGTTCGGAGGAAATTTCATCAGTGGATTTCTGAAGCATAATGAAATTGACCATGCCTCGGACTGTGTGGAAAGAGCCAGGAGAGAACTTGAAAGATTCCGTGATGAACTGGCGGATATCAGAGACGTGGAAGGACTGAATATTCAGATTGATTCATTCCTGGTATTTGCGGATTATCTGTTTGACGGTCTCTTTGCGGATATCTTTGTTCAGTCGAAGATATCGGATTACAAAAAACAGGTCAATGCGGCGTTGGATCGTGTACAGGACATCCTGTTTGTACTGAGAGATCAGCTGTAAGGCATTATAAAAGGGTACGGAATACTGTTTCCGTGCCCTTGTTTTGGCTTTATTCTGCTTCCAGCAGTGTACATGCCATTTCTGCCGCAATGATATCCTGTACCGCAATACCTGTCAGATCCGCAACCGTGATCTGTTCGTCATTTTCTCTGCCTTTTCCTTCATGAATCAGTTTTCCAAGTTCAATGATCTGATCTTCTCTGATCGCACCCTTCTTTAATGCAAAGGATGTGTCGCCGTCCAGTACGCACTGGGATATGGAATCGTTGACAATCAGGTCCGCTTTGGCATAGACAGAAGCATCAATCTCATTCTTTCCGCCCGCATCTGCGCCGACGCCGGTAATGTGTGTACCCGGTCTTACCATGTCAGCCGTGATGATCGGTGTCATCGTTGTTGTGGCGGTGACGATGTAATTGCATTCGCGGCAGATGGTTTCCGTATCGTATGCAGGTTCAATATCAAATCCCTTTTCACGGAATTCCTGTACAAAGGCATCCGTCAGTTCCTTTGTGTAGCCATAGGCAACGACCTTCTGCTTTCCAAGTACATAAGGGGTCATGGAAAGAATCGCATGTGCCTGTGTTCCTGTGCCGCAGATACCGACTTTGGTGATGTTTTTCGGTGCCAGGTGTTTTGCGCATACAAGCGTTGCGCCGGCTGTACGGAAGCCGGTCAGCCATCCCTCATCAAGAAGAATTGCCTTTGTCATGCCTGTCTTTGCGTCAAATACCATATTCAGGCCGTCACTTGTCGGCAGGTTCTGTTCCGCATTTTCCGGGAACCCGTTGAATACCTTGATGACAAAGCTGTCATCACCATTGATGTATCCATACTTGATGTATGTATTACCTACCGGCTGATCAAAGTGCAGATAGCCGACCGGCGGTACGTTTGTTTCTTTCAGGGAATACTTTACATATCCTGTTTCAAGCTGTTCCACCATCTGTGGGATATCCTTTTCTATTTTACGGATCTGTTCAAGATTATAGATTTTCATACTATCTCCTTCATTCATGTAATGTTTCAATTATAGCCGATACAAACGCTTTCGTTAATCATTATTTTGCGATTTTACCTTCCTTGAGTTGCGGCTGAAGTATGAAAAGAATAGAATGGATATACTTGACGAGGTGAAACAAATGAGAGATGACCGTGTATACAACTTCTCCGCAGGCCCAGGGGTAATGGCGGAGGAAGTGCTTGAAAAAGCACAGAAAGAAATCTTCAACTGGAATGGTTCCGGGATGTCCGTAATGGAAATGAGTCATCGATCATCGTGGTTTCTGGATATTTTCAGACATGTGAAAGATCAGTTCCGGAAACTCATGCATGTGCCGGATAACTATGAGATTCTGTTTCTGCAGGGAGGTGCTTCATCCCAGTTTTCGATGGTTCCTCTGAATCTGATGCAGGGGAAAGCGGATTATGCATTGACTGGCAACTTTTCCACGATTGCATGGAAGGAAGCGGGAAAGTACGGTAATGCACAGATTGCGTATGATGGCAGAGAAAACGGATTTACGGCGATTCCAACACAGGAGGAACTTGTGTTGGATCCATCTGCCTCCTATTTCCACTACTGTGCAAACAATACGATCTACGGCACGGAATGGAATGAGGTACCGGATACCGGAGATGTTCCGATTGTATGTGATATGTCCAGCAATATCACATCCCGTCCGGTTGATATCAGCCGCTATGGCATTATCTATGCCGGTGCGCAGAAAAACATGGCTCCTGCAGGCCTGACGGTTGTGATCATCCGTAAGGATCTGCTTGGAAAACAGAGAGAAACAACACCGCTGATGATGAATTACCTTACAATGGCGGAAAAGGATTCCATGTACAACACCCCGCCTTGCTGGTGTATATACATGCTGGGACTGACGTTGGACTGGCTGGAAAAACAGGGCGGTGTGGAAGAAATGGAAAAACGCCGGAAGGTCAAAGCCGGCATGTTATATGATGTGCTGGATGCCTCTTCTTTCTATATCCCGCATGCCCGCAAAGATGCACGTTCCATGATGAATGTGACATTCCGCACACCGGATGCGGAAACAGACAGCCGGTTTGTTAAGGAAGCGGCTGCCAGAGGCCTTGTCAGCCTGAAAGGACATCGTCTGACCGGCGGCATCCGTGCTTCTCTGTATAATGCGATGCCTTTGGAAGGCGTAGAAAAGCTGAGAGATTTCATGATTGAATTTGAGAAAAGGAATGGTTGAGAAACATGTACAGAATCAGAACATTAAACAATATTTCCCCAAGTGTCAAAGAGGTGCTGAAGGATACGGAATATACGCTGGGGGATCAGATGGAATCACCGGATGCACTGTTTGTGCGTGCCTCCGATCTGCATGATTATCCGTTCAACGAGGAACTGAAGTGTATCGGCAGAGCGGGAATCGGGGTAAATACGATTCCTCTGCAGGAATGTGCGGAAAAGGGAATTGTTGTATTCAATACACCGGGCGGTAATGCCAATGCGGTCAAGGAGCTGTTCCTGTTCGGTATTTCCATGGCAGGCAGAGATATCATGGATGCCATGCGCTGGGTATATTCCTATGATGGCAGCGAAGGACCGATTGAAGTCCGCATGGAAAAGATCAAGAAGCAGTTTGCCGGACCGGAATACAATGGAAAGACACTCGGTGTTGTCGGAACCGGAAACGTCGGCTCCCTGGTCGCAAATATCGCATTGGAACTGGGAATGAAGGTATATGCCTATGACCCGTATCTGAGTGTGGATGCCGCATGGAAGGTATCCCGTCGTGTCTTCCGTGTATCCACACTGGAAGATCTGCTCAGGCATGTGGATTATCTGACGCTGCACTGCCCTTTGACAGATGAAACAAGAGGTCTGATCGGAGAAAAGCAGATTGCCATGATGAAGGATCGTGTCCGCATCATCAACTATGCAAGAGGTGAAGTCGTGGATGAGGACGCCATGATTGCGGCACTCAACAGCGGCAAGGTTGCCCGTTTTGTATCGGATTTCCCGACCGCTGAGATGGTTAAGGCACCAAATACCGTATTAACACCGCACCTTGGCGGTACAACCGGTGAGGCAGAAGCCAACTGTGCCAAGATGGCTGCGGTACAGATGGACGAATATCTGAAAAACGGCAATATCCGCAATTCCGTCAATTTCCCGGATGTCGTCATGGAGCGTTCCGGTACAGCGCGTATCTGCCTGATTCACCGTAATATTCCGGGTATGTTAACGAATATCATGCCGGTATTCTCCCGAGACAACATCAATATCGAAAACATGACAAACAAGTCCCGCGGTGAATTTGCCTATTCCATTTTTGACGTCAACAGTGTCGTAGATGACAGGGCGGTCAATGATCTGAAAGCTCTTGACGGTATGATCCGTGTCCGTGTTTTATGATTGCACAGGTCAGAAAAGGAAAGGAAACACTTCAGGTGGACATTCCGGATGAGGCTGTGGTCACTGAACTTGTTCCATCCCGTCTTCCGGAACATCCGGATGAGGATGCGATCGTCAGACAGGCTCTGGTTCACCCGATCGGAAGTGAAAGACTGCGTGATATTGTCAGACATGATGAAAAGGTCGTTCTGATCACAAGTGACATCACAAGGCCGATGCCGACATGGACAGTACTGGATCCGGTTATGGAAGAACTGTTGTCTGGGGGTGTAAAACCGGAAGATGTCACGCTGATCTTTGCCAGAGGCTCTCACCGTCACCATACGGAAAAGGAAAAGAAAAAGCTTGCGGGCAGCTGGTATGGTCGGATTGCCTGTGAGGATTCCGACAGTGAACACGTCATACATGTCGGAACGACAAAAGCCGGAACACCGGTGGATATTGACGAACGCGTTGTCAGAGCGGACCGCAGAATCTGTCTTGGCAATGTGGAATACCATTACTTTGCCGGATATTCCGGCGGAGCCAAGGCAATCATGCCAGGAGTCTCCACAACCTCCGCAATTACGATGAACCACCGCATGATGGTGGATCCGCGTGCGAAAGCCGGAAATCTCGATGATAATCCGGTCCGCTGTGATATTGAGGAGGCCGGAGCCATGGTCGGTATTGACTTTATTGTCAATGTCGTGCTGAACACGCATAAGCAGGTGATTTACTGCGCTGCCGGACATAGTGTCAAAGCACATCGGGATGCCTGTCGGTATCTTTCTTCCATCTACCGTTCGCCGATTGACCGGCCTGCGGATATTGTCATTGTATCCCAGGGCGGTGCGCCAAAGGATCTGAACCTGTATCAGACGCAGAAAGCGCTGGATAATGCGGGACATGCGGTCAAAGACGGCGGTACGATCATTCTTGTCGGAAGCTGTCAGGAAGGTTTCGGAAACACGCTGTTTGGTGAGTGGATGCTGAAATACACGGATCCGGATGAAATGATCAATGCCCTGCATGAACATTTTATGCTGGGAGCGCACAAAGCTGCCGCAATTGCCATGCTTATCAGAAGATGCACGATTCTGTTTGTGTCGGACATGGATCCTGAAATCATCTCAAAGACATTCCTGATACCGGTGTCAACCCTGCAGGGAGCTTTTGATCAGTGCGTGGAAAAATACGGAAAGGACGCATCTGTGATTGTGATGCCGTATGGCGGCAGTACATTGCCTGTGATTGTATGAATCTGAGTCGAATTGAAAAAAATTCGACTTTTTTTGTGCGTAATTCGGATTTTTGGGACATATGTAAAGTGAGGGCGTCACCTCAGAAGGAGATTGATTCATATGACAGATCGCAATGAAACAGTTCTTGTCGGCACCGTTTTCGGCGAGCCGCGCCTTGGATCCACCAAAACAGGTGGTTCCGTTGCCACATTTTCACTGGCTGTGAAGAGAAAGGGAAGTGACAAGATCACAGACATCATTCCCATTACCGCCTGGGATGAGGAAGCACAGAAGTTTGAACATGGACTGAAGGACGGAGACAGAGTCGAGATCCATGGCTCAATTCAGAGATCCACCTGGATCGGAGAAAACGGAGAACGCCGCTGGCGCATCAAGGTCAATGCGGACACGGTGATTTCCGCGGATGACGGGGAATCGTACATGGAAGACGTTGAATGAAACGGAATCCATTACTGTTGACGGCAGGACTGATGACAATGGCAGTTCTGCCTCTGCAGGGCAAGGGCGGGGATCCCTTGCCCCTGCATCTTGAAACAGACACGGCAGGCTTCATCTATGGCCTTTATGAGGATGAGGGATGTCAACTGCCGCTTCTGAATGAGGATGATGAACCGGTCATCCTCAAGAGTGATGAGGAGGGGATTCTTACCCCGCTCATGGATCCCCCGGAGGAAACCGTGTATTTGCGTCAGATTTCTTCCGTAACCGGATATCACGTAGACCCGCAGGTCTACTGCATGGATGGATCGTTACAGACGCTTCCGGTGTATCCGATTGAAGTCAGTGTGGATACGGAACAGCTGGAAACCGGAACTTTCCGGATTGAGAATGAACAGGAGGAGATTGTATTGGAATGGAGCCTGGAGGATTGCGAGAATCCAAGTGTTGAAGAAATCGGTTCTCTGCTGGATGTGGGAAATACCTATGTGTTGAAACGTATGGACACAGATGAATGGGCTCTGCACAGGGAAGTTCCCTTTACCATTCCGCTGACCCCGGAAAAAACAGAACTGAAGGTACCGGTGATTGTGTACGGACGTCTGTCTGTGAACTGGGAAAAGCCGCTTCCGGAAAATGGTGTGTTCGGACTGTTTGAAAAGCAGGATGATGAGGAACCGGTCAGGGACGTATTTGAACGTCCGGTCATCATGGATCTTCATGAACAGTCGGAATGGTCATTTCCTCTGTTACAGGGAAACTATGTGCTGAAGGAAATGGAATGCGATGAACACTGCATTGATTCACCGGTCTGTGAAGTGAAAATCACAGAGAGACAGACTACGGAGCTGTCGCTGTACAAGGAATTCCTGAAAACCGTGATCCGTCTTTGCAATGGGGACGGAAAACTGCTCGAAGGCACGATTCTGGTTGAAGACGAGGAAGGAAGTCAGGAAACTCTGCAGTCAGGACAGGAGCTGATTCTGGCAAAAGATACATCGTATGTGATCACACCGACAGACATCGCTTCCGGGTATTACATTCCGGACAGCACGACTCTGCGTACGGGACAATCCCAGGTGGAGCCGTTTGAGATCATGGCAACACCGTTTCATGTCACATTCTTCAACCGTGACAGAACAACCGGATCACCATTGTCAGGCGGACAGTTTGTGATCGAAGATCTGAGCGGAACCCAAATCGGACTGATCAACGGAAATACTGAAGGAACTCCGCTTTCGGATCTGCACTGTGGCACGACATACCGGATTCATCAGGTTCGGAAAACCGACATGTATACACCGATGGAGGATGTGATATTCGCCATTGCCGAAAAAGGCGATCCGGAAGTGGTGATTAACGGGTATTCCACCGGTTATGTACGCCTTGTGGCTTCCGCCAGTGACGATCAGGGCAATGTGATCACAGATTCCCTGTTGAAAGTGTGGACAGATGCGTCATGCACACAACAGGCTCTGGATATCCACGGACTGCCGATTCAGGGAACCGGATCGATCAATGCGGATGTACCGGACGGCACCTACCATGTTTCGGCGGAATCCATGCCGCAGTCATACTATCGGATTCCATCATCGGTTCCGGTTGTGTGCGATCATGTTCATTCGGTGCATTCACTGGCATCCCTGCAGACGGCAGAAGCCGATTTCCTGATCCGGATTCAGGATCAGGATGGAAACGATCTGGAAGGTTTCAGCGTAACCGTCAGAAAAGAGGGAAGAACTGTCGGAACACTGAAGAATGACGCTGTTTCCGCACGTGGACAGGGAATGGCGGTTCTGGCAGGAGGAACATATTCCCTGAAATTGAAAGGAGATGAGAATCATTACATTTTTGATACAGAGGAAAAGACAATTGAAATACCGTTGTACCAGCCTGAGGAAACACTGACAACAGTGTATACTGCCACACCGTATGTGTCGTTTACACTGGTCAGTACGGATGTTCAGGCCGAAACATCCTACGAACTGTATACCGACGTGTCATGTGCGGAAAAAGCGGTCAGTGTCCGACAGACAGGCGATTCACGCATGTGGAATCTGTATGACGGTACATACTATCTGCGGCAGACTTCTATTCATCCGGCATGGTATGAAAACAGTGAAGTCTACAGAGTGGATCTGGATCACACCCGTTCATGGAAGGAATCACGACGGGTGATGGAAAGCCCGGTTACCGTAAACCTGATGTGCATGGATGAAGAGGGAAATACGGTTGAAGGTGCGATGTATGAAATCATGGATATGAATGAAAACACACTGGAAACAGTTGTAATCGGAACAGGGAATGCTGTTCTGCAGGGTAGCTGGCTTCACAGAGGAACATCATACATCATCCGTCAGATCCGGAGTGCGGAAGGATATGATACATCCGCGGATGTTGTCTTTACGGTTCCGCAGAACAGACCATCCACAACCCCGAACGTGACTCTGCCTCAACAGAAAAAAGAAACAATCAATCTGAACAGATTAAAAGAAAACAAACCAGAAAAACAGGTCAGAAAACAGAATCATCCGGAAGAAATCAAAGAGCAGGAACCGGAATCCGATCACGGAATCAGGGCAGGAATCGGGATCGGTGCAGTCGTACTGTGTTCCTGTATCGTACTTCTGAAACTATTTACAGGAAAGAAAATGTAAAAAATCCATTGACTCATTTATCCGAAAAGACTAAGATTAGGATACAAAATCGAAGACGGGAAAAACTAGGTCAGCTTCCAATTCAAGAGAGCCTTCAGCAGCTGTGAAGAAGGTATGCGGGACTGTCTGAAAACACATCCCAACAGACGATTTTCCGAAATGTGTTCCAAGAGTAGGGAAATACGTGCGTGCACGTTACAGCACAGGAGTATGATAGTACTCCATGAGGCAGCTGCCGTGAGACAGTTGTGAAGATCGAGTGGAACCACGTTCAGGACGTCCCGATTATGGGATGTCCTTTTTTGTTTAAAAGGAGAAAAAGTCATGCAGGAAATCCGTATTCCCCAGGGGATGAGAGACCTGACGGCTGAGGAAAGCCGTCGTAAGGAAGCGTTGCGAAAAAGAATTGAATCCGTGTTTGATTCGTTCGGATATCAGAAGATCTGTACGCCGACCATTGAATATGCGGATACCTATGATATCGGATTCACTTCCGCAGATACGTCGGAAATGTACCGGTTTCTGGACCAGGACGGAAAGATGGTCATGATGCGTGTGGATATGACCGTGCCGATTGCACGTCTTTGCGCATCCAAGTACTACAATGCCAGACCACCGTTTCGATTCCGTTACTGTTCAGAGGTGTTCAAAGTCCGTCATACCTTTGCGGGGAAACGTTCCCAGGTTACCGACTGTGGCATTGAACTGATCGGACTGGATGACCATTCCGATATCGAGGTTCTGTACACCGCGGACCGTGTCATGCGTGAAACAGGGGATCATCAGTACCGCATTGAAATCGGCAACTCCGGCTTCTTCCGCAAGGCTGCGGAAGAGCTGAATCTGGATGATGATCAGAAATCGGTACTGGCAGATCTGATTGACCGGAAATCGCTTGTGCAGCTTCATGAATACCTGCTGGAACAGGAATTATCCGATCAGGCACGCTCTTTCTTTGAAAAGCTGCCGCTGCTGGGCGGCGGAAGCCAGGTTCTGCAGGAGGCCATGGAAATCAGTTTCTGTCCATCCCTGAAAGAAGAGGTTGAAAAGCTGATGAAGCTGGATGAGGGTCTGCGGAAACTTGGTGTGATTGATCACTTCAGCTATGATTTCGGTAAGGTGCCGCATCTGGATTACTATACGGGAATCATCTTTGAAGGATATGTGTCAGGTGTCGGGGCTTCCGTGTTATCCGGAGGCCGGTATGATACGCTGCTTTCCCGGTTTGGCAGAGATCTTCCGGCATGCGGATTCTCGATTAAACTTGACTCCCTGCTGGATGTGCTGCCAAAACTGGATGCACATCTGATCCGGATCTGTTATCCGGTCGGATCGGAAATCGAGGCATTACAGCTTTCGGAAAAACTGAGAGAGGAAGGAAACACGGAACTTGTCCCGTGGGATAAAGATACGATAGAGGTGATACGATGAGTCTTTCAATCGCTTTGACAAAGGGCAGACTGGAAAAGTCTGTGACAGCCATGCTGGAGGAATGCGGGTATGGCATTGAGAAACTGAAGGACAAGGGAAGAGCCCTTGTATTCGAGGATACAAAGAAGGATGTCCGTTACTTTCTGGCAAAACCGAATGATGTGATCACCTATGTGGAACATGGTGTTGCGGATATCGGCATCGTCGGTAAGGATACGCTGATGGAAGGCGGAAAGGACTACTATGAACTGCTGGACCTGAAAACAGGTGTATGCCGTTTTATTCTGGCAGGCCTGCCGGGAAACAATCCGCTGGAGAAAGTCGGTCATATCACGATCGGAACAAAGTATCCCAATGTCGCGTCGGATTATTTCCATAAACACGGGCTGGATCCGGAAATCATCAAAATTGACGGCTCTGTGGAACTGAGTCCACTGCTTGGATTATGCGACGGCATTGTGGATATCATGGAAACCGGCACAACACTGCGTGAAAACGGACTTGTCGTATTTGATGAGGTATGCCGTATCAGTGCACGTGCCATTGTAAACAAAGTCAGCTTCAAAATGAAGCGTGACGAAGTGATGGAATTCATCACGGATCTGAAAGAAAGGGTGGAATCATGTTAAAGGAAATATCGATAAACGATCAGGAAAATCTGAGAACGTATCTTGATGAAAGAACACAGGAAATCGACACTGACATTCTGATGAAGGTAACAGAGATCCTGAACAGGGTCAGAAAAGAAGGAGACAGTGCCGTCAGATATTATACGGAGACATTTGACCATGTCAGAGTGGATGAGTTCCGTGTCAGTGAGGAAGAGATTGATGCGGCTGTCGCAAAGTGTGATCCCGCATTTGTGGAAGCCATGCAGAAGGCGGCGGTTAATATTGAAAAGTTTCACCGTGCACAGCTTCCGCAGTCCTATCTGATGGAACAGGATTGCGGTATTTATCTGGGCGAGAGAGTGATTCCTCTTTCCGCAGTCGGTATCTATGTGCCGGGCGGACGTGCACAGTATCCTAGTTCGGTATTGATGAATGCCATTCCCGCAAAGGTTGCCGGTGTCAGCCGCATTGTCATGGTTACGCCGCCAAACAGAGAAGGCGGACTGAATCCGAATATTGCCTACGCCGCAAGACTTGCCGGTGTCAGTGAGATTTACAAGGTGGGCGGTGCCCAGGCTGTAGCGGCTTTGGCGTATGGAACGGAATCCATTCCGGCTGTGGACAAGATCACAGGACCGGGTAATATTTTCGTGGCTGCCGCAAAGAAACTTGTTTATGGCAAGGTCGACATTGACATGATTGCCGGACCGAGCGAGATTCTGGTCATTGCGGATGAAGGCGCAAAGCCGTCGTTTGTGGCTGCGGATCTGCTGTCCCAGGCGGAACATGACCCGATGGCTTCTCCGATATTACTGACAACCTCCAGAGATCTTCTCAATCAGGTGAATGAAGAACTGGGCAGACAGGCTGCTCTGCTTCCGAAGCGTCAGATTGCGGAAGCGTCTGTCCGTGATTATGGACGCAGTATTGTATGTGATTCGATTGAACAGTGCATCGATTTCGCCAATGCCATCGCTCCGGAGCACCTCGAGCTGTGTATTGCGGATCCGATGCCTTACCTCAATCGTGTCAAAAATGCCGGTTCGGTATTCCTTGGATACTATACATGTGAATCAATCGGAGACTATTTCGGCGGTACAAATCATGTTCTGCCGACAAACGGAACCGCACGTTTCTCAAGTGCGCTGGGTGTCGATGCCTTTATCAAGAAATCCTGTTATCTGCATTATACGGAACAGGCTGTCAGAACATATGGACACTACGTGGAAACCCTGGCGGAGGAAGAACAGCTGCGTGCTCACGCCAATGCTGTAACAGTGAGGTTGAATGATGGAAAATAAGGTAAGATACGAGGCAAGAGCGGAAGGCAGAATCATGCTCAATGCCAATGAATCCCCATACACGCTTCCGGAGGATGTCATGAATCAGATCATGGATGTGATCCGGAATATCGCTTTTAACCGGTATCCGGACAACAGCCAGAAAAAGATCCGACAGGCATATGCGGAAGTGTCAGGCGTCAGTGCGGATCAGGTGATTGCGGGCAACGGATCGGATCAGCTGCTTGGATATCTGATTGGAAAGTTTGCGGGTAATGGAAAACTGTATACGTTCGATCCGGATTTTTCCATGTATGACTACTACGCATCCTCTTATGGAGCCGAAACAGTCAAATATCCATGTGATGAGGACGGAAGTCTTGATATTGAGTCTTTTATCCGTTATGGAAAAGACATTGAAGCGGATCTGGTTGTCTTCTCCAATCCGAACAATCCAAGCGGTCATTTTCTGAACATCGATGAAGTGGAACGCATTGTATCTGCCTTCTCAGATGTTCCGGTGATTGTGGATGAGGCATATGTCGAGTTTGCGGATGGTGAAAGTGCTGTTACGCTGATTGACCGTTATGACAACCTGTATGTCACAAGAACACTTTCCAAAGCATATGGACTGGCCGGACTGCGTACCGGATTTGCGCTGGGACAGGAAAAGAACATGGTTCCGCTGCTGCAGGAATATGTGCCGTATGCGTTAAGCACAACCGCTATGGAAACGGCAGCGGCTGTATTGGCGGATGCGGACAGAATCAGAGAAAATGTCGCTTTGATCAGGGCGGAAAGAGCACGCGTGTACGAAGTGCTTTCCTCAATGCGGAAGATCAGGGTATATCCAAGTCAGGCCAACTTCATCTACGGAAACAGCCCGTACAAGGCGGAAATGCTTGAGAAACTGAGTGAAGCCGGTATTGTGATCCGCAACTATGCGGGAAGTGACACATTCCGTGTCACAATCGGCAGCCCTCAGGAAAACGACAGTTTCCTTGCGGTGATGGAACAGTTTGAGGGAGAATGATATGAGATACGCAGAACTGGAACGCAATACAAAAGAGACAAAGGTATTTGTCAGATGGAATCTGGATGGCAGCGGGAAAGTGGATATCCATACCGGGGTTGGCTTTTTTGATCATATGCTGGAACTGCTTGCCTTTCATTCCCATACAGACCTCACCGTTAAGGCTGATGGGGATCTGAACGTGGATGACCACCATACGATCGAGGATATCGGTATTGTCATGGGTACGGTGTTCAGAAATGCACTGGGTGACAGAAAAGGCATTGCCAGATACGGATTCATGGTATTACCGATGGATGAGGTACTTGCGGAAACAGCCATCGATATTTCCGGAAGACCGTATCTTGTCTTCAACTGTGATTTTACAAGAGAGAATATCGGTGCGATGTCTACCGAGATGGCTGAGGAATTCTTCAGAGCCTTTGCGGTATCTTCCGGAACGACACTGCATATCAATGTCCGTTATGGACAGAATGACCACCACAGGATGGAGGGAATCTTCAAATCCTTTGCCCGCACGATCCGTCAGGCAATCAGGGTTGAAGGGAATGAACTGCCTTCCACGAAAGGAATGCTGGAATGATCGGGATTATTGATTATGGTATGGGAAATCTGAAATCCGTTGAAAATGCGCTGCACAGAATCGGTGTGCCGTGTCTGTTCTCTTCGGATGTCAGTGTTCTTGAACAATGTGACAGGCTGATCCTTCCCGGTGTCGGTGCGTTTCCGGACTGTATGGAAAACATCCGGAA
Organism: Bulleidia sp.; assembly: GCA_051873755.1. GTDB lineage: Bacteria > Bacillota_I > Bacilli_A > Erysipelotrichales > Erysipelotrichaceae > Bulleidia. The sequence continues at coordinate 18,933 of JBJEFE010000002.1, read as the reverse complement.
CAGAAATCTGTTTGAACCTGTAATAAACATGGTCAACAGCGGAAAACCGCTGCTTGGCATCTGCCTGGGCATGCAGATGCTGTATGAAAAAAGTCTGGAGATGGGAGAGACGGAAGGATTCGGATTTCTGAAAGGAACAGTAAAGGAGATGAAGACAGATCTTCCGATTCCTGAGATCGGATGGAATGAACTGGTATTTACAGGCAGCCATCCATTACGGCAGTATCTTTCTGATACACCGTATGTCTACTATGTCCATTCCTTCCATGCATGCGATATCGAGGACGACCAGTTGTACGCATATTCCATGTACGGTGATATCCGTGTGCCTGGACTGGTCGGAAAGGACAATGTCCTTGGCGCACAGTTTCATCCTGAAAAGAGCAGTACGGATGGACTGGCAATTCTGAAATACTTTGCGGAGGTGATGAAATGATCATTTTACCGGCAATTGATATGATGTCCGGAAAACCGGTACGTTTATACAAGGGTGAATTTGATTCCGCTGCACAGGTGGCGGATGACGTTGTATCCACAGCCCGTTCCTTTGAACAAAGCGGTGCACAGTGGGTGCACATGGTGGATCTGGATGGAGCGCGAACCGGCAAAAAGGAAAATGCGGCGAAGATTGTCGAAACGGCACAGCTGCTTTCCATTCCGGTTGAAGTCGGCGGAGGCATCCGGACGATGGATGACATCTCTTACTATCTGGATCATGGTGTTTCCCGTGTGATTCTCGGTACGGCTGCCGTGGATGATCGTCAGCTGCTGAAGCAGGCTGTCAGCCGGTATGGGGAAAAGATCGTTGTGGGAATGGACTGCCGTGATGGTTATGTATGTACAAAAGGCTGGTTGAACACAAGCCGGATCGATTATCTGGATTTCGCAAAACAGATGGAGTCAGAAGGGGTACAAACACTGATTGTGACGGATATCAGTAAGGACGGGACCCTGCAGGGTCCAAATACACAAATGCTTGCCTGTCTTCAGGAAACCGTATCGGTCAATCTGATCGCAAGCGGAGGGATCGCTGATATTTCCCACATCCGCACACTGTGTGAAATGGGCATATATGGTGCGATTACCGGTAAGGCAGTCTACAGTGGATCACTGGATCTGAAAGAGGCGATCAGAACCGGAAAGGGGAAACCATGTTAACAAAAAGAATCATACCATGCCTGGATGTCAAAGACGGAAAGGTTGTCAAAGGTATTAACTTTGTCGGTCTGAAAGAAGTTGGAGATCCGGTACAGCTGGCAAAACGATATGATGAGGAAGGTGCGGATGAACTTGTGTTCCTGGATATTACCGCCACCAGCGATAATCGTGAAACCATGGTGGACGTGGTGCGCAGAACCGCGGAACAGGTGTTCATTCCCTTTACGGTCGGCGGCGGAATCCGTTCAACCGATGATATGCGCCTGATGTTAAGAGCCGGTGCGGACAAGTGCAGCCTGAACAGTGCGGCAGTACGCAGTCCGGATCTGATTTCCCAGGGAGCGGCGATGTTTGGCAGCCAGTGTGTTGTACTGGCGGTGGACGGCCGTATGAGAGCGGATGGCAGCGGCTGGAATGTTGTCATTGCCGGAGGAAGAATCGATACCGGCATGGATGCACTGGAGTGGATTGAGGAAGGCGTACGCAGAGGTGCTGGCGAAATTCTTCTGACAAGCATGGACACCGACGGCACAAAACAGGGCTTTGATATCCCGTTTTTACGGGCAGTCAAAGAGAAGGTGAAGGTTCCTGTCATCGCATCGGGCGGATGCGGGAAGCTGGAACACTTTGCGGAAGTATTTGAGGAGAATGTGGCGGACGCTGCACTGGCAGCGAGCCTGTTCCATTACAATGAACTGAAGATACGGGATGTCAAACAGTATCTGAAACAGAAAGGAATTCCGGTACGCTTATGATACAGGTGAATTTTGATAAGGGAAACGGACTTGTACCGGCAGTTGTGCAGGACGTGGATACAAAAGAAGTTCTGATGCTAGGCTATATGAACAAAGAGAGTCTGGCAAAAACACTGGAAACAGGGCTTGCGACATACTGGTCACGCAGCCGGAATGAACTGTGGACAAAAGGTGAGACTTCCGGTCATTTCCAGCATGTAAAGGAAATCCGGATCGACTGTGATGAGGACACGCTTCTCCTGCTTGTAAAGCAGGACGGCGCCGCATGTCATACCGGACACAGAAGCTGCTTTTACCGGAATCTGGAGGAAGAGGAAAATGAGTGAGATGACAGAACAGTACCAGGTGGCACTGGACAGAAAAAACAATCCTGAAGAGGGAAGCTACACAACCTATCTGTATGAAAAAGGACTTGAAAAGATCCTCAAGAAAGTCGGAGAAGAAAGTACCGAAGTCATCATTGCGGCAATGTCCGACTCAAAGGAGGAACTGATCGGAGAAATCAATGATCTGATCTACCATGTGATTGTACTGATGGTTGAAAAAGGAATCACAATTGAGGATGTGGAAGCGGAAATGAAGCGCCGCTCCGCCAGGCAGCACAATCTCAAAGCGGAACGCAAACCGATCACAAATCTGTAATGTCTGGATGATCCAGGCATTTTTTTCATATGAAAAGGATCCCGTCAATGGGATCCTGCATAGTCCGTTGCGCTCAGAATGTCACTGCCGGGAATCAGTGATGTATCGTTCCAGTCAGCCAGATACAACAGATAGTATTCATCATAGGAAAGACCGGATGCGTTGACCTTTTTTGCCAGGTCTTTGCCCAGATAGCGGATATGGTTGGCTTCACTGCGTCCTGTAATATAAGCGAACTTCTGCGGATATCGGAGTATGAAACCGTACTTGTCCGCATTTTCACTGAGCCAGGCATATGCGCCGGTATTGACAAAATCATTGTTGTTTTCATATGTCAGAGACACATTGACAGCTGTTCCGGTCTGATGTTCGGAGGAACCTGCCCGTTCGGTATAATAATCCGCACTTGCGGCACCGGTGTGGTTGACGAAGTATGTATAGGCGGACTCCTGTGACGCATAGTCGGTATATCCGGCAGAAGCGTACAGACTGTGATCTGCGATAATGGAATCCATTGACAGCTGTGTGAAGGCATCTGCGGTATCCTGACACATCTGAACACCGTCCACCGCATGTTCGGATGACAGTGATGTCAGATTCTGCGGTACATAATCAGAGGGCAGAAGAAGCGACTGATTGACAAGAGAAGTCTCATCCGGTTCTTCAATCGTTTCACTCATCCGGTAGTAGGTAATGTATTCACCTTCGAGTGTAAAGTTTCCGGATGCGTTGTCTTCTCTGTGGCTGATGCAGTCATCGATATATCCGTTTTCATCCCACTGATAATCAAACACAAGCAGCGGCGTCAGTTCACGGAAGGTGAGTTTCTGATACAGGTTGACCATCTGATCGGTTTCGTATCCCTTGTCCACAAGCCGGTTGTATAACAGGAAATCCTTTTTCTCAAGGGTTCTTGAAGGGTCCAGAACCGTATACAGATACATGTATTCCTTCTGCAGTGTGCCGTCATTGATCGCCTGAATCAGGTAATCCGAACAGTACTGATGGGAAAGCAGGTCTTTTTCCAGTCCCTGTTCCCGGATGTTTCTGATGGCTGTGCGATCATATCCAAGCCGACTGAGCCGGATGGATGTGATCATGCCGGGCATATAACACAGACCGATGACCACAAGAATACTCAATACCGCGATGGCAACGATGCTTTTGCGGATTCTGCGCTTCGGTCCACGCTTTTTTGTTTTCACGGTTTTCTTCATAGGCTGATCTCAAACTCATTCCATGGTTTACGGGAGGAAGGCAGACAGGAAACCGTAATGATTTCCTTTGTGGTCGGATGCGGAAATGACAGCCGGCATGCATATAACGCGATCTGTCCTTTTTCCCTTGCGGGGTTGTAACGCTGATCGAATACAAGCGGCAGATGCCTTGAGGCAAACTGTACCCGGATCTGATGAGAACGTCCGGTATGCAGATGAATGTGCACCAGGGTATGATTTCCCTGACGGCCGATCACATCATAATCAAGAATGCACTTCTTTCCATGTTCCGCATCAGTTGTACGCACCATGTTTGTACGGTGATCCTTGATCAGATAATCCACAAGTGTACCGTTGTCCTGCTTTGGAACACCGTCCAACACCGCAATGTATTCTTTTTCCAGTTTGTGGGTACGGACTGACTCTGACAGCCTGGATGCGGCTTTGGATGTTTTGGCAAACACCATGACACCGCCGACAGGGCGGTCCAGCCGGTGTACCAGTCCAAGGTACACGTTTCCCGGCTTGTTGTATTTCTCCTTCAGATACTGCCTGCACATGGAAAGAAGATCCTCGTCTTTGGATTCATCCGCATTGACAGGCACATTGACCGGTTTTTCCACGCACAGGACATGGTTGTCCTCATACAGTACGTGAATCATTTTCTCTCCCATCTGCCGACGATACCGCATGGCAGAAGAAGGTCTCTTTCCTGCAGCGGTATGGCAATTTCACCGGTTGTAACAGTACCATCGGGATGATCAGGGAGAATCATCGTCTTTAACATGTTGTCCAGTACGATGGAGGAGAAGCCGGTTGTGTAGCTGTTGATCAGGAAGAACAGCGCATGTTCATCCAGAATTTCAAGACATGCCTGAATCAGGCCTGTGATTTCCTTTTCAAACTTCCACATCTCCCCGTTTGGACCTCTGCCGTAGGACGGCGGATCCATCAGGATTCCATGGTATGTATGTCCTCTGCGTTTCTCACGTTCAACAAACTTCAGGCAGTCATCTACGATAAAGCGGATCTTCGCATCCTGCAGTCCGCACAGATCCCTGTTTTCCTTTGCCCAGTTGACCATGCCTTTGGACGCATCCACGTGCACAACTTCCGCTGCTCCGGCTGCGGCGCATGCCATGGTCGCTCCACCGGTATAGGCAAACAGGTTCAGAACACGGATATTCTCATCCCGATGGGATGAAATCAGATCGCTCATCCAATCCCAGTTGACAGCCTGTTCCGGGAACAGTCCGGTGTGTTTAAAGCCTGTCGGGGAAACCCGGAATGTCAGATTCCGGTAGTCCACTGTCCAGCTTTCCGGCAGTTTTTTCTTATATTCCCAGCTTCCGCCTCCGCTTTTTGAGCGGTGATAGACAGCATCGGCACGATTCCACGCTTGCCTGTTCTCCACACTCCAGATCGCCTGGGGATCAGGTCTGCGCAGTACGATGCCTTTCCACTGTTCCAGTTTTTCTCCATTTCCCGCATCAATGCAGGAATAATCTTTCCATTTGTCTGCTTTCAATAACATATTGTTAACCTCGCCGCAATTATAACATGACTGCAGGGAAACATTCTCAAATGTTCACGATTCTGTACTGCTCAAAGGGGATGTGATGATATAATAGGCAGACGACAGGAGATGAAAGCACATGATTGATTTAACACTTCTGAATGAACACCAGAAAGAAGCCGTTGTTTCGGATGAACCATATCTGCGCATTATTGCCGGTGCCGGTTCAGGAAAAACACGTTTACTGACGATGCGAATTGCCCATCTGATCGAGGATGAAGATGTCCGTCCAGGCAGAATACTGGCAATCACATTCACAAATAAAGCCGCAAAGGAAATGAAGAGCAGGATTTCAGACATGATTGATCAGGATGGAGCCCAGCCGTGGATTTCCACCATTCACTCTCTTTGCGTCAGAATTCTGCGTGAGGATATCAACAGTATGGGATATCCGAAAAACTTTACGATCATGGATGCGGATGATCAGAAATCCCTTGTCAAAGAGGCATTCAAAAATCTGAAAATGGACACCGACGATCTCAAGCCATCGACGTATGTCAGTTATATTTCCAATAATAAAACCGCAGAGATTTCCGTGGAAGCCGCATTCAAAATGGCAAACCATTTTCGTGATGACGAGGAAAAGGCGGAAGTGTACCGGTATTATATGGAACGTCAGAAACAGATGTATGCGCTGGACTTTGATGACCTGATTCTGTTTACCGTAAAGATGTTCAGACAGTATCCGAAGATCAGGCAAAAGTGGCAAAGACATTTTGAATACATTCTCGTGGATGAGTTTCAGGACATTGACCGTCTTCAGTACCGTCTGATCCGTCAGCTGTGTGCAGATACGACATCGCTGTATGTCGTCGGAGACCCGGACCAGACAATCTATACGTGGCGTGGTGCGGATGTGAATATCATCATGAACTACGCAAAGGATTTTCCAAATGCGAAAACCGTTATCCTGAATGAGAACTACCGTTCGTCAAAGTATATTCTGCAGGCCGCAAACTCCGTCATCGTAAACAATAAGAACCGAATGGAGAAGGATCTTTACACCAGCCGGAAAGACGGTGAAAAGATTGTGCACTTCAATGCGGCTTCCGATGAATATGAGGCCGCATGGGTAGCGGAACAGATCAGCCGTCTGCATGCCCAGGGCCTTCCGTACAGGGATATTGCGATTCTGTACCGTTCGAATTATCTGTCAAGATCCATGGAACGCGGACTTGTGGATCTGAGAATTCCTTATATCATCTACGGCGGTATCCGGTTCTATGAACGTCAGGAAATCAAGGATGCCCTGTGTTACCTGCGCATGGTATCCAGTTCTGATGATCTTGCTCTGCAGAGGGTGCTGAACCGTCCAAAGCGCGGAATCGGCGCCAGGACAATGGATGCGATCGCGGCGCAGGCTCATCGCCAGGATACATCCATGTATGAGATTCTCAAACAGAATCAGATCTTTACCGGAAAGATAAAAGCAAAGATTGAAGATTTTGTATCGATGGTGGAACGCTGGAAGGCATATGCACAATCGGAAGGAAGTAATCTTGTGGAACTGATGTCATTGATTCTGCGGGATTCCGGTTACCGTGCCATGGTTCTTGAGGATCAGGAAAAGGGTGAGGAACGCCTTGAAAACCTGAAGTCTTTGACAGATGATCTTCGTGCCTTTGAGGAAAATGATCCGAATGCAGGACTGGATGAATACCTGCAGACCATTTCTCTGTATACCGATAAAGAGGAAAGGGAACAGGCGGATGCCGTACAGATGATGACGGTACATTCCGCCAAGGGACTTGAATTTGATACGGTATTTGTCGTGGATCTCAACGAGTCGATCTTCCCGAACGAACGGGCTGCCACGGAAAGCAGACGCGGCATTGAAGAGGAAAGAAGACTTGCGTACGTTGCCTTTACAAGAGCGAAAAGAAAACTGTACCTTGTGGAAGCAGGCGGGTATTCCTACATCCTTCAGAAACCGAGAACCACTTCCCGGTTTATCCGTGAAATCGATCCGGACTGCTTTGAAAAACCGAAAGAGACAATCACAAAACCTGCGGCAGGATCCGAAACTTCTGAAACGTCGCGTGCAGCCGGTTCCAAACCGGCAGGCAGAATGGTGAAGAAAGGGGATCATGTTCACCACGACAGATTCGGTGACGGCATTGTCATCAATGTGACGGGAGGAATTGCCCAGATCGCATTCCCGTATCCTGCCGGGGTCAAGAAGATTGCGGCGGCACATCCTGCCCTGAAGAAGATCGCAAAGGAAATATGATATGGAAAATAATCAACTGAAGAAAATGCGTGCGCTTGTGGATCGTCTGAACGAGGCATCACAGGCATACTATAACGGTCAGGCGGAGAAGATGACGGACTATGAATGGGATGCCATGTTCGATGAACTGCGTCAGCTGGAGAAAACAACCGGTACCATTCTGGAGGATTCCCCAACCATCAATGTTTCCGCAGACACGACCGCAGGACAGAAGGAACCGCATGAGTATGCGGCACTTTCCCTTGCCAAGACAAAAAAGACATCCGAACTTGTCAGATGGGCGGAAAACAGAAAGATCTGGCTTTCATGGAAACTGGACGGCCTGACTCTTGTCGTAACATATGATCACGGCAGACTGCAGAAGGTTGTCACAAGAGGGGATGGACATATCGGCACCAACATCACACATCTGGCTTCCGCAATCGAAGGTATTCTTCCAAAGATCAGGGAAACGGGTCATCTTGTCATCCGCGGTGAGGCAGTCATATCCTATGAGGATTTCAACCGGTTTGTGATGGAATCCGGAGAGGACTACGCCAATCCAAGAAACCTGGCTTCCGGAAGTCTTTCTCTCAAGGATGTGGAGGAAGTCAGAAAACGCTGTATTCACTGGATTCCGTTTACCCTTGTCCATACCGACAGTCCGATTTCTTCCTGGGGAGCACAGATGGATTATCTGAAGGATCTCGGGTTTACGGTAGTGGATCATGAGGCAATTGACCTGCCGGATCAAAGCCACGTGGATGAAACGGTAAAACGGTGGAGCGATACTGTCAGTGAAGGTAGAAATCCGTATCCTGTGGACGGTCTTGTCATCACATTTGATGATACGGCATATGCCCAGAGCGGTGAAGTCACCGGCCATCATGCCGTGCGTGCAGGTTATGCATTCAAGTGGCAGGATACCGTAGCCCAGGCTGTTCTCGATCATATTGAATGGTCGTGTGCGGCTTCTGCCATTACCCCGGTTGCGGTATTTGAACCGGTTGAGCTGGAAGGGACAACCGTACGGCGGGCATCCTTATGTAATATCAGTGAATGCCGCAGACTGGATATCGGTGACAGGGGAACCCTGCTTTCCGTCATCAAGGCAAACAAGATCATTCCAAAAGTCATTGCGGTGACGAAAAAGGAAGGAGAACTTGTCATCCCTGACCACTGTCCGGTATGCGGCGCACCTTCCATCATTGATATCAGTGAGGTTTCCGGAACACGTGTGCTGCGGTGCACCAATCCGGACTGTGCCGCCCGCAAACTCAGAAAGTTTACCCGCTTTGTTTCAAAACACGGATGTGATATTGACGGTATTTCCGAAATGACTCTGTCCCGTTTCATCAATGAGGGATGGATTTCCAATAACGGTGATATTTACCGCCTTGTCAGTCACAGAGATGAGATCGCAAAGCTGGACGGCTTTGGAGAAAAGTCTGCGGACAATATGGTGTCTTCCATCACAAAGGCACGTACGGTCGCTGATACAAAACTGCTGTATGCCCTGAATATTCCGCTTGTCGGTCAGGACGTCGCAAAGCGTCTGCTTGGCGCATATCCGCTGGATCAGCTGGTTGATCAGGCTGTCAATACAAAGGATGAGGGAATTTTCTCATCCATCGACGGGATCGGACCGGAAAAGAGTACATCCTTTGTCAGATGGTTTCAGGACGAAACCAATCTCAGGGACTATCGGGATCTGATCGGTCAGATTACGGTTGAGGCAACACAGCTTTCTCCAAAAGGGAACAGATGCGAAGGCCTGACATTTGTCGTGACAGGTGATGTGCATCACTATAAAAACAGAAATGAACTGAAGGCCTATATTGAATCACAGGGAGGGAAGGTGACAGGTTCTGTGTCAAAGAGCACAGACTTTCTCATTAACAATGATGTGGAAAGCACTTCCTCCAAAAACACAAAGGCAAAAACACTTGGGATTCCGATTCTTTCCGAAGAGGATTTCCTTGATCAGTTTGTCAACTGACCGGATCTGAGGATCCGGTTTTTGTCTGGGCAAAAGAAAAACTGCCGTCCCGGGCAGTCTTTCCGAAAAAGGATATCAGAGTGTTTCGTGCGCATTTCTGGCAATGACATCGAGCTGCTGTTCACGGGTCAGATCGATGAACTTTACCGCATAGCCTGAAACACGGATTGTAAAGTTGGCATATTCCGGCTTTTCCGGATGTTCCATTGCGTCATACAGTCTGTCAAGTCCAAAGACATTGACATTCAGATGATGTGCGCCCTGGGAGAAGTAGCCGTCCAGTACATTGACAAGTGTGTGCTTGCGTTCCTCATCCGTATGACCAAGGGCATCCGGAGAGATTGTCTGGGTGTTGGAAATACCGTCCAGTGCATATTCATACGGAACCTTGGCAACGGAGTTCAGGGAAGCCAGAAGACCGTTCTTTTCTGCACCATAGGCTGGGTTTGCGCCAGGTGAGAACGGTTCGTAAGCACCTCTGCCATCCGGTAATGCACCGGTTGCCTTACCGTAGACAACGTTGGATGTGATTGTCAGAATGGATGTGGTTGGTTCGGAATCACGGTATGTGTGGTGCTTTCTGATCTTTGTCAGGAATGTCTTCAGCAGCCATACAGCGATATCATCAGCGCGGTCATCATCGTTTCCGTATCTTGGAAAATCACCTTCAACGATGTAGTCTGTCACCAGTCCGCTTTCATCACGCACTGTCTTGACCTTTGCATATTTTATTGCGGAAAGGGAGTCAACGACATGGGAGAATCCGGCAATACCTGTCGCAAATGTACGGCGTACATCCGTGTCGATCAGGGCCATTTCCGCAGCCTCATAGTAGTACTTGTCATGCATGTACTGAATCAGATTCAGGATGTTGACATATAATCCGGCAAGCCAGTCAAGCATCATATCATACTTGTGCATGACTTCGTTGTAATCAAGATATTCGGATGTGATCGGCGCGTATTCCGGTCCCACCTGCATGTGGTTGCCCTGCTTGTCCAGGAACTTTTCATCCTTACCGCCGTTGATCGCATACAGCAGACACTTGGCAAGGTTGGCACGCGCTCCGAAGAACTGCATTTCCTTACCGGTTTCCGTTGCGGATACACAACAGCAGATACTGTAGTCATCACCCCAGATCGGACGCATGACATCATCGTTTTCATACTGAATGGAAGATGTTGCGACAGAGATCTTTGCGGCATATGTGCGGAAGTTGTCCGGCAGACGCTTTGAATACAGCACTGTCAGGTTCGGTTCCGGAGATGGACCCATGTTTTCCAGTGTGTGCAGGAAACGGTAGTCGGTCTTTGTGACCATGTGACGGCCGTCCTGTCCAAGACCTGCGACTTCCAGTGTTGCCCATACCGGGTCTCCGGAGAACAGTTCGTTATAGGATGGAATTCTTGCGAACTTGACCATTCTGAACTTCATTGTCATATGGTCGATCAGTTCCTGTGCTTCTTCTTCGCTCAGTGTTCCCTCACGCAGATCTCTTTCAATGTAGATATCCAGGAATGTGGAGATACGACCTACGGACATGGCTGCGCCGTTCTGTGTCTTGATGGCCGCAAGATAGCCGAAGTACAGCCACTGCACAGCTTCCTTTGCGTTCTTTGCCGGCTGGGAAATATCATAACCGTAGATCTCAGCCATCTTCTTCATGCCTTTGAGGGCTCTGATCTGATCAGCGATTTCCTCACGCTGACGGATGACATTGTCTGTCATTGTGCCGTCACCGCAGTTGAGCAGATCCTCCTGCTTGCTCTGAATCAGACGGTCAATGCCGTACAGTGCAATCCGGCGGTAGTCACCGACAATACGGCCTCTGCCATAGGTATCCGGCAGACCGGTAACGATATGAGAGTGTCTTGCGGCTCTCATTTCCGGTGTATATGCATCAAATACCGCCTGGTTATGTGTCTTATGATATTCGTTGAAGATCTGGTTGTACTTTTCATTGACGGTATAACCGTAGTTTGCGGCAGCTTCCTGTGCCATCTTGATACCGCCGTACGGCATGAAGGCACGCTTCAGAGGTTTATCTGTCTGAAGACCGACAATCTTTTCCAGATCCTTCATGTTTTCGTCGATATATCCAGGGCCGTAGGCTGTCAGGCCGGAAACGATTTCCGTTTCACATTCCAGAACACCGCCTCTGGCTCTTTCCTCTTTCTGCAGCTTCTGTACCGCATCCCACAGTTTTACAGTGGCTTCTGTCGGGCCGGCAAGGAAGGCTTCATCCCCTTCATACGGTGTGTAGTTGGCCTGAATAAAGTCGCGGACGTTGATGTCGTCGACCCAGTGGCCTTTCTGAAAGCTTCTCCATTCTTCTCTCATGTTTTCTAATCCTTTCCCAATATGTTTTATCCGATCAGGATATCCTGTGCCGCCCTGACAGCTTCCTGTGAAGGCGGATTGACGTTTTTCAGTGTGTAGTTCAGTCCGAGTTTTTCCCATTTGGAAATACCGAGTGTGTGGTATGGCAGAATTTCCACCTTTTCCACGTTGGACAGGGTATCGATAAATGCTTTTGTCTGTTTCAGATCTTCCGGATCATCGGTCCATCCCGGTACGAGTACCTGACGGATCCAGACAGGTTTGTGGATCTGATCCAGATAACGGAACAGCTCCTGAATGTTGTCATTCGGCTTTCCGGTCAGCCGGATATGTTTTTCTCTGTTGATGTGCTTGATGTCCACCAGCAGAAGATCTGTCAGTGCCATCAGCTGCTCAAATCCCGTAAACCATTCCTTTTCATAAGTGAACGGTTCACCGGCAGTATCAATGCATGTGTGAATGCGGTTTTTCTTTGCCAGCGAGAACAGTTCAATCAGAAAATCAATCTGAAGCAGCGGTTCACCGCCCGAAACGGTAATTCCGCCATCTTTTCCCCAGTAGGGACGATAGCGGAGGGCATGGGTAATGATTTCTTCCGCACTGCGCTGATCCGCAGAATCACAATCCCATGTGTCAGGGTTGTGGCAGAAACGGCAGCGAAGCCGGCATCCCTTCAGAAACAGGATGTAACGGACACTCGGACCGTCAACGGACCCGAATGTTTCGATGGAATGTACATTGGCTTTGATCATCTGTCCCTCCATTTAAAAACCGTTATCGGTACGTGTATGAAGATACGACAACGGTTATGGAAATACTTTGATTACAATCAAGTTTCGCTATGATTTTTATAGATGTCATGAATTCCGTATGGATTCAATATGGCGATTTTTCCCTGTCCTTTCCGTTCGATCAGACCGAATTTTTCCATGGAACGCAGACAGCGGGAAATGGTTTCGGGGCGAAGGCAGATTGTGGAGGCGATATCCTCAAGCCTGAAACGGATCATGCCGTCCTCACTTTTGTCATACTGGTCCAGCAGAAATCCGCAAAGACGGACCAGAGGAGAGCGGATGCTGAGAAGAAGCACTTTCTCCTTGGCGGCTGTCAGCTCCGTTGACAGCATCTCAATGATATGCATATATGATTCGGGATGACGGTTCAGCACTTCCATGAAGATCGAACGTTCGATTTCACAGACGCTGACATCACTGTTTGCGATAATCGAGTAATGATAAACGGCATTTTTGAGAAACATGTCATGCCAGATCGCCTGTCCGTCATGCAGGACATCCAGTATATACTCGTTGCCGGAAAGATCAATCCGGCATGTGCGTACCGAACCGGAACGGATGATGATGATTGAACTGACCGGATCCCCGTCCTGGGCAAACAGATACCCTTTCGGTCTGTTGATATGACGCGCTGAAACCATCAGTTCCTGCTGGATGTGTTCCGGCAGATGCTTGAACAGACGTATGGATTTTGCACAGGTGGTATTTGCCGAGCGGAACGGGCAGTTTTCGTAGTGGTTGTATTCGGACATGGCATAATTATACAGGATTCCTTAACAATTATGCCAAATGATTGAAAAGTGACAGTTTAACCTGTAAAATTGTACGGGTTAAAGAGGGTACAAAACATGGAAGAAAAAAAGGACAGAGAGTATTTCAGAAAACTTGCTCATCAGCTGATGTTTGATTTATCCGATGAGGAAGCTGACGGTATTGTCAGAGAATTCGGAGAACTGGAAACACAGATGGGCCTTCTGGATAAGGTAAATACAGATGATACGGAAGAGATGATCTATCCGTTTGAAGAGGCTACAGCATTCCTGAGGGATGACGTTGTGTCCAACGTGATTTCCCAGCAGGATGCGATGAAGAATGTGAAGAAGAATCTGGAAGGACATTTTGTCCTGCCGAAGGTGGTGAAATAAATGATTGCGGAAATGGTGAAAGACAGAGAACACGTCAGTGAACGTGTCGCAGAAGCGTGTGAAAAGGCACATGCTCTGCAGGAATCCCTGAATGCGGTCATCACGTTTGTGGATCCCGCAGATCAGCTGGCATCCCTGCCGGAAGAGGGACTGATGCGCGGTGTTCCGATCGCACTCAAGGATAATGTGAATACAAAGGGTGTGCTGACAACTGCAGGTTCCAGAATTCTGTCCAATTATATTCCGATTTATAATGCGGAGATTGCGGACAGACTGACAAAGGCGGGTGCGGTGAACATTGCCAAGGCATCCATGGACGAACTTGCAATGGGCGGTACAAACAAGACAGCCTTTATCGGACCTTGCCATAACCCATGGGATACAAGAAGAATGACAGGAGGATCCTCAGGCGGCAGTGCTGCTCTTGTGGCAGCCGGTGTTGTACCGATGGCAATCGGTTCCGACACAGGTGACTCCGTACGTAAACCGGCATCGTACTGCGGTGTTGTCGGTGTCAAGCCGACATACGGCAGAATCTCCCGTTATGGAATTATTCCTTATGCATCCTCATTGGATCACGTTGGATATTTCACACGCAATATTGAAGATGCGTGTGTCACATTAAAGGTGCTTGCGGGCAGAGATGAAAGGGATATGACATCTTCCTTCCGTGATGTTCCGGATTACAGTGCGCTGCTCAACAGTGACATCAGCGGAAAGAAGATCGCTGTGATCAGAAACGTCGTTGACGGTGTTTCAACACCTGAGATTGTGCAGATGTTCAATGAACTTGTGGAAAAGCTGAGAAACCGCGGTGCCGTCGTGGATGAATATGCATTTGATGAGGATCTGATGCGTGCAATTCTGCCGGCATACTTCATCATCGCAAACTGCGAGGCAACATCCAACCACTCCAATCTTGACGGTATCCGTTTCGGTGTCCGTGAGGATGGTGCGGATATGGCAGAGATTATGACGAATTCCCGTACAAAAGGATTCTGTTCACTGATCAGAAGAAGATTTGTCATTGGTTCCTACGGCCTGTTTGAGGAAAACCAGGAACGTATTTTCCGCAAGGCACAGAAAGTCAGAAGAAAGATCGTGGAAGCGATGGATGAATGTCTGAAGGACTATGACTGCATCATGGCTCCGGCAGCCGGAACCATTGCACCGTTCATCGATGACCAGGCGGATCAGGATGCCCTGGGTGAGGAATCTGTTGTGGCGGAAAACTACATGGCAATGGGAAACTTTGCCGGTTATCCGTCTCTCACACAGCCGATGGGCTTTGTGGAAGGATGCCCGGTCGGTGTCAATATCACATGCCGTGCTTTTGAGGAAGTGGAAATGTTTGATATTGCAAAAGCAATTGAAGAGGAAACAGGTCTGAAGGATCTTGTTGCGGAGGTGAAATAATGGAATACGACGTAACCATCGGTATTGAAATTCACTGTCAGCTGAAAACAGAAACAAAGATGTTTTCCGGTGCTCCGGCAACCTATGGACGCAAGGCAAACACATGTGTCAATGAAATCGATCTGGGTATGCCTGGCGTACTGCCGGAAGTCAACCGTGAAGCAGTAAGAAAAGCAGTCATGGCATGTACGGCACTGCATCTGGACATCGATCCGCTTGTGAAGTTTGACCGCAAAAACTACTACTACTCCGATCTGCCGAAGGGATTCCAGATTACCCAGCAGTTCCATCCGATCGGAAGAAACGGCTATGTGGAAATTGAAACACCGGAAGGAAAGAAGAAGATCCGCATCAACCGTATTCATATGGAAGAGGATACTGCCAAGCAGTTCCATCTGACCAGATTCTCCCTGCTTGACTTCAACAGAGCGGGAACCCCACTGATCGAAATCGTATCCGAACCGGATATGCACAGCGGTGAGGAGGCGGAAGCCTATGTTGAGGCACTGCGTCAGACACTGTATTACATCGGTGTTTCCGACTGCCGTATGGAGGAAGGATCCATGCGTTGTGATACAAACGTATCCATTTCTCCAAAAGGTTCCGGTGTTCTCGGCACAAAGAATGAAATCAAGAATCTGAACTCCATCTCTCATATCGGTAAGGCTGTCAACTTTGAAATTGAACGTCAGAAGAAACTCCTTGAAGCAGGAGAAAAGGTGCTGCAGGAAACAAGACGTTATGATGACAAGACAGGCGAAACGGTATTGATGAGACGTAAGGAAGGAAATGTGGACTACAAGTTCTTCCCGGAACCGAATATCTTCCCGATCCGTCTTTCCGATGAATGGATCAGGGATATTCAGGAAAACATGCCGGAACTGCCGCAGGCAAGAAAAGAACGGTATAAGAATGAATACGGACTGAGTGATCATGATATCGGTATTCTGATTTCCAACAAGGAAATGTCCGATATGTTTGAAAGAGTCACAAAGTTCACTTCCAATGCAAAGAGTGCATGCAACTGGCTGCTGTCTGATATCAGTGCATGGCTGAATTCCCATGAGATCGCAGTTGAAAACTGTTCACTGGATCCGCAGGGACTTGCAAAACTGATTGCGATGATTGATGAAGGAAAGATTTCCAATGCCCAGGCAAAGAAGCTTGTGGATGATCTGATGGAAGGAAAGGATCCTGAAAAGGCAGCTGAAGAAAAAGGTCTGCGTCAGGTATCCGATACGGACACAATCAGAACCATGGTCAATGAGGTCATGGATGCCAATCCGCAGGCAATTGAGGACTTCCGCAACGGTAAGTCCCGTGCGGTCGGCTTTATCGTCGGTCAGGTTATGAAGAAGTCCCGTGGTCAGGCAAATCCGGGTATGGTATCCGGAATGGTAAACGAAGAACTTGCAAAGCGTATTTCCTGATGACTGGCAACTGTACGCAAAACAGGGTACAATAGAGGAGCGGAGATATATTAACAATGGCTGAAAACAAAACAAACAGAAAAAAGAAGATCAATACTTCTTCACATTTGACGGCAGTCGTTTTCTGGATCTGTCTGATCCTGATCGTATTGCCTGTTGGTGTTCTGGGCTGGATTCTGATTTCCTCCTCCATGGATACCGGTACACCGATTTTCGGAAACAGATTTGAAGGCGATCTGGATCCTGCCATTACGGAAAATGACATGAACCAGGTCGGGGATGCAGTAAAAGGCATTGAAAGCGTGGATGATTCATTTGTGACGATGACTTCTGCCACACTGCGTGTCTATGCGGATGTTGCAGATGATGCCTCCGAGGAAACATGCAACAGCGTCGCAGATCAGATCTACGCAAAGGTTGCGGAGATTCTTGATCCGTCCGTCTATTTCACAAGAAACGGCGATATGAAGATGTATGACATGGAAATCCATGTTTATACATTACCTGAGAGAACAGAAGCGGAAGGTGAGAACTTCGTATATGTCATCGATACGAAGACTTCCAACATGGCAGAACCTGCCAAGCAGACTGTCAGTAAGGCAAAGGATCAGGCTGTCGCGGATCAGCTGAGACAGGACGTTATTGACCGTCTGGCTGCAGAAGAGGAAGCTGCGAACCAGGAAGCTGAAGGCGAAGGAGCCGGTGAGGATACACCGGAAGGTGGCGAAGGCGAATAAAAGGAAAGACAGGGGCTGAAAATACGCCCCTTTTTTGAAAGATATGGAAAAGAATGAAGTTTATACAGGAGTCTGTACCGGGTATACGGAAGATGGACTGGGTGTTACAAGAATCAACGGTGCCGTGATTTTCGTGCCGAATCTGATTGTGGGGGAAGAAGCGGAAATCGGTATTACAAGAATGAAGAACAGCTATGGATATGGCAGAGTTGTCAGATTGATCAAAGCTTCGGAACATCGTGTGGAACCAAAGTGTCCGATTGCCCGTCCTTGCGGCGGCTGCCAGCTTCAGCATATGGATGACACTGCACAAAGGGAATACAAGGAAGACAAAGTCAGAGGCTGTTTTGAGAAAAATGCCGGTATGAAGCCTGAAATCAATCCGATTCTCAGAGTAGAACCGGTATGGAACTACCGGAACAAGGTTCAGATACCGGTACAGTTTAACAACGGCAAGGTGCAGATGGGATTCTATCAGAACCATACCAACAGAATTGTGGAAACCGAACAGTGTTATTGTGAAACACAGAGATCCAATGAAATATCCACATGGATGAAGAAGGAGATTGGAAGAACAGGCAGTGCATCCCAGTTCAGACATGTTCTGATCAAACATGCCCACCGTACCGGGGAAATCATGGTTACCATGATTGTGCGCAACTGGCCGTTTAAAGGCAGTGAAGGATTCGCAGAAAAACTGCAGAAACAGTATCCGGATATTGTTTCTGTCAATGTCATCATTAACCGATCTGACAACAATGTGATCCTTGACGGAAAGGAAATCAACCTGGCAGGCAGACCGTATATTGAAGAGGAACTGCTTGGATGTCGTTTCCGTATATCCTCCAAGTCGTTTTATCAGATCAATCCGTACGCAACCGAAGTGCTGTACTCCACGGCCGTGGAATATGCCGGCTTAACCGGCAGGGAAACAGTGATTGATCTGTACTGCGGAACCGGAACAATCGGAATGATTGCCTCACGGAGGGCAGGTAAAGTGTATGGAATCGAAATCGTGCCGCAGGCAATTGCGGATGCGAAGATCAATGCCCAGACAAACAGCATTACAAACATTGAATTCATCAATGCGGACGCATTAAAAGGGGCAACGATGCTGTTAAGATCAAAGATTCATCCGGATGTGGTGATTGTGGACCCGCCCAGAAAAGGATGTTCCAATGATACACTTCAGGCAATCATCAGAATGGATCCAAAACGCATTGTATATGTATCATGTGATCCGGCTACTCTTGCAAGAGATGTCAGGATTCTCAGTGACAACGGTTATCAGCTTGAAAAGGTACAGCCTGTTGATCTCTTTCCTCAGACTGTTCACATCGAGACAATTGTATTAATGTCCAGGGTGAACAAATAGGTGCGAAAAACCGCATAAAATAGGGCTTTTTTGAGGGTTATCGTTAATCGGTACGATAAGCTTTTAGAAGCTCTTTTTATATTGATAAAAACATGCTTTGTGGAAACATATCCACCGATTTTTCAAAGTTTATCGTTGAA
>JBJEFE010000001.1:0-19484 GCA_051873755.1 Bulleidia sp. | reverse complement strand
CATGCCTGTTTTCAGATGTCAAAGGAAACACAATTGCAGGTTTCTGCAGAGGATATCCTGGAATCAACCGGAAAAATGGTAAAATAAGCAGACAGAACATGGAAGAAGAGTATTGTGGAAAAAATATGGAGGAAGGACAATGAATGATAAAGAACAGATTCTGCAGCTGGTAAAAAACTATCAGAAAGCAATTCACACGCAGAACAGGGAAGATTTTAAATCGATATGGACAGAAGATGAAAACAATGTATTGATTTCCATCGCAACACAATACAGGGGAATTGACAGTATCTGTCAGGATTTCCTGATTGATGGCATTCAGAAGGCATATGCGGTAATTGATCTGATTGCCGAAAACGTGGATATTCACTTCATTGATGAAAGTACGGCAATTGTGGTTTTCAGGTATCATACCGAATGTATCAGAAGAGATTCCGGTGAGAATTATGGGATTGCCGGCCTGGAAACGCAGGTTGTCAGAAAGACAGACGGAAAGTGGAAACTTGTACATATCCATTATTCCAAAGCATAATTGATTGACGCATCAGGCACTCATGACGGGTGACTTTTCATTTTTAAGAAAATCATCATGAAAATCGGTAAAATCAGATTGAAGTATCATTTCAAAGATCATGTTTCCAAAATCCTGTTTGCGATTCCTGAAGTCTTCGCTGCCCCCATCAACAATGATCTGTATGATGGGCGCATGCCTGTTTTTACATGAAAAATAGACTGTACATGTATTGTACAGTCTGTTGGTTCAGTTCTGTGCAACGGGAATACCGTTGAAGTCAAGATTGAAATCTTCCTTTGTACGATTCAGTATGAGTCTGCATGCCTTTGTGAAGGCTTTCCCGTATAGCTGCGGGAAGGAAGCGTTAATGGTGTCGTACGGTTTCCATGGAAGCGTATATGAGAGGTGATCGATGTTGACGATCATTTCATCCGCCTTGTCAATCAGCATCATATTGGAAATGGCGTGTGTGTGAAGTACGACTTCCAGAGCGCGGATGGCTCTGTATACCGAACGTCTTGGACGCAGTACACCGGTCCATAATGAGATTTCCCGGATTGTGATTTCGAACTGTTTTTCACTGATATCCAGATGCAGGATATCTCTGAACATGGCGTTGTACATGCGTGCCAGCTTACGCGTGCAGGAAGGGGATACCTTCAGATCCCTGTAGACATCATATGCGGAAACATCCTTTCCCCTCTGATGCATGATCCATACATCGATTTCCGCCTCGAGTCCGACATGGGTTTCGTTTTCCCTGTCTTTGCTGTTCTGACACAAAGAGGAGGTTACCGCATAGACAAGCGGATGTGCAGTGGAATCCAGTGCATAATGACAGAGATAGCCATACAGATAGGAAGTCAGATCCGGATCATTCTTTGCGTAATTCTCAAAGTAATGAATGATTTCATAAATTTTGTGTTCATGCATGAGATTTCCGTATTTCTTCAATGACCCCGGTAAGATCGAGGCTCTTGAGAAAAACAGAAGATCAGGACCCTGTGATCCAAGCAGATACATCTGTCTGTTTCGAACAAGTCGGTTTACCTGTGCATCAAGACGCAGTACGTCCCTGGCAAAGGCAACGTGGGTTGTGGCTGCAGGCATGATTACAGACTCTCCTGAATTTTCTTCATCTTTGCCGCAAGACCATAGACCTTGCGTACCGGCAGAGAACATACCGCCACACGGATTCCCCTGTTAACCTGTACCGTATAGATATGTTCCTTCATCAGTGCTTCATGGAAGGCATTGCGTGTCTGGTTGTCCTTCATGCGCAGTGTGACGAAGAACCCCTCCTTATATGGGTAATGTTCCAGTCCGATCTCATCCGCTTCCTTCAGGAAGATGGAGGAACGCTCTTTCATCAGATCAATGTACTTCTGCTTTTCCGCAAGCAGGTTTTCCCTGTCTTCCGTGACAAGCCATACAAAGTTTGCCATGGCAGCGTTAGGAATGTTGGACCATGTGGCTCTTGCCTTCTTTTCAAATACGATTTCGACTTCACGGACATCTTCCGCATTATGATGCAGGATGATTGCGGCACCGCATCTCAGCCCATAGGATGTCAGCGTCTTGGAACAGCTGAAGGCAACGATGACCATGGCATTGTCGGATAAACCGTTCCATGTCTCCATGTATGATCTGGAATGTTCCAGATCATTGGAATAGTCAATGTACGCAATATCATCAATCAGAATGAACGGTACCTTTTCACTGATCTCATTGATGAAACAGACGAGTTCCTGCCATTCCGCATGTGTCAGGGAGTAACCGGTCGGATTGTGACAAGGGTCATTGATGACCATGACAATACGATCCTGTGTTTTCAGAAGCTCATTGACATTATCCTTTACGGACCGGATGTTGAAATGATCTCCGTCAAACATCGTATATGTACGTGTGTTGATGTTGTATTCATGTGCCATCAGGTTGTAGCTGCCCCAGGCAACGTCCGGAATGAGCAGTGTTTCACCCGGTTCCAGGCAGGAAGTGATTGCCATGAAGTCTGCACCGGATCCACCCGGGGTTGCGATGACGGAGTGCTGCAGCTTCAGATCTGCACCCTGTGTCACCCATTCATACACGGCTTTTCTGAAATCCGGATTACCGGTAAAGCTGGAAGCGTAGGCTGCCTTGATACGGTGGTCAATCTCATCATAGTGGTTGAATACCTCATCAAGGGCAACGAGTTTCTCATCTTCGCCATAAAGGGAACCGATGGTTGCGTCAATGACGTTGTCGGCTCCGATCTTTGCCTTGTCTTCCTTTGCCTTGTTTACAATTGCGAATACGGTATCCACAATCGGTGTTGTATCTGCGTTCTTACGTACAAATGTCATGTCTTCTTTCCTCACATTCATTTCTTCGATACGTCAAATTATAACACCGCTCATCATGGATAAAACAGTTTTCCGTTAAAGTGAAGAAAAAACGGTTCTTTTTCAGAACCGCCTGTCTTTACTTTTTCTTATGGATGAGTGGAATCGGGAACACAGTATCCGGATGAATCAGATTTTTCTTTTTCAGTGCACGTCCGAGCAGATTGAACAGCAGCACAAGCAGTATGATCTCCACCGGCAGCATCAGACTGTTCTTTACGATGGATTTCATGAAGTAATAGATATACCCCTTACCGTAGATCATATTGGACCACAAGCACCCAAGAAGCACATTGACAACATAGTTGTTTACGATCTTGGCACCCGCAATACGCACAACCGTAATCGGACGGTTGTACAGAAATGATGCATAGACAACCTCTCCAAGCATGGCTGTCAGGGTATAGCCCGGAAAGAACGGACCGTTTGGAAAGATCATGAATGACAACAGATCCGTCACAAACCCGGACACCATACCTGCTGCAGGGCCGATAATAGATGCCTCAATGCATACAACCGTAAAGCTGATGCCGATGTGAAGTGATTCACTCAGCGGGATATACGCTGAGCTCAACATGATTTTCATGGCGATAAACGCTGCCATGAGTGCGAGATATCTGACATCCCTTAAATGCTGTGCGGATGTCTTCCAGTCTTTTGAATTCATGAAAAAAAGCCTCCTTTCACCTGCCATCGGTGAAAAAAGACAGTATTTCACACAATGGGATCGTACCGGACAACCGCAAGCGATGCTTTTCGTCTGCTCAGTTCCCAATCCCTCGCAGCACTTAACGCTGTCCGATGGCTAAAAGATACCATATATGTACACTGTG
The DNA here is from genome assembly GCA_051873755.1 of Bulleidia sp. Lineage (GTDB taxonomy): Bacteria > Bacillota_I > Bacilli_A > Erysipelotrichales > Erysipelotrichaceae > Bulleidia. Next base: position 15,753 of record JBJEFE010000001.1, on the reverse strand, counting down.
TACAAGAGGAAAACATGATACAATAGCACCGATGAAAACAGTTGCGATGACATGTTCGAACAGAACAGACATAAAAGAGTATGCGGATCACCACATTGACGAGGTGATCGTGACAATGAAAGACAGTGCTTTTTCCGCCATGAGGGAAATGAGTGAGGAGGAAATCATGGCGTGTATTGAGGAAGCACATGCATATGGAATGAAGGTTTCTCTGCTGGCAAACAGGCTGTTTGACCAGGATGAGATTGATGATATGGCAGACCGCATCATCGGCCTTCTTGAAAAAGGCCTGGACAGCGTGATCTTTGCGGACCCGGGATTACTGATGAAAACATCTCAGGCAGGGTACGGGAATCATATGATCTACCAGCCGGATACCCTTGTAACATCTTCCTTTGACGCTTCCTTCTGGATGGAACAGGGAATACAGAGCACGGTTCTGTCATCCCTGATCACAAAGGATGAGATTGCCCTGATCAGTGCACAGGTACATGGTCTGTCCCTGATCATTCACGGAAGACTTCTGATGAGTGTTTCAAAGCGGAAGCTGCTGAAGTCATTCCGGCAGGATACAGGACTGGCATATGAGAGTGAATACAACCGGAATCTGTACCTGGTAGAGGAAAAACGGGATGGCCGGATGCCTGTATATGAGGATGATCATGCATGTATGATCTTCTCTGATTTTGTGCAGGAATCCTTTGATGAGATTCCGCTGTTCACAGATATTGCACGATATGTGATTGACGCTTCCTGGCTGGAAAAGGATGAGGCACTGCAGGCGGCTGACATCTATCATGAACTGATACTGGGAAAGGACATGCGTAAACAGATTGATGCATACCGCAGTACATGGGGAAAGGAGAAAGAACTGTCAGATGGCTATTATGGACTCAAAACAATCCGTTAGGCTGACAAAGCCGGAACTGCTGGCACCTGCCGGGGATCTGGCCAGGGCCAGAACAGCAATCCTGTATGGGGCGGATGCGGTATATCTTGGCGGACAGAGTTATTCCCTCCGATCCCGCGCTTCCAACTTCACAATGGATGACATCAAAGAGGCCTGTGCATTTGCGAAAGAACACAATGCCCGCATTCATGTGACGGTAAACATGATTCCCCACCAGGAGGATTTTGAAGGCCTGGTGGAATACCTGCAGAAACTGCAGGAATACGGTGTGACTGCCATCATTGCGGCATCTCCTTCCGTACACAGACTGGCATATGAATATGCGCCGAAACTGGAAAGACACTGTTCCACACAGATGTCCGTCACCAACCTGCCGGCAGCCGTATATCTCAAAGATGCCCTGCATCTTGATCGGGTTGTGCTGGCAAGAGAGTGTTCCATGAAGGATATCGCAACGATTACGGAAAACTGCGGAATTGAAACGGAAGCCTTTATTCATGGCGGAATGTGTGTCAACTATTCCGGCCGATGCACGCTTTCCAACCGCATGACACTGCGTGATGCCAACCGTGGAGGCTGCGCGCAGAGCTGCCGCTGGGCATACCACCTGTCTGATGAAAACGGTGAAATCACAAAGGATCAGCTGTTTGCGATGGGATCCCGTGATCTGTCCGCTTCTTCCTATATGTATGATCTGATGAAGGCAGGCGTTGCCTCATTGAAGATCGAAGGCAGAATGAAAACCGAATACTACGTGGCTTCCATTGTTTCAGGCTACCGTCATCTGATTGATGAGATCCATGAAAACAACGGTCCGTTAAGCGATGAACGGAATGCCTTCCACAGACATGAGATCATGCGTGGGGAAAACAGGGAAACATGCACAGGCTTTTATTCCGGTGAAGCCGGACATGAAAGTCTGATCTACTATACAAACAACAACAGCCATGTCAATCATGACTTCCTCGGCACGGTTGCAGGAAGGGATGAAAGAGGAACTCTGGTGGAGGTTCGCAACACATTCCATACCGGCGAAGTGCTGGAAGTACTGACACCGGGCATGGACAACCGCACCTTTACGGTCAATGCCATTACGGATCTGGAAGGGCAGCCGATGGAAAAGGCCAACCACCCGATGGAGACGGTCATCCTTGCGATTCCGTTTGAAACAGGCGTGCGGGATATCATCCGGAGGTACAGATGATCATTGAGGGAAATGTCAGTGTCAAGGCTGCGATCCTTGCCGGAAGAAGAGATGTGAAGACACTGTATGTGGACCGTGATACGAAAAACAGAGATACGAAATGGATCGTATGGCGGGCCAGGGAACGCGGCATTGAAGTGAAGGAAATGCCAAGAAGTGACATCGATGCCATGGCTGCGGGAAGAACACATGGCGGATTACTGGCGGAATGCGGACTGCGTACATACCAGAATCCACAGGACTGTCTGAAGGGCACTGAAACATTCATTGCCATACTGGAAGGGGTTGAGGATCCGTTTAATCTCGGATATGTCATGCGCTCACTGTACAGTGCAGGCTGCACGGGTGTGCTGATCGGAAAAAGAGACTGGTCGGAAAGTGAATCCACGATTCTCAAATCCAGTGCCGGGGCATCGGAATACATGAACATCGTCATGTGTGAGGATCTCCCCGAGGTCATTCTCCAATACCGGAATCAGGGCGTTTCCACCTTTGCGGCAATGCGGAATGATTCCATTCCGTATACGGAGGGAAACTATACAGGACCGGTGCTGATTGCGATCGGCGGTGAGCTGCGGGGACTGTCGTCCGGAGTGCGGAAAGTGATCGGGCAGAACATTCATATCCCATACGCCAATGATTTCCGAATGGCACTGAATGCGGCAGGAGCGGCGGCGGTACTTGGATTTGAGGTGTTCAGACAGAGAAACAGTTGTTCATGAAACGATTACAGTTGACAGAAGTGTTCATCAATTTGACAAATTTGTTGACTGTAAGCGCTTTTTATTCTTTTCCCTGTTTGTTTATTGACTTTTATGGGATAGAATATTAAGCATGATTCTGAAGGAGGATAAGAAATGAAGGAAGCCTACTATTTCCATGATGACACGGTCATCCTGAATTACTCGAAGAAGTATGTCACATACAAGCGTGATGTGATCGAAACAGATCTGTTCGATGAGTTCCTGGATCATTTTCTGGAACATCTGAAGAACACACATTTTGATCTTTACAATTTCCTGGCAGAAGGCGGAAAGACCACAGATCTGATCAAAAAGGAACTGAAGTTCGTACTGACTTCACTTCTTGTCGAAGCACCTGAAAAGATCAACGACCCGTATACAGAACGTCCGGAAGAGATCGCCGCAATCATTGAAAACGGCTATCAGTACTGGAGATCCCTGCAGAGATACTCCATTCTGTTCACTACAAACTCTGAAGGGTTTGCGGACCGCAACTTCATCAATGCGGATGTTGAGGAGAATGATATCGTTCTGCAGTTATACCGTGACGTATCCCAGCGTGCACAGGGTTACGAAAACGGTGTATTCCGTCAGCTTCAGGCCGGCACCAATGCCTCTTTACTGCTGAGCTACTATGACTGGGAAGCACCGATCGGATACAATGTTCTCAAGGGTATCCCTTTCATCAATAAGATTCTTCTGAGAACACCTCTGATCCTGCATCCGAAGTTCAACAAGCGTACAAACACATATACCGACGCTCCATACAACCCGATGGCGGATTTCATCAAAGGTGATCAGGAATGGTTCTGCTATCCGGCCAAAGTCGGTTCGATGTTAATCTATGCATATTTCCACAGAGACTTCATCTCCTCCGCTGTAGCGACAGCCAACCTGTTTGAACTGGCGAGCAGAGAGGAAGCCCTGGCAAAGAAGCCGGACGCAATCATGCTGTTTGGTAATCCGGACGGAAAAAAGGATACGACATTCTGGCATGATGCGGAAAACGATATCTGGATCGGAAAGATCTCCGCTGCACCGGAAATCGACTACTTCGGCTATACAAAGAAGACCATCCTGACACTGCACAACCTGGCAATGATTCAGAAGGGCTGGCTGCCGATCCACGGTGCGATGGTCAACATCTACCTCAAGGACGGCACAAAGAAGGGCCTGATGTTCATGGGTGACTCCGGTGCCGGCAAGTCCGAAACACTGGAAGCACTGTCCAATCTTGGCAGTGACCTGATTGACCACCAGGAAACCGTGTTCGATGACATGGGTACACTGCACCTGGATGAAAACGGTGAAATCCGTGCCCAGGGTACCGAAGTCGGTGCATTCGTGCGTCTGGATGACCTGGACAAGGGTACTGCCTACAGAGATATAGACCGTTCCATCTTCTTCAACCCTGAAAAGGCAAATGCCCGTGTCGTACTGCCGGCTGCGCCATACAAGGTTGTCACAAAGAACCACAAGGTAGACGCGTTCCTTTACGCAAACAACTACGCGGACAAGCGCGGCATGCACTTCTTCTCCACTATTGAAGAGGCAGAACCGGTATTCATTGAAGGCAAGCGTTTCGCACTTGGTACAACTCAGGAAAAGGGTCTGTCCACAACCTTCTTCGCAAATCCGTTCGGTCCGATGCAGAGACAGGAAGAGACAAAGAAGATCATCGATACAATCTTCGCTGCTCTGTTTGAACAGAACATCCCGGTCGGTGAAGTCTACACATGCCTCGGTCTTCCGGACAAGGGCAACCACGGTATCGACAAGGCTGCTGAAGCACTCCTTGACTTTGTAAAGAACGGCAGATAACCGTAAATCAGACAACAGAGGAATCCTTTGATATGAGGATTCCTTTTTACGTGGCATAACCTTGAAAAACAGAGTACAATACGGTTAGAAACAGTTTTGGAGAAACAATATGACCATTGCAATATGTATCGGTTCTTCCTGCCATCTGAAAGGATCGGAAGAGCTTGTCGGAATGTTTGAAAAAGCAGTCGCGGAACACGGTCTTGACAATCAGATCGAGCTTGTCGGTTCATTCTGTCTCTGCCGCTGCAACAGAGATGGTGTAACGGTAAAGGTGGATGATGATGTTTATCCGGGTATCAACCGTGAAAACTTCGGTCTGTTTTTCAGAGATGTCATTCTTGAAAAAGTAAAAAAATAAACGAAGGAAATCATACAGGAGAGGGAAACATGAAAAGTCAGGATTTGAGAAAGATCGCACCGGAGCTGGATCCGCTGCGCATCGGAACAGGCTGGAAGGTGGAAGACCTGGATAAGATGCAGGTGTTCATCGGCAGTGTGTACGGTGACTCCCATCCGGGAAGCGCACATCTGAATGAACTTGTCGGACTGGTGGAGGACAGTCTGCAGGAATCAGGCATGAAAGGTGCCAAATACTACACCACTGACATGTGTGACGGGGAATCACAGGGCCATGACGGCATCAACTATTCACTCTGTTCACGTGAGATCATCACGGATCTGATTGAAATCCAGTACGGCGCAACACCGTTTGACGGATGTGTGTTCCTGTCCAGCTGTGATAAGTCTGTCCCGGCACACCTCAAGGCCATTGCCAGACTCAATGCACCATCGATTCTGATTCCCGGCGGTGTCATGAATGCCGGACCGGACCTGCTTACCCTTGAACAGATCGGAACGTACTCCGCCCAGTACCAGAGAGGTGAAATCACACGTGAACAGTTCATGTACTACAAGCACCATGCATGTCCATCCTGCGGTGCCTGCAGTTTCATCGGTACCGCCACAACGATGCAGATCATGGCCGAGGCTTTAGGACTTTCCCTGCCCGGTACATCTCTGCTTCCGGCAACGGGAAAGGAATTAAAGGAAGCGGCGTCCAATGTAGGACCATATATCAGAAATCTGATTGAAATGAACATTCTGCCATCCGATATTCTGACAAAGGAGGCATTTGAGAATGCCATCATGGTCCATGCGGCGATTGCCGGTTCCACCAATTCACTGTTACATCTGCCTGCCATTGCCCATGAGGCGGGTATTGAACTGACAGGGGATGACTTTGACCGGATTCACCGCACAATACCGTATATTCTGAATCTGCGTCCAAGCGGATTCTATCCGGCACAGTACTATTATTATGCCGGAGGAACACCGGCCATCATGGAAGCCATCCGTGATCACCTTCATCTGAATGTCATGACGGTAACCGGTAAGACCCTTGGTGAAAACCTCGATGATCTGAAAAACAGAGGCTATTATGAAAGATGTCAGACATATCTTGAACAGATCGGTGTTTCAAAGGAAAAGCTGATCTGTCCGATAGACCACCCACTGAATAAAGAAGGCGCCATTGCCGTACTCAAAGGCAACCTGGCTCCGGAAGGTGCTGTGATCAAGCATTCTGCCGTACCGAAAAACATGCAGGAGGCACTGCTTTCCGCACGTGTGTTTGACTGTGAGGAGGATGCGATCGATGCTATTCTCAAACACCGCATTCATCCGGGTGAAGCCGTATTCATCCGTTATGAGGGGCCAAAGGGGAGCGGTATGCCGGAGATGTTCTATACAACCGAAGCCATTTCCAGTGATCCGGAACTTTCCGCATCCATTGCCTTACTGACAGACGGACGTTTCTCCGGTGCCAGCCGTGGACCTGCCATCGGTCATATATCACCGGAAGCCGCAGACGGCGGTCCGATTGCCATGGTGGAAGACGGGGATCTGATTGAAATCAGTGTTTCCCGCAGAGCACTGAATGTTGTGGGGCTTCATGGTGAAAAGATGGAAATGGAAGAAGTGGAAAAGGTACTTGCGGAAAGAAGAAAGGCATGGAAGCCGCGGCCTTCCCGTTTTACAAAGGGTGCACTGTCACTCTATACAAAACATGCCGTATCACCGATGAAGGGCGGTTATATGGATTGAGGTTCTTATGAAAAAGTCAGAAATCATCACAGAATTAAAACGTCAGAAACTGGTTGCGGTCATCCGCGGAGATTCCATGGAGGAAGGCTTCAGCATTTCAAAGGCATGCATTGAAGGCGGCCTGAAAGCCATTGAGGTTGCCTATACCAATGCCAGTGCTTCTGAAATCATCACAAAACTGAATCAGGCATATCACAACGATCCGCAGGTATGCATCGGGGCCGGTACGGTGCTGGATGGCCCGACTGCCCGAATGGCAATTCTTGCCGGTGCGAAATACATCGTTTCCCCTTCGTTCAATCATGAGACAGCGATCCTGTGCAACCGCTATGGTGTTCCGTATATTCCCGGCTGTATGACGATCACGGAGATTGTGACAGCCATGGAAGCCGGAAGTGAAATCGTCAAGCTGTTTCCGGGCAGTGCCTTTGGACCAAAGTACATCAGTGCTGTCCGTTCCCCATTGCCTCAGACAACCATCATGGTGACAGGAGGCGTCAATCTCAACAATGTGAAGGAGTGGCTGAAAGCCGGTGCCGATGCGGTCGGTGTCGGTGGTGAGCTGAATAAACTTGGTGCACAGGGAAAATATAAAGAGATTACAACCACCGCGGCTGCCTATGTCAAAGAGGTACGGGAATCATGAAAATCCTGTGCATGGGGGAAACCCTGCTTCGATTCAGCACCCCAAAGGGATACCGGATTCCACAGCTGCAGTTTCAGGTTCACGTGGGAGGATGTGAAACCAACATGGCAGTCAACCTGGCACAGCTGGGAATGGACTGCAGTGTTCTGACCATACTTCCTGACAATGCGATCGGGGACGGCGTGATCTCCTTCCTGAGACAGTATGGAATTGACACAACAAAAATCATCCGCAATGACATGCGCATGGGTACATATTATCTGGAAACAGGCAGCGGAAACAGAGCATCCTCTGTGATCTATGACCGTGCCGACAGTGCGATGACATCCTTTACATTGGATGATATCAGACTCGAAGATGTCTTTGACGGAATCGACGTGTTTGTCGTATCCGGCATTACGGCTGCGTTGAATCATACCCTGCAGGATGCGGTTGTGACAATGGTACAGTACTGCAGAGAACATGGCATCATGGTCGTATATGATTCCAACTACCGTGCAAAACTGTGGACTGTGGAAGAGGCAGGCAAAGCCATGAAACGCATTCTTCCATACGTTGATGTATTCTCGGAAGGATACAGGGGTGCACAGGCTTTCCTGCATCTGACATGTGATGCAGAGAGCTATGAAGAGAAACTCAATGATGTGTATGATCAGATGAAACAGCTGTATCCGAATCTGAAGTACATCACATCCACAAAACGTGAAATCATTTCCACCAGTGTCAACCGTCTGACCGGTTACCTGTATGATGGGACACTGCATGTATCGGACACATATCAGATCGATGATATCGTCGATCGTGTCGGTGGGGGAGATGCCTTTTTCTCAGGTATTCTGTACGGGATCCTGACCGGTATGGACATGGATCACACCGTATCCTTCGGTACATGTGCATCCGTACTCAAACACACCGTATACGGTGATGCCAATGCCTTCAATGCACGTGAGATTCTTGACTTCATGTCAAACGGAACCTCACGGATCAATCGTTAGGAGAAACATATATGACTTCAACAGAATTCATCCGTCTGAAAAAGGCGGACTGTACAAACTGCTATAAATGTATCCGCCACTGTCCGGTCAAGGCGATCCGCTTTTCCGGCGGTCAGGCACATATTATTCCAGAGGAATGCATTCAGTGCGGAAAGTGTTTTGTCGTCTGTCCGCAGGATGCCAAGAATATCTTCTCCGAGATGTCACAGGTACGCATGTATCTCAGCACCGGTGCGGATGTGTATGTGTCGCTGGCTCCTTCCTTTGTGGCACAGTTCAATACCGGCATTGCATCGATGCGGGATGCCCTGGCAAAACTCGGATTCAAAGACGTGCAGGAAACCGCCATCGGCGCAACCATTGTCAAGCGTGAATATGACAGACTGATCAACGAGGAACATAAGGATGTGCTGATTTCCTCCTGTTGTCATTCGATCAACCTGCTGATACAGAAATACTATCCGAATGAACTGTGTTATCTTGCGGATGTGCTTTCACCGATGCTTGCCCACTGCCAGAAAATCAAACAGGAACATCCGGACTGTAAGACCGTGTTTATCGGACCGTGTATTTCCAAAAAGGATGAGGCGGAGAGATACGGCGGTATTGTGGATGCGGTACTGACATTTGATGAACTGTCACAATGGCTGAAAGAGGAGAATATTGTTGTGGCACAGGATAAGGATGACTGTGAACAGTCTAAGGCGAGACTGTTTCCGACCACCGGCGGGATTATCCGTTCGATGCTGGCAGACCACCCGGATTACAGCTATATCAGTGTTGACGGTGTTGAAAACTGCATGGAATTCCTTGAGAACATTGAAAGAGGAAATGTGCATAAATGCTTTATTGAGATGTCTGCCTGTGCAGGTTCCTGCATCGGCGGACCGCTGATGGAACGCAAGGAAAACCACATGCTGGACAACCGTCTTGCGGTAGACAGGTATGCGGGAAAACAGGACTTTGACGTCCCACAGCCTGAAACAAAGGAAATCCGGCAGAAGTTTGAATATGTTCCGTTATTTGAAAAACAGCCGACAGAAGCACAGATTCAGGCCATCCTGAACCGCATGGGCAAACATACCAAAGCGGATGAGCTCAACTGCGGCGGATGCGGATATGACACATGCCGGAAAAAGGCTGTCGCCGTATTCCAGGAGAAGGCGGAAATCACGATGTGCTTCCCGTATCTGCGGGCGCAGAGTGCGGCTTTGACCGATAATATCACAGACAATTCGCCTAACGGCATCTTCGTATTGAATGAACGGCTTGAGGTGCAGAAGATCAACCCGATGGCAAGACACATGTTGTCAATCCGCAGGGATTCGGATGTGCTTGGTGAAAATGTCACAAGAATCCTGGATCCGGACATGTTTGTACGTGTGCTGGAAACCGGAAAGAACATCAGGGATGAAGTCATGTATCTGGCGGATTACAGACTGTATGTCGAGACAACCATCACATATGATCCGGAAACACGGTCTCTGATCTGTATCATGCGTGATATCACGGATGAACAGATTGAACGTGAGAAAAGAGTTGATGTCATCCGTCAGACGGCGGAAGTCGCAGACTCGGTCGTTGAAAAACAGATGCGCATTGTACAGGAAATCGCGTCCCTGCTTGGTGAAACCGCAGCGGAGACAAAGATTGCCCTGACAAAGCTGAAGGAGTCCATTTCCGATGAATGACCTTTGTATCGATACGGGATGGAAATCCATCAATCACCATGGTGAAGAGCTGTGCGGAGACCACGTGGATATCGTGGATCAGGGTGACAACTCCGCGGTGATCGTACTTGCGGACGGACTAGGGTCCGGCGTCAAGGCATCCATTCTTTCCACTCTGACATCCAAGATCATCTCCACTATGATAGCCCGGGGATTATCCCTGGATGAATGCGTCAATACGATTGCGGCCACACTTCCGATCTGTTCGGTACGCGGTGTTGCATATTCCACATTTACAATCATGCATGTGATTGATTCCGAGCATCTGCATCTCATCCAGTATGACAACCCGCTTGTCATCATGATCCGGGATGGGGAAATCATCGATTACCCGACCCGTAAACTTCACTATGACAACAAGGTGATCTACAGTTCCGAGATCAAGATGAAGGAAGGGGATATCTTCATTGCGATGAGTGACGGCTGCCCGCATGCGGGAATGGGGAAGGAATACAACTTCGGCTGGCAGAGAGAGGATATTGCGGCATACATGCAGTGTCTGGCGCTTGTTGGGCACAATGCCAAAACACTGGCAACGATGCTGGTGGATGAATGCAATACACTGTATGGGAAAAAACCGGGTGATGATGCGACGGCCTGTGTGCTGAAGATCAGAAAGCGTGTGCCGATGAACCTGCTGTTTGGACCGCCGAGCAACAGAGATGATGCGGACCGTATGATGTCTCTGTTCTTTGCCAAAAAAGGCAAGCATATCGTATGTGGCGGTACAACCACCAACATTGCGGCAGGGTATCTGAAAAAGCCGGTCAGAACCTCACTCCATTATTCACGCTCTGACATTCCGCCGATCGCAAAGGTGGAGGGGATTGACCTGGCAACCGAAGGTGTGATTACCATGAACCGGGTACTGGAATATGCAAGAGATCATATCAGTGATGATAAATACCGGCAGGACTGGGCAAATTCTCAGGATGGCGCATCACAGATCTGCCGTCTGTTATTTGAAGAGGCAACGGACATCAGTTTCTATGTCGGCAAGGCAATCAATCCCGCCCATCAGAATCCCGAACTTCCGATCAATTTCAACATCAAGATGAATATTGTCGAAAATCTGTCGGAATGCCTGCGTAAAATGGGAAAGCGCGTCAAACTCAGTTACTTCTGAACAACAGAACCATGGTTGACTCCATGGTTCTTTTTCAATCCTCGATCCTGAAAAAACAGATCTGTTTTTATGCGAATATTCTCTATCTGTACTGATATTTATATGTAACCCCTTACATTTACCTCTCTGTTCTGTTAGAATGAATTTATATACAGGCGGATACTTTACAGGGCTTCTTTTTTCCGGAATTTCATCCGCCAGTATTTTTCTGTTTGTCGAAATCACAGAAAAACGGAGGTTACAAACAAATGAGAACAAACGAAGAGATGTTTGCAGAACTGGACGCCTTTATTGATTCGGTTGGTGCTGATCCGAGTGAGATGATTGCCATTCTGCATAACGCGCAGGGAATCTTCGGATACCTGCCGATGAAGGTCCAGAAACATATCGCGGACAGGATCGGCGTCAATGTTTCCCAGGTCTACGGGGTGGTCACATTCTATTCCTTCTTCTCCATGAAGCCAAAGGGAGAGAATGTCATCAGTATCTGTCTTGGTACGGCATGCTTTGTCAAGGGCTCTGACAAGCTGCTGTCAGCCTGTGAAAGCTACCTTGGCATCAAAAACGGTGAAACTACACAGGATGGAAAATTCTCCATCACGACACTTCGCTGTGTCGGTGCCTGTGCTCTGGCTCCGGTCATGCAGATCAACGGCAAGACATACGGCAATATCACAGAAGACGACGTTCCTGGAATTCTTGATTCCTATATGAACAGGGAGAGTGCATTATGAGTGAAAAGATGACATCCAGACAGGATCTGATGGACATGTATGAACGTGTCAGAGGTCTTGTCGACAATAAACTGAACTTTGATCCGCAGACCAGGCGCATCATTTCCGTCTGTTCCTGTACAGGCTGTGCCTCACAGGAATCCCTGGAACTGGTTGCCCGTCTGAATGAAGTCATTGGTGAAAGAGGGCTGGAAGACAGAATTCATGCGGACATCACAGGCTGCTTCGGCTTCTGTGCAAGAGGTCCGATTGTCAAGATCTATCCTGACAACATCTTCTATGTCCAGGTACATCAGGAACATGCGGAAGCTATCATTGACAGTATCGTAAATAACACGGTTGTTGAGGAACTGCTGTACAGAATCACACCGATTGAAACCGCAAAGCATCAGAACGATATTCCGTTCTATGGCAAACAGCATCGTATTGCCCTGCATAAGGCAGGTCTGATTAACCCTGAAAACTTCGCGGAATGCATCGCTACAAGAGGCTATCAGGCTCTGGCAAAGGCATTGTTTGACATGAATCCGATTCAGGTCATTGATGAGGTTACAAAGTCCGGTTTAAGAGGAAGAGGCGGTGCCGGCTTCCCGACAGGAAAGAAATGGTCTTTTGCACGTGCAAGCATTTCCGACAAAAAATACATCATCTGCAACGCCGATGAAGGTGACCCGGGTGCGTTCATGGACCGTTCCATTCTCGAGGGTGATCCGCACTCCGTTCTTGAAGCGATGGCAATTGCCGGTTATGCGATCGGTGCCGATGAAGGTGAAATCTACATCCGTGCCGAATATCCGCTGGCCATCAAGCGTCTGAGAATTGCAATTCAGGATGCGGAAGAACACGGCTGCCTTGGGGACAACATCATGGGTACGGACTTCTCCTTCCACATTCATATCAAGTATGGTGCAGGTGCCTTTGTATGCGGTGAGGAAACCGCTCTGATTCACTCCATTGAGGGACACCGCGGTGAACCGACACTCAAACCGCCGTTCCCGGCTGTCAGAGGTCTTAACGGCAAACCGACCAATGTCAACAACGTTGAAACATGGGCGAATGTACCGACAATCATTCTTGACGGTGCAGAGAAGTTTGCGTCCATCGGTACCGATCGTTCCAAGGGTACAAAGGTATTCGCGCTTGCGGGCAAGGTCAACAATGTCGGTCTTGTCGAAGTACCGATGGGTACGACACTGCGTGAAATCATCTATGATATCGGCGGCGGCATCAAAAACGGAAAGAAGTTCAAGGCCGTACAGACCGGCGGTCCATCCGGAGGATGTCTGACCGAAAAGGATCTGGATACACCGATTGACTACGACAACCTTGTTGAAAGAGGATCCATGATGGGATCCGGCGGTATGATTGTCCTGGATGAGGATGACTGTGCTGTCAATATCGCCAAGTTCTATCTGGAATTTACGGTTGAGGAATCCTGCGGTAAATGTACACCATGCCGGATCGGAAACAAGCGCATGCTTGAGATTCTGGAGAGGATTACCGAAGGTGAGGGAACGATGGAGGATCTGGACAGACTGGAACGTCTTGCCAACACCATCCGTGACGGTGCGTTATGCGCACTTGGTCAGACCGCTCCAAACCCGGTTCTTTCCACACTGAAGAATTTCCGTGATGAATACATTGCCCATGTTGTGGACAAAAAGTGTCCGGCAGGATCCTGTAAGAAACTGGTTTCCTTCAGTATTGATCCATCGCTGTGCCTTGGCTGCGGCATGTGTGCACGCAACTGTCCGGTAGAGGCAATTCACAAGACAGACCGTCCTGGTAAGAATCCAAGACTGATGGCATATGAGATTGACGGCAATACATGCGTCAAGTGCGGAACGTGTCTGACTGTATGTCCGGCAAAGCCGCAGGCAATCAGGAAGTGAGGAATGTAAAATGCTTAAGAATATTGTATTAAACGGAATTGCAATGCAGGAAGATTCCTCTTTGACAATCCTGGATGTCGCAAGGAAACACGGTATTGATATTCCGACACTCTGTTTCCTCAAGAAGGATGACTGCAACTTCACACACCGTCCGGCTTCCTGCCGCGTCTGTGTGGTTGAGGTCAAGGGGAAGAGAAACCTGTGTCCTGCCTGTGCAACATACCTTGAAGAGGGGATGGAAATCATGACCAACTCCTATAAGGTCAGACAGGAAAGAAAGAATATCGTCGAACTGCTGTTATCCAATCACCCGAATGCATGTCTGACATGCCGTAAATCCAACTCCTGTGAACTGCAGGCATTATCCGCAAAACTCGGTATCAGCAACCGCCTTGAATTTGCCGGACCTCTGTCCCAGGAAAATAAGGAGGTCAGATACGGTTCCATTCTCAGAAATCCTTCCAAGTGCATTCTCTGTAACAGATGTACAGCGATCTGTAAGGAAATTCAGGGAATCGGTGCGATCTCCGCATCCGAAAGAGGTTTCGCAACCGTCATTTCTGAAGGTCACAAGTGTGTCAACTGCGGTCAGTGCATCCAGGTATGTCCGACAGGTGCTCTGATGCAGTATGAGGATACACCGGATATCGAAAAGAAGCTTGCGGATCCGGATACCTTCTGCATCGTGCAGACAGCACCGGCTGTCCGTATCTCCATCGGTGAAGGCTTTGGGCTTGAACCTGGTACGGATGTATCAAAGAAGATGGTAACAGCACTGCGTTACATGGGCTTTGACAAGGTGTTTGATACCAATTTCGGTGCTGACCTGACAATCATGGAAGAGGCGCACGAACTGGTGGAACGTCTGCAGAACAACGGTAAGCTGCCGATGATCACGTCCTGCTGCCCAGGCTGGGTCAAGTATATTGAAACACAGTATCCGGACATGCTCGATCATCCATCCTCCTGTAAGTCTCCGCAGGAAATGTTCTCCTCCATCTGCCGTACATACTATGCACAGAAGTACAACATTGATCCAAAGAAGATGGTGATTGTATCCCTGATGCCATGTACCGCAAAGAAGAAGGAAATCACAAGAGAACAGAACATGCTGGACGGTGCACAGCCGACAGACTACTCCATGACCGTCAAGGAATTCATTTCCATGGTAAAGAGATACGGTCTGGATATTTCCAGACTTCCGGATGGGGAGTTCGATGATCCGATGGGTGAATCCACAGGTGCTGCGGATATCTTTGCGCAGACAGGCGGTGTTATGGAAGCCGCAATCCGTACAGCAGGCGTATGGCTGGATGGTGATGCGCCATGGAACATCAACTGGGAAACAGGTTATGACTCCGGAATCAAGGAATCCACCGTCACAGTCGGCGGAAAGCAGCTGAACATCTGTATCGCATCCGGTCTTGCCAATGCCGGTAAGGTACTCGAACGTGTCAGATCCGGTGAAAAGAACTATCACTTCATCGAAATCATGGCGTGCCCTGGCGGATGCCTCAACGGCGGCGGTCAGCCGATTGCCAAAGACGGCAGGTATGCGGAAACAGTCGCAAAGAGAAGAGCGGGTATTCAGGCGGTCGACAGATCCAAGAGTGCACGTATCTCCTGTGACTCCAAGTCCATCCAGACACTGTATGAGGAGTTCCTCGGTGCACCTGGTTCTGAACTGGCACATCACCTCCTGCATACAACTTACGCAGACGATTCAAAAGAAATCTGAACAGAAAAGGAAAGAGAGCTGTGAAAAACGGTTCTCTTTTTGAAATGGTCGTTTTGTGTCCTGTTATCATTGACGGTTTTCGATGATAATCAGAGGCGGAAAGGAGGA